>NZ_JAGMUF010000137.1:0-387756 GCF_019049125.1 Streptomyces sp. AC602_WCS936 | reverse complement strand
GCGCCGGGGTGGGGGTGTTCGTAGCGGCGGACCGGCTCCCCGGTGGCGCGGTCGATGTGGGAGAGGCGGTTGATCCGGCAGCGGGTCAGCACCGCGTGATCTAGACCGGTCCCAGCCGCTGCTTCCAGCGCAGGTGCACGATCTTGCGGACCTGCGGCTGAGTGGTCCGGGCCGGGCTCCGGTGAGGCCGTGAGGACCGGTCGGCCATCGCGGCCGGCCCTGATTCGGCGTACCGGTCGGCCCATCGCCTGGCGGTGGGCCAGGACACGTCGTAGCGCTCGGCCGCACGGGCGACCGGCCATCCCTCATCCACAATCAGACGCGCCAGGCGAAGACGTGCACGGGGCGTCAGAGCGGCGTTAGCGTGAGACACGAAGGCCTCCTGGTTGGCGGAGCGGTTCCTCGACAGCTCCACTCCACAACCGGAGGCCTTCGCCGTCCTACAAGTTCAGACCGTGTCGTCGCACAAACTCGACCAACCTGGCTGGGCAGTACACCTAGGTCGTGTCCTGCACCGCCTGCGCCGGCTCGACGAACAGTGGAGGGCCCCCGGACGCGTCCCCGTACAGGTGCCGTGGCCTCTGTACCGCCGGCGGCGGTGGCGCCGCCCGACCGTTCCTCAGGCCGGGGCGGCGGGCGCAGGCCGGGGTGCTGGTTCCAGTGCCTGACCGGGGACGGCCGGGCGGATGCCGAAGCGTCGGTAGCCGGGAGTCGTCTCGAAGATCGTCACCCGGGAGTCGGTGTAGTAGGTTCGCTCGCGCCAGTCGCCCTCACCGATCGTGTAGGTCCGCTCCCCGTCGTCGAACTTGGCCAGCAGATGGCGCTGGCCGTAGAGGGGCGTGCGCCGGGGGCCGGGCCTGAGGAGTGTGGCGGAGTCGAAGTCGACCGGGCCCTCCCCGTAGTGGAGCCGCGTCCACTGGAGAGCCAGGTAGGCCCCCACGGAGGGACTGACGCCGCGGGCGATGGCCCCTTGCTCCGTACGGTTGTTCATCACCCCGGGCACGCGCAGGCACGCGGTCAGGGCATCCGCGAGCCGCCGGTTGTAACCGCGTGCCCCGGAAATGACCAGCCCGGTGAACGGCTTGGCCTCCCCACCGGCAACCACCCACATCCTCCATCGCGCCGCGCCGTCCTCCTCCGCGTCGCGTTTCAACGCGTCGATCGCAGCGGAGACGGGGGACAGCCCGGCCCACTTGACGCCCTGGTAGCTCCTGAGCAGCCCGTACCACTGCGGCGAGGTCAGGTGGGGCACCAGCAGGACGCGAGGGTCCCAGCCCTGACCTCGCATGAAGGTCGCGGCGTCCTGGAGGGCGACCGCCGCCTGCACGATGGCCTCACGAGGCGGCAGCGGGACGATGTCGACGGCTTCGGCGGCCTGCCGGTGAAGACCGGTCGCCTGGTCAAGCACGTCGTACTCGGTCGGGGCCCCGCCGCCGACCGGCACCCGTCCGGTCGGGACCAGGATGTCGAAGCGCAGCAGCACGGCCACCATGGGAACGGCGTAGAGGACGTTGGCCGCCGGACGGCTCCCGCCGGCGCCCCGGAACCGGACGAGCTGTTGCTCCACCAGGATCCCCGCCACCCGCCCGTGCCCGTCGTCGAGCAGGACCGCGCTTCCCGAGTACGAGCTGTAGTCCTTGATCGTCTCGTTGACGTGGAGCTGCATGGCGAAGACGTTGCCGCCGCTGCGGGTCCGGTACGGCCGGCCGGCCGAGGTGACCTGTCCCGTCAGCTGCGGGTCGGTGGCCGTGACGGGCAGAGAGACGCGCCAGCGCTCGCCGTCAGCGATGGTGGTGACGGGCGAAACGTGAGGCGTGTCCGCATCCAGGTGCAGTACGGCCACGTCCAGTCCGGCATCGGACTCCACCTGGACCACGCCGATGTCCCCCGCGCCGCCCTCCAGCCGCAGCACGATGTCCTCGGGCGCGTACCCGTCGACGACGTGCGCCGCGGTGACCGCCCTGCGGCGCGCGATGACGACGCCGCTGCCCCGGGCCAGCCGGCGTCCGTCGCGTGTGATGACGACTCTTCCCTGCACTCAGGCCTCCCCCGGGTCCGGCGCCGACCTGGCGAACCGCACCGTGATGCCCAGCGCCGCCTCCGCACCGATCTTCGAGATCACGACCCCGGCCTCGGCCTTTAAAGTCAGCGAGAAGTCGACCTCGACTTCCTGAGCCGACCAGCCGGACGCGCTCGGCAGGTCGCGGATACTCGCCAACGCAGCCGCCGTTCCGGCACGGATGCCCTGCCTGACGTCGGTCATCCGGTCTCGCAGCCGGTCGGTGAGCTGGTCGGCGGTCGATATCTGACTTCCGTCGTCCGGGTTCTGCAGGACGATCGAGACGTCCCACACATCGTCTTCCGGGGCCGGCCCCTGCGTCGGACGCGCACCGTCGGTCATGGCGACTCGCCTCCACTGGTCGTTGACGGATCGGACGCGAGCACCCGCCAGTACGGTGCCCATGCGAGGGAGTCACTCCGGACGGCGAGCAGTAAGTCCCGGAAACCGAGCCGAGCGACGACTCGCTCCGCTTCGTCCGGACTGCCCCCAGCTTCCCCCTTTGGGAAAGCTGCATACCCCTGTCCCCCTCGCCTCACACCCCAAGCCCGACGCCCGGCAGCCGATGCGGCGCCGACTGTCTGCTCTCCTCGGAGCAGTGCGTGAATCGAGATACCGATCATCGGAAGCGCCGAGATGTTCTCCTGGGGCGCGGACGTGTGGGACAGGCCCGGCCGCGAGTCCGCGCAGCTGTACTGCGGCCGGCTCACCACCGACCTGCCGGTCTACTCGCCCACGACGCTCAACCTGAAGACGTACCTGCACATCCCGACGGCCGGGCCACCCATCCGGCTGCACCCGTGCCCGCAGAGCCTGCGGCAGCAAGTAGGGCTGCGAGCAATGCTGGTGAAGGCGGGCTCGGAACACGGGGGCGGCGCGCTTGCCCTGGCATTGACCTGGGCAGCAATGCTGAGCGGGACTGTAGTGGCGGTACTGTCGGCCGTGCTTCCGTACTCACTGGAGTTGGCCGCATGCGTGGGCGCGGCCGGTGGTTGACGGTCCGGGGTGGGCGCAGGGACCGGTGTGGTCGGCGGCGCCCACGATCTTCTGATCCAAGACCGGGTCAGCGGCGGCCCCCGGGGGGTGGCCGACGTATGACGGTCCCCGCCTCGCCCGGTGCACGACCCATGCGGGGCCGTCCTCCCGACCCCCGTGGCGGGAGGGCGGCCCCGGGCCCTGTCCGGTGACCGGCCCGGTCAGTACAGCTTGTCGACGGCCGTGCTCGTGGTCTTCTTGAAGGCGGCCACGGGCGCGTTCCCGAAGTCGCCCATCTGTCCCCACCGCACGACGGTGACGGTCCTGCCGTCCCGCCCGACCGACAGCAGGGCGATGTCTGTGGCGCCCCACGACGTCTCGGTGTGCAGGCCGCGGACGCGGGCGCCCTCCTCGACCGGCAGCCTGCCGTAGTCCCGGCCCTCGGCCTCGACGTCGGGCGAGGACTCCTCGATGCGGTCGGCGCAGGTGCGGATCAGGTCGTCGTAGTGCTTCGCCAGGGCCTTGGCCTGGGCGGCTGTGCCCGTCACGACGGTCAACTGCACTGCGCTGGTGTCCAGGTCGGTCCAGAACTCCCGGTGCCGGTAGTCGTAGGCGGGCACGCCCTCCGTGCTCACGCAGAGGCCGAGTCCCTCCGGGAACCCGTCGGTGACCGGCCCGGCGGTCCAGGACGACGTCGGGTGCGGCGGCAGCTGGGACGCCGACAGGAACTTGGGTGCGGCGGTCTTCGGCGCGGCGCCGGCGGCAGGTGCCGTGAGGACCGTGCCCGCCGTGAGGGCGGCGGCGGTGAGTGCGGTGAGAGCGCTCGTTCGGATGCGCAGGGACATGGGTGTTCCCCCGTGGATGAGTGCATGGACGTGGATGCCGCGGCGAGGCCGGCTCGTCGGCCCGGGCCTGGTCGGTGCGGCACCAAGAGCATCCGCGGTCACAGTGGCCGGGCGCAACAGCCGACGGCCGATCGGGCACGGTGGAACCATCCCAGCCCGTCTGACGTGCAGGTACATGGGTGCCTGGGATGCCGTCCCGGGCCGGGCGGGGTCGTACGAGGACCGGGGGGACCTGTGTCGGCACAGGACGACGGCGACGGCATCGACGAGGTGGCCGAGTTCGCGGCGCTGCTGCGGGCGCTGAAGGAACGCACGGACCGGAGCTATGGCTCGCTGGCCCGCCGTCTGGGCATGAACACCTCGACGCTTCACCGCTACTGCGCGGGCGACACGGTGCCGCTCGGCTTCGCCCCCGTGGAACGCTTCGCGGCCCTGTGCGGGGCGACCTCGGAGCAACGCCTGGAACTCCACCGCCGTTGGCTCCTGGCAGTGGCGGCCCGCCGTCGGCCTCGTACGGCGGGGGCGGCAAAGACCCCGCCCGACACCACGGCGGCGGAAGCGCTGAACGACGCGGCGGACGACGGGCCGGGCGCAGCGGTGGAGGGCATCACCGGGCCGGACACGACGCCGAACGCCGACGGCGGTCCGGTCGCCACACCGGACGCCGCGCCGAACGCCACCAGCAGCCCGGTCGCCGAAACGCACCCTTGGCCCAGGCCGCCCGGCGTGCCCGCGGCCCCGCACCGCCCCTGGTACCGCCGTAGACGTCTCGTGGTCGGGCTGGCCTCCGTCTGTGCCGTGCTCGCGACGCTCGGGGCCCTGTCGGCGCTGCCGGACGGGCGGCGGGCGTCCGCCGACGGTCCTGCCCGGGTCGGCGGTCCGACGGCGTCCGGTACGGCGGAGGCCAGGGCGCCCGAGCGACGGGACGCCTCACCCAGCCCGAGCGACACCCCCACCTCCGAGCGGCCCTCGGGCACCGCCACTCCGCAGAACGAGCCGGGCACTTCCCGGCCGCCCGGCGCGACATCCGCTCCGCCTCACGGCGAACAGCCCGCCGGGTTTCCGCTCACCTGGTCCGTCGACTCCCACGAGTGGAAGCTGGGTTGCGGTCACGACTACGTCATCGACAAGCCGCCGAGCGAGGTCCCCCCTCCTCCCGCCCCGCAGGACGCGGCGCCGTGGGCGGCGGCGCAGAGCGCGGTGCACGGCCGCGAAACGCTCGTGCGACTGTCGGTTCAGGGGCGCAGCGACACGGCCGTGGTGCTGGAGGCGCTGCGCGTGCGCGTGGTCGGCCGTACGGCGCCGGCCGAGGGCAACGCCTACGCCATGGATCAGGGCTGCGGCGGCTCGATCACTCCCCGGTACTTCGCCGTGGACTTGGACAAGGACCGACCCATCGCCCGCGCGGTCGCCGGGAACGACTCCGGCACGCCGATCCCGGCCGTGCGCATGCCCTACCGTGTCTCGGCGAAGGACCCCGAGGTGCTGCTGGTCACGGCCGAGACCAGCTCGTGCGACTGCCGCTGGTACCTGGAGCTGGACTGGTCCTCCCAGGGCCGCGAGGGCACCGTGCGCATCGACGACGACGGTCGCCCGTTTCGCACCAGCGCCATCGCGGACCTGCCCCGGTACATGTACGACACCCTGGGTCGCCGGTGGGAGCCCTACAGGTAAGGACAGGCACGATGCCGGCCGCGGTAAGAGCACGATCATCACCTGGCCGCGGCTGAGGCCGATCCGCTCCTACGACCGCGGTGTGCTGTCCGAGCGCCACGTGGTGAGGCGAGGGTGCCCCGGCAGTTCGGCGCGGCCGGTGGCCCACAGCAGGGTGAGCCAGGGATCCGCGCCCCCCGGAGCCTCGGGAAACAGACGGGCGAGCACTCGCGAGCAGAGAGCGGAGGGCGGGGTCCAGGCAAGACCGAGGCCTTCCGCCACATCGTGCGTGTGCACCAGCGTCTCCTGCACCCCCAGCGCCGCGAAGCCTTCGGGGTCCGACACCCCGGCGGCGTGGTGGGCGCGGACGCGGGGCGGCGTCGTACGCACCATGGCGACCAGCAGCGCGCCGCACGCCTCCAGCACCTGCATCAGGCCGGCCGGACCCGCATCACGCTCCGCGTAGACGAAGACCATGGGTCCGTCCGGCCGCTTCCGGCGCAACGCGAAAGGCACATGGGTGTCCAGCGGCGGGCTCTGCGGCCCCAGTTGCACGGCGTAGTACAACAGGTCGTTGGCGAGGTGCTCGACGGTCTCCCAGCAGTCCCACTCCAGCGAAGCGGCGTTACCGCCCCACCCCTCCGGTGGTGCGTCCTGGAGGACGCCCACGGCGAGGCGCACGGCAAGGTCGACGTCGTCCGCGGTGACCGGAGACACGACTGAACCGGATTCGACTGATCGAGACATGACAGCACCGTATCGCGCGGGAAGAGGGCGAACCCGCTACCGGCGGTGGAAGAGCCCATGGACCGTCTCCTCTTCTACGTTTCTCTACGCACCGGTGCCATACACGACCGGTCACCCGCGCGGCCATGGGCGGCCGTCACACAGGACCCTCGGCAGCGCTGGATGTCGGGACCATGCCAATGCGGCATCGGGCGCCGGACGATGCAACACCGCGCGAATGCGGAATCCCACCGTCCCCGGGTTCACGAACGTGACCCCCACCCCTCAGGAGACAGTCCCATGTCACAGCCGCACCTTCCGCGCCGCCTTGCCGGGGGCATCCGCCGCTGGGCCGCCGCGGCGGCGGGTGCCCTGGCCCTCACCGCCGGCCTCCTCGCGGCCGGCCCACAGGCGTCAGCCGCGAGTCTGATCCAGGTCTCCGGGTTCGGCACCAATCCCGGAAACCTGTCCATGTACGCGCACGTGCCCGACGCCCTCCCGACCGGTGCTCCACTCGTTCTCGCCCTGCACGGCTGCACACAGAGCGCAAGCGACTACCACGCCCACTCGGGTTGGTCCACGTTCGCCGACCGTTACGGATTCGCGGTGGTCTATCCCCAGACGACCAGCGCCAACAACGCCAACTCCTGCTTCAACTGGTTCGAGGCGGGCGACAGCGCCCGCGGTCGGGGCGAGGCCCTGTCGATCAAGCAGATGGTCGACAAGGCGGTCGCCCAGTACGGCAGCGACCCCGGACGCGTCTACATCACCGGCCTGTCGGCCGGCGGCGGCATGACGGCCAACATGCTCGCCGCCTACCCCGACGTCTTCGCCGGCGGATCCGTCGCCTCGGGCCTGCCCGCACGCTGCGCCGAGGCGCTGACCGCGGCCTACACCTGCATGTACAGCCCACCGGACAGGACGCCCGCACAGTGGGGAGACCTCGTGCGCTCCGCCGCACCCGCGGGCACCGCCTCCTGGCCGCGCGTGGCGATCTGGCAGGGCACCGCCGACACCACCGTCCGGCCCGCCAACGCCACCGAACTGCGCGACCAGTGGACGAACGTGTGGGGCATCGGGCAGACACCCTCCGACACCCGGAACCTCACCGGTGGCACCACGGTGACGACGTACGACGACGCGTCCGGCCGACCCGCGGTCGAGGTGTACTCGGTCTCCGGCATGGCCCACGGACTCGCCGTCGACCCCGGCAGCGGCACCGAGCAGTGCGGCACCGCCGGAACCTACTACCCCGACACCATCTGCTCCAGCTACCACACCGCCCGCTTCTGGGGCCTCGACGGGGACGGCGACAGCGACGGCGGCGAGAACCCGGGAACACTCCCCGCCCCCGCCGGGCTGACCGTCACCGCGACCACCGACACGACCGTCGCCCTGACCTGGGAAGCAGTCGCCGGAGCGAGCTACTACACCGTCCACCGCAATGGCACCAAGGTGAGCACCACCGCGTCCTCCCACTACACCGACACCGGCCTGGCCACCGGCACCACCTACAGCTACACCGTGACCGCCACGGACCCCGCGGGCACCGCCGGCGCGGCCTCCCCGGCGGTCATCGCGACCACCACCGGGTACACGCCCACGTGCCACACGGCGAGCAACTACGCCCACACCACGGCCGGAAGGGCCTACGCGAGCGGTGGCCTCACCTTCGCCGAGGGTTCCGGCCAAGCCATGGGACTGTGGAACACGTTCACCATCCACACCCTCCAGCAGACCGCACCCGGCCACTACGTGATCGCCGACGAGGCGTGTCCCGCCTGACGGATACGACGACTCAGGACGCAGGCCGAGAAGGGACCCGACCGGTCACATGAGTGACCATCACCCTTGATGCATTCGTTCGTAACCTTCTCCCTCCGACACCGTGGTAGCGGAGGGAGGCGGCAGGGAGGGCTCCGACAGGGTTCTGAACAGCAGCCAGGCCAGCACGGGCATCAGGATCAACGGGGTCAAGGCCGTCTGGAGTGTCGTCCAGTCGGCCAGCGTGCCGATGACCGGACTGCTCAAGCCGCCGATGCTCACGGTGAGGCCGAGCGTGATGCCGGCGGCGGTGCCGACCCGCGAGGGGAGATAGTCCTGACCGAGGGTCACCTGGAGCGAGAAGGGGACGTACAGTCCGACCGAGGTCAGGGCGACGAACACGTAGAGGGCCGGTCCCGGGACGAGGACCAGCCCGGCCATCGACGCGGCCGTCACCAGGTACGACCAGCCCGCGACCCGGACCCGGCCCCAACGGTTGGCCAGCCAACCGCCGAGAACGCTGCCCACCGCACCTCCGAGGTACAGCAGGAACAGCGCGGCCGTGCCGGCGATCCTGCTGCCGTCCACGCGCTCGGCCGCGTAGAGCGAGATGAACGTGCTGAGGCCGACGAACGCGATGGAGCGGCACACCACGGCCAGGGAGAGCCGTACGAACGACGCGACGTCGTCCCGGGGCCTCGCGGAGGGCTTGGCCGTCTCGGACACCCGGGACTCCAGTGCGCGCAGCACGGGCAGGCACAGCGCGGCACCGACCGCGGCCGGCAGCAGGAGCAGCGGTGTCAGCCGTAGTCCGCCGACGGCTACCACGGCAGCGACGGCGAGCGGCGCCAGCGCGAAGCCGAGATTGCCGCCGAGCGAAAACCACCCCATCGCGCGGTGACTGCCACCGCCGGCGATCCTGGCCACCCGCGCGGACTCCGGGTGGTACGCCGCCACTCCGATCCCGGAAACCGCGACGACCGCGAGCGTGACGACGTAGGACTCGCTCAGCCCGCTCAGTGCGATGCCCAGGCCCGCGAGCAGGGTGCCGACCGGGAGCAGCCAGGTTCTGGCCCGGCGGTCGGTGAGCACACCGAACAGCGGCTGAGCCACCGAGGACAGCAACGAGGACGCGAGCACGACCCCCGAGACGGCGGCATAACCGTAGGCGCGCTCGGAGACGAAGAAGGGCACGAGGGCGGCAACGGCCCCCTGGTAGACGTCGACGCAACCGTGCCCGACGGACAGCAGAGTGATCGAGAGGTTTCTTCGCACCTCGTCATCCTGCGTGGCACTCGGCACGTCGCGCTTCCGATAAACTGCCAGACAATGACGGAAGTCCGCCATACCCCTGTGGCTCCCACCCGCACCCAGCACCTGGCCGCCGGCGGGGAGATCGACGCGCATCGTCACGACGACCACCAGATCGTCTACGCGGGCCGGGGAGTACTGACCGTCTCCACCAGCGCCGGTTCCTGGGTCGCCCCGGCGACACGCGCCATCTGGGTTCCGGCCGGCACCGTCCACGCCCATCAGGCACACGGTGACCTCGAACTGCACCTGGTCGGACTGCCCGCGCGAGAGAACCCACTGCGCCTGGACACCCCCGCCGTACTCGCGGTGAGTCCGCTGCTGCGCGAACTGATCATCGCCTACACCCGCACCGAGAACCACGGCAGCCCGGAGTCGATGCGACTGCGCGGCGTCCTCCTCGACCAGCTGCGGATCTCGGTGCACCAGCCCCTGCACCTGCCGACCCCGTCCCATCCGTTGCTGCGCACGCTCTGCGACCTCCTTCGCGCCGACCCTTCGGACAACCGCACCCTCGCCGAACTGGGCCGGGAGGTCGGAGCGAGCGATCGCACCCTCTCCCGCCTGTTCGGCAGAGACCTCGGGATGACCTTCCCCCAGTGGCGCACTCAGCTGCGCTTGCACCGTGCGCTGGTGCTGCTGGCCGAGCACACGCCCGTGACCCAGGTGGCGAACCAGTGCGGGTGGTCGTCCACCAGCGCCTTCATCGACGTGTTCCGCCGTGCGTTCGGCCACACCCCGGGGACGCACGCGCGGTGACCGCCGCCGGCCGCGAACGGATCACTGCCGGTACGGAGTACGTCCGCGGCATCGTCTCCTGCAACGACGCGGGCACCCTGTCGAACACGGTGTGGGCTCCCAGCCGTTCAGCCGCACGCTCGTCGAGCGGTCTGGCCAACAACGCGCCGCGACAACCCAGTTGGCACCGCGCGGACACCGGCCACCGCCATGGCCATCGGCGGGCAGTCGATGCATGATGGAACGATGAGGTTCCGTCGACGGCGCACCGAGGATCGCGGCCGTCACGTGCTGGCTGCCGCACTCTACGAGCGCGACACCCGGGCCCGTGAGCGGATCGACCGGTGGTGGGCGGCCGGTGGAGCCCTCCGCGACGAGGTTTGGCGCGGCGCGTGGTTCCTGCTGTCGGCGGCGTACTTCAGGTTCGGCAACCACGAGCGTCCGGAGCAGGTCGTTCCGGTGTTGGAGTTCCTGCTCGAGTCCGATCCCACGTCGCCGTACCAGCCGCAGGTCCGGCTGACCGCCTGTCTCCCGCAGACCGCCGACGATCCGCCCAGCGGCGTGTACAGGGGCGATCCGGAGGTTCGGCTCCTCGTCGAAGCCGCGCTGAGGTTCCCCGATTCCGCATTGCGACAACGGTTGGCCGAACTGTTGTCCGTTACCGACCAGCCCGGCCTGCTGGATGCCCTGGAAACGGAATTCCGGCCGCGTGCCCGGCTGGGCCCGACCTATACCGGCGCGGCACCACCGGGCCAGGAGACCCGGTGCGCCCTGTGGCACGGAGGCGAACCGAATCCGTTCCTGGAGATCGTCTGCGCCAACCCCAATCTGCCTCGGCCCCCCGTCCAGCCCGGCGACATCGACCTGTCTTTACTCGCGCTCGTGAAGGACCGGCCCGATCTGCTGCCGGCGTTCGCACAGGGCGCCCTGGCCGTACGACTCCTGGAGTATCTCGGCACCTGGCTGCCGGAAGAGGTCCACGACCGGTGTCGCCGCGCGCTGCGTGACCTGGTGACCGAAGAAGGTGTCATGGCAGTGTGCGACCGGGCCATGCTCGGTGACGCCGAGGCCGTCGCCGCCGCCCGCGACGCCGGACACCGGCCGCCCGTCCCGATCTTGACTCCCCTTTTCCTGCTCCTCACCCGGCAGTTCGAGGCCTATCGCGAGGCGGATCCGGAAGGGCGGGTCCTCCAGGTGACGTGCTCCATCGACGAACTGGGAATCGAGGAACACGTCATCGTCGATCGGGTCCTGGAGCTCCTGGACACGGACCTGCCGGACGACGTGGCCGCAGCCGTACGGCTGTCCCTGCGCGACCTCGGTCGTCCCTTGAACGACCTCTCGGTCGAGGACGACGGACGCCGGGACCTGCGGACGGCCGTCCTGGACCGCGCGACCATGCTCGACCCGGAGGCGGTCGCGGCCGTGGTCGACGCGGGCTATCTACCCGCGAACGACGACCGGGACCTGCTCCCCCTGCTCTTCCTCACCGGACAGTTCGAGCGGTACGACCGCGAAGACCCGACCGGCACACGGTTACGCGCCATCCTCACCGAGTGGCGCTACTGGTACGAGCACGAGCCGTTCCGGACCGTCGCGGAGCGGGCGGGACGCCCAGACCCCTGGCCTCCCGAGGAGGAGACGCCGACGAGCGACCGGACGTCGACCCGCCACGCCACCACTTGGCCGAGCAGCTACGGCGCCGACGGCTACGGAGGCCACTTCTGATCCGATGGTTCCGGCATCGGCACATCGAGCCGACTGCCGAACCTTTCCCGCCGGCCGAGGGCAGCGTGCTGGTGTTCAACGGCCGTCGCACGGGTCGCCGCCCGCGGGTACCGGCACGTTGTCGGCCGCCAGGCAGGAGGAGTACACCCGTGGAGGTGTAGGCCGCGGCTTCGGATCCGCCTCGGCGCTCACAACGACGATCGCCACGACAGCGACGCACGTCAGCCCCCCTGTCGCGGCGAGCCCTGCGGCGCGGCTCACCGGTCGCCGCCGAAGTGGTCGCGGAGCTCGTCGCCGCAGTCGTCCGCGCCGACCCGGGTTCGGGTGAAGGCCACCAGACCCTCGTCCTGGCCCTCCTCCTCCGCCTTGGCCAACTGCCTCTCGACGTCCGCGATGTACTCGGCGCACTCGGCGCTGACGGGCTCTTCGCGCCTGTCGGACCGCGGGTCGGGCTGCGGGTCGGGCGCCGGGGAGGTGTCCAGTGCGGCGGTGGCGGCGATACCGGCCGCGCACAGCACTGCCCAAGCGGCGACCCACACCCGGCGACTTCTCCGTAACGGCTTCAGCATCCGTACATCCTACGAGCGCCGCACGGGCCGGCACTCGACGCGGGGCTGACCCCGTTTCGCGAGCGCGGAGGACGGCAACCGCACCTGGACACACCGGCTCCTGGAAGCCGCCCCCTTTCCGCGGTTCACGCGGCAACAGCCCGGATACGGAACGTCAGCCCGTCCGGGCCGGTCAGACAGCGAGGTCCGGGCTCCTCGGGGTCGTGCGTCGCAACGAAGTCAGCGCAGTTGGGGACTGTGCCGAGCATGTCCCGGTAGAAGCGGCGGGCCTGCTCGGGACAGGGGCAGGCAATCCCCGGCGTCGAACGGCGCGAGCACGAGTTGGGCACCGGCCGCGGTGGCGGCTTCGGTGCGGGCCTCGATGTCATCGACGGCCCGGTAGTAAGCGATGTGCGCAGGAGTGCCCGGCGGATAGAGCGACGAGCTGAGGTCGCTCACGCCGCCGATCTGATGACCGTCGGCGAAGATTCTGGTCGCACGGGTCACTCGATCCGCCGATCCAGGCGATTGACCGGCTCTCCGTCGATCACCACGGGCACACCGGCCATGCTTGGCACGCTCGCCAGGCGGAGCCTTCATAGTCGATCTCCCGGACCGTTCCGTAGGTGTCGCCGGGCCGTACGCGTTCGGCGGATCCCACGGCCCTTCGGCCCTTCGGCCCTGATCCCCTCAGGCCTCGGGGTCGCGCAGGCCGACGCAGTCCGAGGCCCAGAAGGCCTCCGAGTAGACGAAGGTGCCCGTCATCCACGGTTCGTGCGCGGACAACCGGGCAACCTGAAACGCGGCCTCGGGGATACGCAGCGACGGCGAACGGAAGCCCACAGCGCCCGCGGCCTCGAAGCCGCGCGTGCCGTAATAGCGCGGCGAACCCTCCAGGAACACCAACGGCACACCCTGGCTGTCGGCCGCCTCGAGGGCGTGAGCGATGAGCTGCGTACCGATGCCCTGGCGCTGAAACTCCGGGACCACGCCCAGCGGTGACAGCGACAGGACGTCCACGATCCGGCGCGGAGCGTCCAACCGCGTCGCGCTCAGCAGGACATGCCCGACGACCCGGTCATCAACGACAGCGACGAAGGACATCGGCGCCAATGCGGCCTCCGCAACGCGAAGCGCCTCCACAAGCCCGGGAACGCGAACGCTGTCACCGAAGGCGCGCGTATGAACCTCGCGCACCTCTCGGTGATCGTCAGGGGTCTCCTGCCGGATCACTGGCCCGACACTGGCGGGAGCGATCCGGGAGCCCGCAGGTGCATCGTGTGACGTCATGCCCGCGAGAGTAGATCGCGGGACGGCTCGTGCGCGAGGCAATTGAGCACCGGGGCAGGATCGCTTCGGGGAGCAGGCGAGAACCGCTGGGGCCGACAGTCAAGGGCCACATCGGCCCAGACTGCTCAGCACTACGCGGCGCTCAGCCCGCCCCGCCGTCGAGCAGCCAGTGGTAGCGCAGGCGCAGCGCCCGTTCCGTGCTGGCCGCCACGGTGGCTAGCCCGACCACGGCGTTGCCCCAGGCCGGCAGGTCGACGGGCGAGGTGAACGTCCCGACGTACTGGGCGACGCCCTCCGGCGAACGGGTGACCTGCTCGGCGAGCTGGAGGACCAGGAGAACCAGGCCGATGACCAGCACGGTCGACGAGAGGAATGCCGTACAGCGGCTCAGTGCGGGGTGGGCGCGGTCGAGGCGCGCGGCGTCCCTCGGCGGAGGCGGGGTCCGGGACGAGTTGGTGTGCGGTCCCCTCGGCGGTGACGTAGTGGCAGCGCTTGAGCCCGAAGGCGCTCGTCCTCACCTCGACGGTGCCGCCCCGGACGGGGAAGACGGCGGGGACTCTTGACTCGGCGTGGTGCCTGCCGTCGAGGTACAGGTGGACCCTGACGTGGCCCGTCGACTGATTCTGATGCCTGACGTCGATGGTGTAGACCGTCTGCCGGCCGTCGTCGGTCAGCTGGAGGTGGAAGAGGGCGCGGGTGAGCGTCTGCCACCAGCGGAAGCGTTTCAAGGGTCGCCCGTCCCCTGGTTCGACCCGCCGCACGGCCCGACGATGCCGCCACTTGTCGAACATGCCTCGTACTCCCGTCACTCGACCGGTTCCGCCGCGCAGGCGAGGTCTTGGGGCGGGCGCTGCCCGTCGGTGAGGAACGTCGTCACCGCGTCCTTCGCGCAGGTGTTGGGGCCGAAGGGATAGACGCCGTGCCCGCCCTGGTCGGCCGTCACCATCGTGGCCCGGGCCCCGAACGCCCGCCGCAGCTTCCGGGCGCCGACCAGGGGCGTTCCGGGATCGCGCTCGTTCTGCACCATGAGCACGTTCGACGGGCCGCGGTCGCCGATGCGCACCGGCGGCTCGACCCGTTCGTCGGGCCAGAAGGCGCACGGTCCGATTCCGGCCGTGGCTCCGCCCAGCATCGGGTACCTCAGCCGGTCTGCCGCGACGTTGCGCTGGTACTCCCGTACCGTCTGCGGCCAGCGGCTGTCGCCGCAGATCACCGAGAAGCGGGCCGACATGAAGTTCTCCATGCCGGGGAACGGCGGGGTGGGGGGCGGTGGTTGGTTCGTGTCGAGTGCCTGCCAGGTCTTGGCCACCAGCGGCAGGTCCGCGTCGCTGTAGAGGCGGTCGAAGGTGAAGCCTCGGAACGATGTCGCGTCGAAGCCCTGGACGGGCTCCGTCTCCAGCCGCGCCGCGATTTCGAAGAACTTCGCCCTCACCTGCTCGGGTGTGGTGCCAAGGCCGTACTCGGGGTGCGCGGCCGCGAAGGCCGCGAAGTCCGGGAAGCGGTCCTCCATTCCTCGGGCGAGCAATCGCATGGCCGTGACGTCGTAGCCGCCGGGGCCCAGGTTGCTGTCGAGCACGATCCGGTCGCCGCGCTTCGGGAACATCGTCGTGTACACCGCACCGAGGTAGCTGCCGTAGGAGGCACCGAGGTAGGAGAGCTTCGGCTCGCCCAGCGCCGCCCGGATCCGGTCCATGTCCCGGGCCGTGTTCGCGGTGGTGGTGTGCGGCAGCATCCAGGCTGTCCGTGAGGTGGCGCACTGCTCGGCGACGGTCCGCGCCTTCGGTGCCTCCCGCGCGACGTCGGCGGCGGTGTGCGCGTACGGCGGGACGTTGCCCCGTGCCTGCTGCTCCGGCGTCAGGTCGCAGGTCACCGGTGTGCTGCGGCCGACGCCTCGCGGATCGAAGCCGATCACGTCGTAGGAGTCCAGCACCTCCCGCGGCAGCCCGGTGGCGGCGAGAACGGCCGGGTAGCCGAGTCCCGTGATGCCGGGGCCGCCCGGATTGGTCAGGAGCACGCCGCGGCGTCGGGAGGGCTCCTGGCTCGCCAGCCGGGACATCGCGATCTCGATCTGCCGGCCCTGCGGATTCCGGTAGTCCAGTGGGACTTCGAGTGTCGCGCACTCCAGAGTGGGCGGGGCGGGCGCGCCGGCGGGCTCTGCGGCCTTCGCCGGTGCTGCCCTCTCCGAGCACGGACCCCACCGCACGGAACCGGGCGTCGCCGCCGCCGGCAGTCCCGGGTTCGTGGTCACCGCCATCGCGGCGGCGAGGGCGAGGGCGAGGGACAGGGTTCGGTGCATCGGATGTCCTCCTGAGGTGTGCACGAGGCGCACAGGTGGGGCGCTGGGGCGAGCGGGCAACCGATCGTCGTCCCGGACGGCTCGACGAGTCTGTCCGTGCGACACCGGCCGGCACATCGGCTCGGCGGCTGGAGTCGTCCTCGTCCGAAGTCGGGAGCGGCATTCGACTCTGGTCGAAGGACGCGTCGGCCCCCGGTCTGACTCACCGGCCGTTCGTTTTCGCGACAATGGCCGGGTGAATACGGATGTGGCGCCACGGCTCGGGGGGTGGCAGCAGACTTGGCGGCTGGCGGCGGCCGCGGCGGTGGGCGTTCCGACCTGGCTCTCCGTCGGTGTGCTGCTGCGGTGGCAGGAGGCCGATCCGGGTTCCTGGTTCCGCGTCGGCGATCCGCTGGTGGCTCTCGGTTGTCTGACGGTGCTGCTGTGGCGGCGGCGGTTCCCGCTCGCCGTCGCGCTGACGGTCGCGATCGCCTCGCCCGCGTCCGCACTCGCCACCGGTGCCGCGCTCCTGGCGCTGGCGTCACTCTCCGCCCGTCGCCGTCCGGTGGAGATCGCGGTCGTCTCGCTGGCCTTCGTGACCGCGTCGCAGTTCGCCGTCGGGCTCTACCCGGTCGCGAGGCCGCCCGGCTCGCTGTGGTTCCAGTTCGCGTTCCCGACGCTGACCGCGGGCATCGCGGTGGCGGCGGGTCTGGCCGTCGGTGCGCGGCGTGTGGAAGTGCGGTCCCTGCGGGAGCGGGCGGAGATCGCGGAACGGGAGCAGGCCGCACGAGCGGATCGGGCCCGCGCCCTGGAGCGCAACCGGATCGCCCGCGAGATGCACGACGTGCTCGCGCACCGGATCTCCCTGGTCGCCATGCAGGCCGGAGTGCTGGACCACCGCAGCGACCTCGCGGCGGAGGAGAACCGCGTGCTGGTCCGCGGCATCGCCGACGGCTCCCACCAGGCCCTGGAGGAACTGCGGGACGTCCTCGGCGTGCTCCGGGCCGACCCGGGCCGCCCGGAACCACCCCAGCCCTCCCTCGACCGCGTCCCCGACCTGGTCACCGACGCCCGCGCGTCCGGGCTCGACGTCACCCTCACCACCATCGTGACGGGGACACCGTCCGACGTGGCCGGACGGACCTGCTACCGGATCGTCCAGGAAGGTCTGACCAACGCCGCCAAACACGCCCCCGGCACGCGGGTGCACGTCACCGTCGAAGGAAGCGCGGGCGACAGACTCGACGTCAGCGTCCGCAACTCCCCGGCGACCGCGAAGAGTCCACGGCCACCGGCATCGGGATTCGGCCTGCTCGGTCTCACCGAGCGGGTCGGCCTCGCCGGCGGTGAACTGGACCACCAGCCCACACCCGACAACGGGTACGTCCTCACCGCCCGACTGCCCTGGCCGAACCCCACGCACGAGAGGAACACCTGAGTGGACAGCGAGCGGGAGCCGGTGCGCGTCGTCATCGTCGACGACGAACAGCTGGTGCGCATGGCGCTTCGGCTCGTCATCGACGGCGAGCCGGACCTGACCGTCGTCGCGGAGGCGGCCGACGGGGACGCCGCGATCACCGTGGTCGACGAGCAGCGGCCGGACGTCGTCCTCATGGACGTGCGCATGCCCGGCCGGGACGGCCTCAGCGCGACCCGCGAACTCCTCACCCGACCGACGCCGCCCCGGGTACTGATGCTGACCACGTTCGATTCCGACGATCTGGTGCTCGGCGCGCTGCGTGCCGGGGCCCTCGGGTTCGTACTCAAGGACACCCAGCCGGCGCGGATCCTCGACGCGGTGCGGACCGTCGCGGACGGCAATCCGGTGCTGTCACCGGCGGCCACGGCACGGGTGATCGCCGCAGCCACCGGCCCGCGGTCCGCTCACGCCCGCAGCTCGTCGCGCGAGGCCGCACGGGCGCGGCTCGCCGCACTGACCGAACGGGAACTCGACACCGCTCGGGCCATCGCCGACGGACTGGGCAATCCGGAGATCGCCCAGCGGCTGCGCATCAGCGTCGCGACCGTCAAGGCGCACACGGGCAGCCTGTTCGCCAAGCTGGCGGTCGAGAACCGGGTGCAGATCGCGCTGGTGGTCCGCGACGCGGAGGAGTGAGCGGCCTACTTCCAGGCGCGGTCCAGGAAGTCGGCGATCAGCGGGGCGATCCCCCGCAGGTGCGTGTCGAGGGCGAGGTGGGACGTGTCGAAGAGGTGGAGTTCGGCATCGGGCCGGTCCCGCAGGCAGGCGCGGGCACCGGGTTCCGTGAAGAAGAGGTCGTTGCGGCCCCAGGTGGTCAGGGTGGGCGGCGTGTGCCGGCGCAGCCAGGCCTGTCAGCGGCCGTAGCTGTCGATGTTGGAGCGGTAGTCGAGCAGCAGGTCCGGAAGCCGATCGGCGCCCCGTAGTCGAAGACGTACATGACGAACCGGTCCAGTCCGAGTCGCTGGACGAAGCCTTCCGTGACGTCGGCGAGCCGGTCGAAGCGGTGGGTGAAGCCGTCCGGTACCTCGGTGCGGCCGAAGCCCGGATGGTCCGGGGCGATCAGGCGGTACCGCGATCCGATCACGTCCAGCGGCCGGCGGGACCGGTGGGAGCTGGACGGGAAGCCGTGCAGGAGCAGCAGGACCGGAGCGTCGGCCCGGTCGGGCAGCGACCCCCGCTGGAAGACACGGACACCGTCGATGTCCCCATGGCGATGGGCAGTTGGCGATCTACCTGGTCAACACCCGCCCCAGCACCGGTGACCTGCTCACCGCCGAGGCGGATCTCCGTTCGTGGTGGACGCTCCAGGCCGACCGGCTTCCGGAGGCACCGCCGCCGGACCTCACCGCCGCCGACCTGGCGCCCGCCCTGGCCGTCCGGGAGCACACCACCCGCGCGCTGGGGCACGTCCGCCGGAGCGAGGCTCCTTCGACCGCCGACCCGGCCGGGCTCAAATGGGCGCAGCGTGCCGCGCCCGCGATCCGTGAACTGGTCCGGGACGGCTCGAAGGTGGTCACGCGGCTCAGCAGGGAGGGCCACCCCGGCATCCGACTGGCGGCCTTCCTCTCGGAGGCCGCCGCCGAACTGCTCGCCGACCCAGCGGTCGCCAGGGTCCGCGAATGCGAGGCCGAGGACTGCGTACCGCTCTTCCTGCCCCAGCATCCGCGTCGCCGCTGCTGCTCGGCCGGCCGCTGCGGCAACCGCGTCCGCGTCGCAGGGCACTACCAGCGGCACAAGCCCGGACAGCCGGGCGTCCAGGACCATGCCGGTTCACCGACCCGGGAGTCCGCCGGCACCCTCGTAGATGACCCGCCCCGGGTCTGTAGAACGCCGCACCGGGGTTGATCTCTTCGTCTTAGACGTCGGGGTCGATGGTCGAGGGGTTCGGTGTACGCGGCGTCGTACCAACTGTCGTGACGAGTCCGAATACGCCGGTGAAGTGGCCTCGGCTGTTCCGGTGCGGTGACTGGAACCGTACGAACTGGACTGCCTCACCGTCACTTTCGATCACCCCCATCGGAACACCCTCCCACCTCTTCCCTCATGCTCCGCCCGGCTTCTCCCCGAACCTCATTCGCTACAGAGTTGTCCCATGGCCGCCATCCTCATCCTGATCCTCCTGCCCCTCCTGGTCGGACTGTGGTTCTGGAGCCGTCCGCTGTTCTCCGGCACGTGGCGGCACAGCGCCGCGTGGTTCGCCTGGAGTGCGCTGCTCCTGCTGCTGGGCGCCGGCGTCACCTATCTCGCCGGCTCCCTCGCTGGGGCGTCCCTCGATCCGGAGGAGGCATGCCACCGCGCGGGCGAGCCCTACGACCGGGCGTATCGCAGGGCGAACTTCGAGGAGTACACGCGCTGGTTCCCGCTGCACGACAAGTGTCACGCGGGCTACGACCTGGTGCCGGTCTGGGTGAACCCGGTCTTCGTCGCACTTCTCGTACTGGCGCTTGTCTGTCTGGGCTACACCGTGGGGCTGGCCGTCGTCCAACTCCGGAACGGGAAGAGGGGCATCCCACGGACGTCACGGACGACCTGATCGGGATCGGATATTCGGTGTTGTCCCCGCCCCGTGAGGACACAAGATGGTGTGCATGACTCTGGCCACCCCCGTACTGCACACCGCTCGCCTGCGACTGCGCCCCTTCACCGCCGCCGACGCCGACCCCCTCTTCGCACTGCACAGCAGCGCGTACGTGATGCGTTACTGGGACTCCCCGCCGTGGAAGGAGCGGGTCCGCTCCGCGCGCTTCATCGCGATGTGCCAGAGGTTCGCGGACGAGGGCACGGGTGCGCGGGTGGCCATCGACCGTGCTTCTGACGGGGCCTTCGTCGGCTGGTGCTCACTGACCGAATGGAACCCGGACTACCGCAGCGCCTCATTGGGCTACTGCCTCGACGATGCCGTGTGGGGCCACGGCTACGCGACGGAGGCCGCGCACGCCTTGCTGCAGTGGGCCTTCGGCACACTGGACCTGAACCGGGTCCAGGCGGAGGCCGATACGCGCAACGTCGCGTCCGCCCGAGTACTGGAGAAGATCGGTTTCGTACGTGAAGGGACGTTGCGGGAGGAATGCATCGTGAACGGTGACGTCTCCAACACGTGGGTGTTCGGGTTGATCAGGCGCGAGTGGCAGCCGTCGACCATGCCGAATTGACCCCGGGAGACGTGGCGGCGCCCGACCAACCGGGGTCGCCCGACTTCGCCCCCGGTCGCGGGCCCGCACGACGGCGTGCATCCACAGTCCCCGCCCGACGCCTTCGGCAGCAGACACTCATGCGTGCTGCGGTTCAACGGCGGACGACCACCGTCATGGTCGCGGATCGCCCCGGCGCGACAGGCACGGTCACACCGGTGCCCTCATGATCGGTCCTGAGTGGGAAGCCGAATGTGACGCGTGGGAGGACACTCGTGGTGGACAAGGACCGACAGATGGACGGCGAACGGCTGCACTGCCTGGTCACCGGGGCCTCCGGATACATCGGCGGACGGCTGGTGCCGGAACTGCTGCGGGCCGGTCACCGGGTCCGGTGTCTGGCCCGCTCCCCCGGCAAGCTCCGCGACCACCCCTGGGCACAGGACGCCGAGACGGTCGGCGGTGACGTCACGGACGCCGCGTCCGTCGCCGAGGCCATGCGCGGGATCGACGTCGCCTATTACCTGGTGCACGCGCTCGGCTCGGGATCGGGTTTCGAGGACACCGACCGCCGGGCCGCCCGGATCTTCGCCGAGCAGGCACACGCCGCGAGCGTCCGACGGATCGTCTACCTGGGCGGACTCACCCCGGCAGGCGTACCCGAGCGTTCCCTCTCCCCTCATCTGCGTTCCAGAGCCGAGGTCGGACGCATCTTCCTGGAGGCACCGGTGCCCGCCACGGTGCTGCGGGCGGCGGTCGTCATCGGTTCGGGGTCGGCCTCGTTCGAGATGCTGCGCTATCTCACCGAGCGCCTCCCTGTGATGGTGACCCCCCGTTGGGTGCACACGCGCACGCAACCGATCGGAGTCCGAGACGTACTCCGTTACCTCGTCGGTGCCGCCGGCATGCCGCCCGACGTCGACCGAGCGTTCGACATCGGTGGGCCGGACGTCCTCACCTACCGGGAGATGATGGGCCGCTACGCGGCCGTCGCCGGGCTGCGGCGACGGCTCGTCGTGCCGGTGCCGGTCCTCACCCCACGGCTCTCCAGCCACTGGGTGGGCCTGGTCACGCCGGTGCCCGCCTCCATCGCCCGTCCACTGACCGAGTCGCTGCGCCACGAGGTCGTCTGCCACGAGCACGACATCGCCCGCTACGTGCCCGACCCGCCCGGCCGGCCGCTGCCCTTCGACGAGGCCCTGGCACTCGCGCTG
This sequence comes from Streptomyces sp. AC602_WCS936, assembly GCF_019049125.1. Lineage (NCBI taxonomy): Bacteria > Bacillati > Actinomycetota > Actinomycetes > Kitasatosporales > Streptomycetaceae > Streptomyces > Streptomyces sp. AC602_WCS936. Next base: position 366,019 of record NZ_JAGMUF010000137.1, on the reverse strand, counting down.
TGCAAGGTCCGGGACGCCCAGGTGGCCACCCGCTGGTCGTCCGCGGCCGTGCCCGGTGCCCCCAGCGACCCGCTGCCCACCGATCCCGACTGGGCCGGCGGCAGTCTCTACCAGGACGAACGCCACCTGCCGGTCGACGCACCCCGCGCTTCGCTGTGGAAGGTCGTCGAAGGCATCGGCGGCGACAACGGCTGGTACTCCTTCCCGCTCGCCTGGGCGGTCCGCGGCTGGCTCGACCGGTTCGTCGGCGGGGTCGGCCTGCGCCGCGGCCGTCGCGACGCGGAGCGCCTGCGGGTCGGTGACTCGCTGGACTTCTGGCGGGTCGAGGAGATCGAGCCGGGCCGTCTGCTGCGACTGCGCGCCGAGATGCGCCTGCCCGGACTGGCCTGGCTCGAGATGTACGCCGAGACGGACACCGACGGGCGCACGCGCTACCGCCAACGTGCCCTGTTCCATCCTCGCGGCCTGCTGGGCCACGCCTACTGGTGGAGTGTCTCGCCGTTCCACGCGGTCGTCTTCGGCGGCATGGCCCGCAACATCGCCCAGGCCGCCGCCAAGGGGATGAGCGCACGCGGGCCCGCGGTGCGCACCGGCCGCGCCAGGCGTTCCCACTCCCGGAAGGACCTTCGTCAGTGAACGACCGCCGCGGTACTCCCCTCACCACTCCAGGAGCGACGACATGACCCGCGCGGTCGTCCTGTTCACCGCCGATCTCCGTCTGCACGACCATCCGCCGCTGCGCGCCGCACTCGCGGCGGCCGACGAGGTGGTTCCGCTCTTCGTCCGCGATCCCGGGATCCACGCGGCGGGCTTCGACGCCCCGAACCGCGCCGCGTTCCTCGCCGACTGCCTGGCGGCCCTGGACGCGTCCCTGAGCCGGCGCGGCGGCCGGCTGGTCGTGCGCAGTGGTCCGGTCGACCAGGAGGTCGGCGCGGTCGCCACCGAGTGCGGTGCGACGCGGGTCCACATGGCCGAAGCGGTGACGGGCTACGGCCGCCGGAGGGAGGCGCGGCTGCGCGGTCATCTGGAAACACTCGGCGCGGCCCTCCACGTGCACGACGCCGTGACCACCGCCGTCGCGCCGGGGCAGGTGACGCCCGCCGGCTCCGACCACTACGCCGTGTTCACCCCTTACTTCCGCCGCTGGTCCGTCCAGCGGCTGCGGGAGGTCTGCCCGCCGCCGCGCACCGTGTGCGTTCCGGACGGGGTGCGCGGCGAGCCGCTTCCGTCCCGCGACGCGCTGTCCGGCCTCTCGCCGGGTCTTCCGGCGGGCGGGGAGAAGGCGGGCAGGGAGTGGTTCTCCCGATGGGCGCGGTCGGGGATGGCCGCGTACGAGGAACGGCACGACGATCTGGCCGGCGACGCGACGTCCCGGCTGTCGCCCCACCTCCACTTCGGCACCCTGTCCGCATCGGAACTCGTCCAGCGGGCCCGCGCGCATGGTGGTCCCGGGGCGGAAGCGTTCGTACGGCAGCTGTGCTGGCGCGATTTCCACCATCAGGTGCTGGCGGCGCGCCCCGAGGCGTCCGAACGGGATTACCGCACCAGGCACGACCGCTGGCGGAACGAGGAGGAGGCGGCCGAGGACATCGCCGCGTGGCGGGAGGGCCGAACGGGCTATCCGGTGGTCGACGCGGCCATGCGCCAGCTACGCCACGAGGGCTGGATGCACAACCGGGCGCGGCTGCTGGTGGCGAGCTTCCTGACCAAGACTCTGTACGTGGACTGGCGGATCGGCGCTCGGCATTTCCTCGAGCTCCTCGTCGACGGCGACATCGTCAACAACCAGCTCAACTGGCAGTGGGCCGCCGGCACGGGCACGGACACCCGTCCGCACCGGGTTCTGAACCCGGTCGTCCAGGGCAAACGCTTCGACCCGCGAGGAACCTACGTACGCCGCTGGGTCCCCGAACTGAGCGACGTGGACGACCGGTTCGTGCACGAGCCCTGGCGGCTCCCGGAGGAGGTGCGGGCCCGCCTCGACTACCCCCGGCCGCTGATCGACCTCTCCGAAGGGCTCGCACGTTTCAGACACGCTCGCGGCCGCGACTGAGCGGCCGCGGCGGGAGGATTTCCGCCTCGGCTTCGAGCGCGCCGGTCCGAAGTGCCGTAAGCAGAGCCGCGATCGACGCATCCGAGCAGGGGTACTCGGACGAACCACTGGTGTGCCGGTGACCGGGAGCGACGAGAGCGAGAAGAGATTGTGCATGCGGGGACTACGGCCGACCGTGGCCGCACCACTCGCCGACGACCCGCTTACGGCCGGCGACGCGGCCCGAGCAGTCGAGGCGGAGCTCGGGCGCGTCCTGGACGCGGCGCTGGGACGGGCCCGCGACGCGGACCCGGTGTCCGCCCGTGACATCGCCGACCGCGTGGCCTCTTTGGTTCTGCGCGGCGGGAAGCGGCTGCGCACGGCGTTCGTGTGGTGCGGTTGGCGGGCCGCCGGCGGCTCGGGGGACGCCACGTCGGTTCTGCGCACGGGTGCGGCCCTCGAACTCCTCCAGGGATGCGCCCTCATCCACGACGACCTGATGGACGGATCACCGCTGCGTCGTGGCGCGCCGGCCGTACACGTGGACCTCGCCGGCTTGCACGAGGACGCACGCATGGCCGGGTCGTCCGAGGCGTTCGCCACCTCATCGGCGGTCCTCGCCGGCGACCTGGCCCTGGCCTGGGCGGACGACCTGCTGACCGAGACGGCACTCGGCTCGCCGTACGGGGCGCGTCTGCACCGCGAGTGGCAGGCCATGCGCGGCGAGATGGTCGCCGGCCAGTACCGGGACCTCCACGCGCAGGCAACCCGTGCGTCCGGTGTCGACGAGGCGGTGGACATCGCCACGCTCAAGACCGCCCTGTACACGGTCGAGCGTCCGCTGGCGCTGGGGGCGGTACTGGCCGGCGCCGGGACGGCGGTCCTGGGCGCGCTGCGCCCGGCCGGACGGTGTGCGGGGCTGGCCTTCCAGCTCCGGGACGACCTTCTCGGCGCCTTCGGTGACCCGGCCGTGACGGGCAAGCCGGCCGACGAGGACCTGCGCACCCGCAAGCTCACCTACCTGCTGGCCATCGGCTCCGGGCTCGCCGAGGCATCCGGTGACCTGGAGGCCGCGGACCTGCTCGCTCCGGGCGCGCCGTCCGTGTCCGACGATGCCGTGTGCCGGATGCGCGCGGAACTGGAACGGACGGGGGCACGGGCCGCGGTCGAGTCCAGGATCGCGGAGTTGGCCGGGGCCGGCCTGCGGCACTTCGACCGGACCGGCGCGGACCCCTCCGTGCGTCGTGAGTTCGCGGCGGTGGTCGAGCGAGCGTCCGGTACCGCGCCCGAGCGCACCGGTGAGGCCGCGTGAGGACGGTGCCGCTCCCCCACTCCGTGCGGCCGGGCGATGGTTGGCGGGTCGTTCCGGGCGGGCCGAACCCGAGCGCACGCTGTCCGACCGGGCAGGTTCCACCTGGTGGGCCAGTGTCACGACTTGTATCCGGCGGGGGCGTCACTTCACCCGCGCACGGCCGACTCCACCGCCGCGACCGCCTCCGCCAGCCCGGCAGGACGCGGCAGGCCGGGCGAGGTCTGTCCCGCCCAGCCGGGACCGAGCGTCAGGACGACCGGCTTCCTGCGGGCGCCTCGCACGCCCCACTCGATCGCCGAGACGTGCTGGGCCAGCGGACGGCTGGCCGTGGTTCGCGACTGCGCCCACAACCCCACGGCCGCCGGCCCGGTCCTCCGTACGGCGGTGACGAGGGACTCGGCGGGCAGCGCACCGCCGAACATGCGCACGGGAAGACCTCGTTCGGCCAGCGCGCCTGCCAGCGCCTCCAGGGGAAGAGTGTGGTTCTCCGCGGGCACGCAGGCGAGCACCGCCGAGGCCCTTGAACTGTCGGCGGGCACCGGCGGCGCATGACGCCGTAGGGCGCAGGAGACGTGCCAGGACAGGAAGTGCTCGACCTCCACGTACCGCTCCCCCGAGCTTTCCCACTTCCGGCCGACCGCCTGCAGCGTCGGCATGATCACCTCCGTCCAGGCCGCGACCAGCCCGTGCTGCTCGATCGCGTCCCTCAGGAGTGCGTCCAGGGCGGTGGCGTCGAGGCGCAGGGCCGCGCGGGCGACTCCCTTGCACTCCTGGCGCACGTCGCCGAGCCCGAGGCCGGTCCCGGCCCGGCTCCGGAAGCGGGTCACCGGCCGGGGTGCAGCCGCCGCGCCCCGCGCCGGCCGGGTGTCAGGAGCACCGCCGTCCGACGGCGGCGGCATGCCCGCGCTCTCCCCGTCCTCCTCGTCCAAGGCCAGGCGGGCGGCCTCGGACGGCGGCAGTCCGGTGGCGGTCAGAGCGCACATGTGCTGCAAGCGTGCCAGGTCCCCGGGGGTCCAGCGGCGGTGCCGGCCACCGGTGTGGGCAGTGGGGCCAAGACCGTAGCGGCGGTCCCAGGAGCGGATCGTCGTCGGCGCCACGCCCAGCCGCCTGGCCACCTCGCCGGTGGTGAGTCCGCCGCCGCGCGGCCCGTTCGCCGCGTCGGTCTGCCGCTTGTTCGGGTCCATCCGGTCACCATACGACGCACAAACGACGCATGTTGCCTGCGTCCTCTCCTCTCACAAGACTCGACCGTACGAGCCGTTGGCGACGGCGAACGCCGTTCCGGCCGCTCCGCGGGCGGCCTTCCCCCGCGTACAGCGCAGACGGCAGGAGGAACAGGTCATGACCACGCACTTGCGGGACACCGCAGTACGCCACGCGGCCCCTCGCCCGACCGCCGACACCGAGGACCAACTCGTCCGTGGCCTGCTCGCCGCGGACGAGAACGCCTTCGCGGCCGTCTACCAGCGCTGGGGTTCACTCGTCCGCACGATGGCCACCCGCTCACTCGGTGACGCTCACGAGGCCGAGGACGTGACCCAGCAGGTGTTCCTGGGCGCTTGGCGCGGGCGCAACGGATACCACCCTGAGAGGGGGCCTCTGGGCAGCTGGCTCGTCGGCATCACCCGTCGCAAGATCGTCGACGCGCTGTCGGCCAGGACGAAGCGCCTCACCCTGATCGACACCGTCGCCCACAATGCCGACGGGTGGCACCACGACGACGGCTCGCCGGGCGAGGTCCTGGACCGGGTGCTCCTCGTCGACGCGCTGTCCCGGCTGCCGAGCGGCCAGCGTGAGGTGCTGTGCCTGGCCTTCTACGAGGACCTCACCCAGGCCCAGATCGCCGAGCGCACCGGCATGCCACTGGGCACCGTGAAGAGTCACACCCGACGCGGCCTGCTCCGACTGCGCGAAGGGATCGAACAGGGCCGTGCCGCGGAGAACGCCGCGTAATCGCTGGACATGACAGTGACGGTGCCGCACGTCGACGCCACGCGCCCGGTGCAACTGGCACTGTGAAACGACGTCTCACCGAACGACCTGAGCGCCCTGAGCGCCCTGCGGCACATTGCCGTGTGCAGCCGCTGCCGGCAGGAGCTGAGCCTGACGATCCGGGTCGTCGTCGGCGCCCGTGGAGTCGAGGAGCCGGACCTCCCGGCCGCTCCGCCGCGCTCGACTCCGCCCGGCGGACTCGACACACCATCGACCGCCCCTCCCGTCACCCGCCGACTCCCGGCGACCCGGTGCCGCAGAGCCTGCCGGGCCCTCGGCTCGGTCGCCGCCGTGTTCATCCACCGGCCTGACTAGGGTCCGTCTTCAAAGATCACCCGGGGTGGTAGATCATGGCGTCGTGGTACGTCGTCATGAACTCACTGACCAGGAGTGGGAGTTACTCGCTCCGCTGATACCCCGGGCCGCGACCGGGCGGCCTCGCGCGGAGGACCGGCAGGTCATCAACGGGATGGTCTACAAGATCCGCACCGGGGTCTCCTGGCGTGACCTGCCGGAACGCTATGGGCCGTGGAAGACCGTGTACACCCGCTTCCGCCGCTACGCCCTCGACGGAGTGTTCACCCGAGCCTTGCAGCAGATCCAGGCCCACGCCGCCGCGGCCGGCGACATCGACTGGCTGGTACAGATCGATTCCACCATCGTCCGCGCCCACCAGCACGCCGCCGCCACCGGCCGAAAAGGGGGCAGCGCCGACAGGACGAATCGGACGATCACGCCCTCGGTCGATCCCGAGGCGGACTGACCACCAAGATTCATCTCGCTTGCGACGGCAAGGGCCGCCCGCTCGCGCTCCTGGTGACACCCGGCCAACGCCACGACAGCGTCTGCGCACGCCCTCTGCTGGAACGAATCCGTGTTCCCTGCACCGGCCTGGGCCGGCCGCGGTGCAGGCCCGACCAGGTCATCGCAGACAAGGCTTACAGCTCCCGAGGCTTCCGCGCCTACCTGCGGAAACGCGGCATTGCGCACACCATCCCCGAGAAGACCGACCAGCGACGGCACCGGCTGAGGCGCGGTGGCTACGGCGGCCGACCGCCAGGGTCCGACCGGGAGACCTACCGGCGGCGCAACATGATCGAGCGCTGCTTCAACCGTCTCAAGGGCTTTCGCGGGATCGCCACCAGATACGAAAAGACCGCCACTTCCTACGAAGCGGCGGTCACCCTCGCATCATTCCTGCTCTGGGCAAGGTCAGTTTGAAGACGGACCCTAGAAGGGCTCGGCTGCTTGCAGGAGGCTCTGCGGAAGATACGGGGATTCGACGCGGACGGCCCAGCCGCGGCGGCGGGCGTGGCAGGCCAGGGCGAGGGCGTCGAGGTTGACGGCGGCGTCCGGGTCGGTCGCGCGGTCGGCGACCTCGTAATAGGCGCGGTGGGCTTCGAGCGCATCGGCCAGGGCCAGGTTGAAACTCTCCTCGTCGCCCTCCACGAGCTGCGACAGCAGCACGGCCGGGGGCATGGCGAAGCCCCAGTCCTTGGCCTTCTCGTCCTGCTCCAGCGCCCGCCGCGCTGCCGACTCCGGGTCGGCGCCCGTCAAGTAGGCGTGGAGCGCCTCACGGTACGCGGCGAAGGCGGAACCGTCCGGGCGGGCGAAGGCGGGTCCGGTGAGGACCAACGGGGCCAGGTCCTCGCGTGCGCCCGTGATCAGGGCGAGGGCAGTGGCTGTGTGCCAGGTGCCGGCGCCGGCCGCCTCGCCCCGCTCGGCCGGGTAGCGCAGCGTACGGCCGTCGATGGTCACCTCCGCCTCGGTGCCCGGCTCGGCCAGGGCGACGCGGAACAGGGCCGCGCCCAGCTGAGAGGCCCTCCGGAGGTTCACGAGCAGGGCGTCCGTGACGCCGCCGGGGGCACCCGCGCGCCACTTGAACATGCGTTCCTGGTCGTCCATGACCCGGTCGAGCCGCGAGACGGCGAGCGGCTTCCCGTCGACGGAGGTGAACGCCTCACGGAGGTCCTCCTCGTACATGGCCTCGGTCTGCGGATGCACGGCCCGCTCGCAGTCCGGACGCTCCACCGGCAGCGGGCCGGCGGCGAGAGCGGCGACCGCGTCCGGTCGCCGGTTCCGGCCGAACCCCGCGACCCGGGGGCCGCGGCTCTCGAAACCGGTGACCAGGGCGTGCGGGAGGTAGTCCGTTCGGACGGCAGGCGTCCAGCCCAGAGTCCGGTAGGCGAGGGCGGCAAGGGCGATGGGGACCGGCGGGAGAAGGCTGCTCGGGGAGGCTGAGGGACCGTGCAGGGTGGACTGACTGACCAGGAGGTCGGACAGCGCGGCATCGAAGGCGTCCCGGTCCTCGGCGGTCAGGGCGCGCAGCGTGCGCAGTGCCGTGCTGTGCGTCCGGTCCAGCAGCGGCTCGCCGGTCTCCTCGGCGCGGACGCGGATCCGGTCCAGGGCCGCGTCGACGGCCGCGACCTTGGCCTGTGCGCTCGGCGGGTACTCCTCGTCGTCGCCGGTGTCGTCCAGGACCACGGCCATCAGTCCTGTGGCGAGTTCGCCGGCGGGCGTTCCCTGTGCCTGCTCGGCGAATTTCTGCCGGGCGAAGTGGAATGCCTCGCCGTGCCACTTGGCCTTGTCACGGAGGACGGCCAGGCACAGCGCGTCGATCCACTCCCCGGGCGTGACGCTCTCCTCGGGGGCGTCGTCGCCCGGGTCGTAGCTCATGCCGAAGTTCACGTACTCCAGGAAGACCTGGAAGGTGCAGTGCGGGTGGTACGCGGCGTAGGCGACAGCGCCGGCCGCGGCCTCGGAGGCGTCCTTGAGTGCGGCCTTGGCTTCCGGTGTGTCGAGGTCGGGGTTGTCGGTGGAGAGGGCACCCAGGTAGTCGAGGAACTCCTCGGCTATCGACTGCCATTCGTAGGTGGCCATGCGGTCGGCCCGCGACATGGACCGCACCAGGCCTCCGATCCTGTTCGTGAAATCCTCACGTGCGGCCGACACGACGGCCCCGCCGACCTGATGACGCTCTATCCGCACTGTCCTGCTCCTTGATCAAATCTTTTGGGGACAGCGTAAGTTCGCGCGTAGGGGGCTGATCGGGGCGGGGGGTACGCACTCAGTGGTCGGAGTAGCTGAAGTCACCTACGGTCCAGGCGCTGACCTCCTCGATCGCCACGCGGTACATCCCGCCCGTCTCCGGGATTCCCATCGTGCCCTGCAGGATTCGCGCGACGTGGAAGTGCAGGTGCGTGGGCGGCGCGTCCTTCTCCACAGGGGTGTCGAAGACGGCGGAGAACTCGCCCAGGTCGGCGGAGCCCGTCAGTACTTCCGACACCCTCTGCCTCCACACGGCTTCGGGAGCCAGGCGACCGGTGAGGACAGCGCCGCTTGTGACGACGGTCAGGGACATCCGATTGCTCTGCCCGGACTCCACGAGGGCGGCGAGGGCAACGATCAACTCGTCAGGCTTCGGCATGAAACCGGATTCTATGCACCGGCTCGGGTAGGGGCACCACCGCTCGACGCGTCATACCCAGGTCTGACGCCGCGGTTCAGATCTTGGTCCGACGCCCCGCGGGGGCGGCCGAGGCATCGTCTTCAGTATGAAGAACACGACGACATCCATGCCCACCCCGGGCTCAACGATCGGCGCCCGGCTGCGCGGTGCGCTGCCTGTGGAGCGGCTGGAGGACACCGGCCTCCCCGGGCGTTGGGTGGGTGGCACGTCGATGGTGCTCGGCCCGCTCCTGATGCTGGCCGGCGCGTTGCTGCGGGCCCCCTTCCACTTCTTCTATCCCGACCAGCTCGCCGCGTACGAGCGGCATCCCACCCTGATGGCCACCGCTTATGGCCTCTTCGCCGCAGGCAGCACACTGCTCTGGCCCGCTGCGGCCGTGATGGCCACACGCATCGGGGGCCGGAGTGCCGGGTGGGGCCTGTGGGGCGGGGTTCTGGTGATGTTCGGCCTGTTCGCCCGCGCCTTCCACGCGGGCGTGGACCACCTGGCCTTTCAGCTGGTGCGTTCCCAGGGAGTGGAAGCCGCGACCGAGGCGGTCTCCGCCGGCTACGGTGCCTTCCACGTCTTCGCTGCGCTGAACTTCGCCATTCTCGCGGGATGGATCGTTCTCGCCCTCGGAGCCTGGCGCACCCGGGTGCTCGGCCCGCTCCGAGCCGCCGCACTCGGTCTCACGGCGGCGCTGCCTGTCGGAGTGCTCAAGGGGACCACGCCTCTGTCACTGGTGGCCTTGGCCGGACTGTGTGCCGGGCTGGTGCCGTTCGGCCTGGCGCTGCTGTGTGAAGGGCCGCGTCCCGGCCGGCGGGCGGTACTGCGTTGGGTGCCGCTGACCCTGGTGACGCTCGGGGTGCTGGTGCTGCTCGGACAGGCCGGCTGAGTGCACCCGAGCAGGTACGGTCGGGCCATGAAGGCCAAAGGGCAGCACCATCTGTACGCCCTCGACCTCGGCGTGGCCCTGGCCCTGACCGCCGTGTATGTGGGCTTTGCCCGGCTGACCGCCGACGATGGGCAACCCACCTACGCAGGCCCGGTCTGGCTGGGTTGGCTGATCGCCGCAGCGGTCGGCCTGCCGGTCGCCGTACGTCGGCGTTGGCCGCTCGCGGTCCTGGGGACCGTGCTCGCGGCTCTGGCCTCGGCGTCTCTCCTCGACCTCGCTCGCGAGCCCTTTTTCGCCGCCGGCCTGGCGGCTTACCTCGTCGGACTGGCCGAGCCCGCCCGCCGGTCCGTACCCGCACTCGTGGTGACGCTGCCGGTGGCGTGCGGCGCCGTCTACCTGGGCGAGGCGGTGATCACTCCCGCTGAGGACTGGCGGGGTGCCGCAGGAGTGGCCGGTCTGGTGCTGGTGGTGATCGGCGGTGCGTGGGGTGTGGGGTTCATCGTGCGCGGTCGCCGCGCCGATGCCGAACGGAACGAGCGGCGCCGATCGGAGCACGCGCTGGGCGAGGAACGCCTGCGCATCGCCCGCGAGCTGCACGACATCGTCTCCCACAACCTCAGCCTGATCGCCGTCAAGGCGGGCGTCGCCGGGCATGTGGCGGAGGCCGATCCGCAGGAGGCACGGGCCGCGCTCAAGGTCATCGAAGAGACAAGCCGTTCCGCGCTGGCCGAGATGCGGCGCACGCTCGGAGTGCTGCGCACTGAATCCGTACCCTTGGGGCCCGCGCCGGGCCTCGACCGCCTCGATTCGCTCGCGGCGGAGGCGAACGAGGCGGGGGTGTACGTCGACTTGGCGGTGCACGGGACGCACGGCCTGGCCGACGGCACGCAGCTGACCGTCTACCGGATCGTCCAGGAGGCCCTCACCAACACTGTCCGACACGCCGCCCCGACCCGCTGTCTGGTCACCGTCGAGGCGGACACCCGCGAGATCCGTATCGACATCGAGGACGAGGGCCCATCGCCGGCCCGCCCGGCGTCCGGCCGCAGGCTGCCAGGCGGACATGGCCTTCTGGGGATGCGTGAGCGAGCGATGATGTACGGCGGCAGTTTCGAGGCGGGCCCCCGGCCGGAGGGCGGCTTCGCGGTGTCCGTCCGGCTGCCTGCCGAAGGGAAGTAGCCGGCATGACCGACGAGTCCGGGGTCCGAGTGCTGATCGCCGACGACCAGGCGATGGTACGCGGCAGCTTCCGCGTCCTCGTCGACCACACGCCCGGCATGACCGCCGTGGGTGAGGCCGAGGACGGGGCGGAGGCCGTCGAACTCTCCCGCCGGGAAAGGCCGGACGTCGTGCTGATGGACGTACGCATGCCGAGACTGGACGGCATCGAAGCCACCCGGCGGATCTGCTCGGACCCGGCCCTGTCCGGTGTCCGCGTCCTCATCCTCACCACCTTCGACCTGGACGACTACGTCTACGCCGCCCTGCGCGCCGGGGCCGCGGGCTTTCTGCTCAAGGACACCGCACCGAGCGACGTCCTCACCGCCATCGGCGTGGTCGCCGCGGGCGAGGCACTGCTCGCTCCCACGGTGACCCGCCGCCTGATCGCGGAGTTCGTCCGCCGCCCAGAGCCGACGCGACCGCCGAGCCGCTCGCTGGACGCGATCACCAACCGCGAGCTGGAGGTACTCGGTCTGATCGCCCGCGGACTGTCCAACACAGAGATCGCGGAGCACCTCCACCTGAGCCTGGCCACGGTGAAGACCCACATCGGGCGCCTGCTCGCCAAGCTGCGCGCACGCGACCGCGCCCAGCTCGTGATAGTCGCCTACGAGACCGGGCTTGTGCCGGGTCCGTGGTGAAACTCAGGACTGTTGGTGAAAATCGCGGTCCCCCTTCCGTGCCCTTCGCCACAGCATTGCTGCAAAGCGGCGAAGCCGAGGTGCGGTGATATGGGCCGTCCATGTACTGATTTACGACCCGGCATCCACGGACCAGGCGGTGGAACTGCTCCCGCTCAGGAGCGAGGTGGCTGAACCGGACGGCTTTATGATCAACAGTGAACCGCCGCTTCCGCATACGCCCTCCTGTCGCCGCCCCCTTGGCGACCGCGAACATCGCCGACCGAGTGGGCCGCGTCGCGGTGCCCCTGCGAAGAAAGGTGAACTCCATGGCCCTCGGGTTGCTACGACGTCGACGTTCGCGCGGCGCCTCCGGTGCCGGAGCAAGCATCTCGGTCCCCCTGCCGCCCGACGCCGGGGCGTTCGGCCTCGAGGTCGTCGATCCCATGGGGCAGCCCATGGGCGGAGCCGAGGTCACGGTGAGCGCGGTGGAAAGCCACCGAGTGGTGACACGTGGAACCACGGACCCCAACGGCTACTTCATAGCGACGCTGCCTCCGGGCTCCTACAGCGTCATGACTGCTGCCGAGGGCCTGTCACCCGCCCGCGAGACCGTCGACATCACGACCGGGGTCGCTCTGGCGCCGACGCGCGTGGGCCTCGCACCCGCACGCCGGCTGGAGCTTCCGACAGCCGGAACCTGGCTGTTCGACCCTCCGCACACCGCGATTCGGTTCATCGCCAAACACGTCGGCATGGCCCATGTCCACGGCCGGTTCACCCGCTTCCAGGGCGGCATCCGCGTCGCACCGGACATGGCCGACTCACAGGTCTCGGTACGCATCGACGCCGCCAGCATCAACACGGGCAACAACACCCGTGACAACCACCTGCGTTCCGCCGACTTCCTGGACGTCGAGCGCTACCCCTACATCGACTTCACCAGTACCCGGTTCGCCTACCGCGGCGGGTCCAAGTGGACCCTGCACGGCACGCTCACCATGCACGGCACCAGCCGCTCCGTCGGCCTCGACACGACCTACCTCGGGACGGTCAACGGGGGCTACGACCAGGAGCTGCGCTGTGCGGCTCTCGCCAAGGCGGAACTCCACCGGGAGGACTACACCCTCAACTGGCGCTCCATGCTCGCCCGCGGCATCGCCGTCGTCGGTCCGACCATCCAGCTGGAGATGGACGTACAGGCCATGTACCGCACCCACGACACGCCCACTCCCCCGGAGTAGACACACTCCGGTCGGACGCCCTTCATACCGTGTGCTTCCGGCCGGTCGGAGCCCGGCAGAAATGCGTTGCCGCGCCGGCGCCGCGGTCGGCATGCTCCGTACCGTGATCACTGAAGACGACTCCACCGATGCCACCATCGTCATGCCGGTCAGCGTGCGCGATCTGCTGCCCCGGGACCTGCCGGCGTGCACCTGGTCCGGCTCCGCCACCCACCTGCGCCACGTGGAGGGCGAGTTGGTGCGCGCCGCGGCGGGCGAGGTGGACTACCTGGCCGTGTGCACCCCGGTCGATCTGCCGGTGGCGATCGGCGGCATCGACTACCAGGTTTCCGAGGGAGCCGGGACCCTGTGGCAGCTCGCGGTGCTCCCGGCGCTCCAGTCCCGCGGCCTGGGGACCCTGCTCGTCCGAGCTGCCGAACGGCGGATCAGGGACCGCGGGCGAAGCCGGGCGGAACTCGCCGTGGAGGAGAACAACGTGCGTGCTCGCGCCCTGTACGAGCGCCTGGGCTACGTCGCGTACGGCCGCGAACCGGACGCCTAGGACGAGGAAGGGCCCGACGGGTTGATCCGCCGCCACGAGACGATGTGCGTCCTCATGCGAAAGGACCTTTGAGCACCCGGAGCCGTCGGTGAGCGGCGTACACCCAGGTCGTAATGACATCCATTTTCATGTACTGTCTGCCTGGAGCCCACGCCCCACACCGGAGGTCCCCGTGGCCGTACCCAAACGCAAGATGTCCCGCAGCAACACCCGACACCGCCGTGCCCAGTGGAAAGCGGACACTCCGCAGTTGGTGACGGTCACGGTGGACGGGGCCCAGTACCGCGTCCCCCAGCGGCTCGCCAAAGCGTACGAACGCGGCCTGCTCCACCCCGAGGGCTGACACCGCATGACGAAAGTCCCCTCTGCCCGTCTGCCCGTCACCGTCCTGTCGGGCTTCCTGGGTGCAGGCAAGACCACCCTGCTCAACCACGTCCTCGGCAACCGTGAGGGCCTGCGCGTCGCCGTCATCGTGAACGACATGAGCGAGATCAACATCGACGCCGCACTCGTGCGCGGCGGCGAGGCGGCCCTGTCCCGCACCGAGGAACGCCTGGTCGAGATGACCAACGGCTGCATCTGCTGCACCCTCCGCGACGACCTGCTGGAAGAAGTGGACCGGTTGGCGCGCGAGGGGCGTTTCGACTACCTCCTCATCGAGTCCTCCGGCATCTCCGAGCCCATGCCGGTGGCCGCCACCTTCGCCTTCGCCCGCGACGACGGCGCCACCCTCGGTGAACTCGCCCGGCTGGACACGATGGTCACAGTGGTGGACGCCGCGAACTTCCTGCCCGAGCTGACCGGCGGTGACGAGCTGGCCGAGCGAGGCCTGGACCAGTACGAGAACGACGAACGCACGGTCAGTGACCTGCTCATGGACCAGATCGAGTTCGCCGACGTCATCGTCCTCAACAAGCTCGACCTGGTCGACGCCGCATCCGCCGACCACCTGCGGGCAGCCCTGGCCCGGCTCAACCCAGCGGCCCACGTCGTGCCGGCCGTGCGGGGCCGCGTCCCGGTCGGCGAGGTCCTGGGCACCGGCCGCTTCGATCTGGAGCGAGCGCAACAGGCTCCGGGCTGGGTCAGGGAACTCAACGGCGACCACGTGCCCGAAACGGAGGAGTACGGCATCTCCTCGACCGTCTTCCGGTCAGCGACGCCCTTCCATCCCGGGCGGCTGTGGACCTTCGTGACCGAGGCGCTCGACAGCGGCGCCCACGGCGAGGTCCTCAGGTCCAAGGGCTTCTTCACGCTGGCCAGCCGCCCCCGCGTGACGGGGCTGTGGTCCCAGGCCGGCTCGGTGGCACGCTTCGAGCCCTCCTCGGCACGTGACGCCGACAGCCCCTTCGCCCAGGAACTGGTGTTCATCGGCACCCGCCTCGACGCCGAGGCCCTCCGGGCCGCCCTCACCGACTGCCTCATGCGGGCAGCCGAGCAGCCTCCCGCCTCAGACTCCTTCCCCGCCTGGGACGCCTACGGCTTCGACGAAGCCTGCGCGCACGAGCGCGAGCCTCTCACCGCCGTGACAGGGCACTGAGACTCCGGGCCTCCGGGCCGGACGGTGGTCGCAGCCACGGCACCGTCCGGCCCGGTAACCGGGTTACGTGGTCCGACCTCGATCAGTCAGGTGCCTTCCTCGGCGAGCGTCTTGATGCCGTGGAGGGTGGCCTCCATCCCGGCGCGCAGTTCCCGCATCCGGATGGCAATGATCTCCTCCTCCCGGTCTGGCCGGCGTTCGAGAGCCAAGGTGACTCCGCTGCGGCCAGGCCCGATGAAGGCCGACTGCCGCAGTCGGGTGCCCTCGCCCTCGGGCTTGAGCAGGAAACGCCAGGACGCCATGCATGTCGCCGGATCCAGCGTCGGTTCCCCGTATCGGCCGTCGGCATCCGTAACCGCCCAGGCGAACGCCCGTCGCTCCTCCAGCTCGATCACATGCGAGACGGTTCGCCACTCGCCGAGCCTCTGGTGATGGTTGTATCCCTCGAAGCGCGCGCCTACCCGAGGTCGGGTCGAGTCGTCCAGCCAAGCCACGCGCTGCAGTTCGGGGCTGAGCCGGGCGGGCAGGCGGATGTCGGTCACCAACTCCCAGACCTGCGGCACGCCCGCCTGGACAAGAACGTCACAGTGCACACTCGGGCCATCGTCGAAGCGCATGTCTCCCCCTGAATGCCGGTGGAAGTGGATACCACCCAGCAGGTATACCCCACACCACCGCGGCCCACGTCTACGCTCGGGGACATGGAGAGCCTCGGCGCAGGTCCTCGACTCCCTGGCCCGCGTGCTGGAACTCGACGAGGTCGAGACGGTCCACTTGCACCACCTCGCCCGCCGGGCCAGTCGGGCCGGCTTCGCCGAACCACCCGTCGAACACCCCCACCCCCGTGTGCTCACCTTGCTCGGCGCGCTCGGCGAGGCGACTCCCGCGATCCTGCTCGGCAGGCGCGGGGACGTACTCGCCCGGAACCGCACCGGGCACGCGCTGTTCGCCGAGCACATGAACTTCGACGCGCCCGGCGACTCGGCACGCCGTCCCTCGATCCCGCGTATGTTCTTCCTCGACCCACTGACCCGGGACCTGCACCGCGAACGGGACGAGCTCGCCCGCACCCACGTCGTGTGCCTCCGGCTCACCGCGGGCCGGTCCCCGACCGACGCCCGGCTCGCGAACCTCGTCGGCGAGCTGACCATGCGCAGCGACCAGTCCGCCCAGATGTGGGCGACCGGGGACGTCGCCGACTGCACCACCGGCGACATGCACCTGCGGCACCCCAGCGTCGAGTCCGCGAGCATCGCCTACGAGGTGTGGCTGCAGCCCGACAGTCCGGACCACCGCCTCGAGATCTACACCCCCGACGACGGGTCGTCGGCGGACGCGCTGAGCCTTCTCGGTGACCGCCGCAGGCCGAGCCACTGATCGGCGTCCCAGGCCCGGAACCGCTCCACTTCGGTGAACCCCAGCTTCGCCGCGAGGCGCATCGAACCGACATTGGCGGTCTGGGTGGCGAGCACCACGGGCTCACCGGGGAGGACGCCTCCGAGCCAGTCGAGTGCCGCCGCGCACGCCTCGGCGGCGTACCCGGACCCCCATGCCCGTGGCAGGAACAGGTAGCCGAGGTCGGCCTTCCCCACAGCAGCCGGGCGGTGGTGCTCCGTTGCTCTCCTGAGCAGGACCTGGCCGATCATCTCCCCGTCGAGATCGACGACGAAGCTCCCGGGCCACCGCTCGGGCACCTCGGGCAACTCGCGCTCGAGTTCGGCACGTGGGCGGGGTCCGCCGAGGTAGGTGTGCACGTCCGGCGACGCCAGCAGCTCGACGAACGTCGTACGGTCCCGGGCCTCGGGCTCCCGCAGCACGAGCCGCTCGGTCCTGATCGGTGCAGGCGGCCAGGGGACGTCTCCGAGATCGTTCATGCCGGCAGCCAATCAGCAGGCTCAGCAGCGAGCAAGAGTCGCCATCAGGAAGGCGCGACCAGCCGGAAGCGCAGGCACACCAGTTGCGTGTTGTCATCCACCGGAGTGCCGATCCCCTCCCAGAAGCGCATGTGTCCGGTCCGCCATTCGTCCAGCGATCGGTCGCCCTCTCCTTCGGCAGCGGCGTGTTCCCACGTGACACCACCGAAGGCGGCCAGCTCGACGCCAGTGATCTCGATCGTGGCGACGCAGTCTCCGTCGTTCCCGGCGAGCGCCAGGCGCTCACCCTCGAACTCCAGGCCCTCCGTCTCCTCGACGTATTCGGCCAGCAGCCCGGTGGTGGCGGTTTTCCTCCCGGCCAGGACGAGGCCGTTGAGCCGCTCCCGCATCTCACCGGCCGTACCGAGCTCCAGTGCCCGCATGCCGTTGATCCGTGGCCACACGGTCCCACCTCCCCTTCCGGCATCGCCCCGCGCCGATCGTCCCGCCCGGACAAGCCTCGACGATAGCGCTCGTCCTGCGCGACCAGTAACTCGACGACGCGGGACGGCTCCGACTCCCGGAACGGCCGCGTCTGAGCGAGCCCGAACAGGCCGTACTGCGGCGCCTCGCCGTGCACGCCGAGGGGTGCACGCCGGAGGCGGCCGAGGAGGTCTGCGCGGGCGACGGGGTGGCCGCTGTCGACGGCATTGAGGGGCCCCGGTACCGGCTGCTGGAGTCCGTCGCCGCGTACTGCGCCGAACGGATGCGGGAAGCGGGCGAGACGGCGTCCGTACGCCGACGGCACCTCGTGTACTACACCAGGTTCGCCGAGGCCGCGGAACCCGAGCTGCGCGGACACACGCAGGGTGGGTGGCTGGCACGGCTGGACGCCGAGAGCGCGAACCTGCGCTCGGCGCTGGACGGTGCCCTCGAACGGTGCGACGCGCAAGACGCGCTCCGGCTCGTCGACGCGCTCTGCTGGAACTGGATCCTGCGCGGCCGGCTCGGTGAGGCCCGGCGCTCGGTCACCGCGGCGCTCGGCCTGCCCTGCGGTGACGCGGCGTTGCGGGCGAAGACGGGCGCCTGGCAGACCGGTATCCGTGTCCTGTCCGGTGACGGAACCGACCGCGCGGCCCGGATCGAGACGGCGCTCACCGCGTGTGAACAGGTCGGTGACCCGTTGGGGACGGCATGGGCGCAGTGGTTCCTGGCGAACGCGCTGTGCGGGACGGGTGACCTGCCTGCGGGAGAGACGCTCACCGCGGCGTCGCTGGACGGCTTCCGGGCGCTCGGTGAGCTCTGGGGGGAGGCGGCGGCGCTGGCGGACCGTTCCGTACAACGGTTGCTGCGGGGGGATCTGAGCGGCGCGGAGGCCGACGCGGGACGCAGCGCGGAGATCTTCGCGGGCGTCGGGGACGCGTGCGGGCAGTCGTGGTCGGTGTACCCGCTGGCGTCGGTGGCCGAGATCCACGGTGACTACGAGCGGGCGACCAGGCTGCTGCGGGACGGCCTGGACACCGCCGAGAAGTTCGGGCTCTCCACCCAGGCCGCGGACCTGCTGTCCGGGCTCGGGCGGACAGCGCTGCTCGTCGGCGACGTCGACGGCGCACGGGAGTTCCACGAACGCTCCCGGCGTCTCGCCGCGGGACTCGGCTTCCGTGCGGGTGAGATCAACGCGGAGCTGGGGCTCGCCCTCGGCGCACGCCGCGAAGGACTCCTCGACGAGGCCGAGGCGCGACTGCGTACGGTCCTGGACTGGCACCGCCAGGTCGGCCTCGAGGGAGCGAACGCACTGATCCTGGCCGAGTTGGGATTCGTCGCCGAACTGCGCGGCGACGCGCGGGGTGCGCTGGCCCACCATGGCGAGGGCTGTGCGACGGCCCTCACCACCGGCGATCCCCGTGCCCTCGCCCTCGCCCTCGAGGGCCTCGCCGCCGCGCTGGGAGCGGCGAAGTTCGCGGACGCCTTCGCGCGAGGGGAGTCCCTCACCCCGGAGGAAGCACACGCCCGGACGGCGGCCGCGCAGGACTGGAGCGCGTCGGAGGCGGTCTCTGCGAGAGCCGGTGAGGCATGAGGAGACGCCGGGTCCGGCAGCCCCTGATCGTGCGCCGTCCCCGGCCCCGCCTCCTCCCGCACGCGCGCGACCGCCGAATACTCGGCTGCGGCCGGGCCCGGTCGGCCCATAGGATCCCCGCTCAAGGCGCCGACACGGCGCCACGCCGACTTTCTGGTACTCGACGGACCTACTCAAAGGGCCAAGGAAGCGTGGGGCAATGAGCAGCCGACTCTTCGCAGTCTCCTTCGACGCGCACCAGCCCGAAGTCCTGGCGCGCTTCTGGTCAGGTCTCCTGGGCTCGGAGCGGACCGGCGACGCGCACGGCGGCGTCGGTCTGCCGTCCGGGAACGCGGCCGGCTACCGCCTCCGCTTCCGCCCCTCCCATCGGCAGAAGGCCGCCCAGAACCGGATGCACTTCGACCTGACCAGCTCGTCCACGGAGGAGCAACGGCGGACCGTGGCCAGGGCACTCGACCTCGGCGCCCGGCACGCCGACGTCGGTCAGGGACCGGACGCCTCCCATGCGGTGCTCGCCGACCCCGAGGGCAACGAGTTCTGTGTCCTCGAGCCGGGCAACGGCTTCCTCGCCGGCTGCGGCTTCCTCGGAGCGCTCGCCTGCGACGGATCGCAGGCCGTGGGCCACTTCTGGAGCCAGGCGTTGGGCTGGCCGCTGGTGTGGGACCAGGACAAGGAGACCGCCATCCAGTCGCCCGACGGCGGTACGAAGATCACCTGGGGCGGCCCGCCGCTCATGCCGGACGCCGGCAAGGACCTGTGCTTCGACCTCGTGCCCGACGGCGACGGACAAGCCGAGGCAGAGGTCGAGCGTCTGCTCTCCCTCGGCGCCAAGCCTCTCGCCTCCGCCCACCGAAGCGATGGCGAGGTACTGCTGGCCGATCCGGACGGCAACGAATTCCGCCTGCTCACACGCCGGTAGCGCGCCGGCCCCTCGGCATGCCGCTACCGCCCGCCCCGGGGGATCAGCTGCCTCGGGATGCCGTTTCGGGCAGTGCACAGTCCGGGGTTCCACCGGGCAGCCGGTGCCTGTTGTCGGCGATCAGCCGGTAGACGCCGGCCGCCGCCCAACGAGTGGGCGGCAAGGTGAGCACCGCTCCGACGATGCGCCATCCGCTTCCTGCGCTCATCAGGAGTTTCGCCACGGCCTGCGCACCACCGTGGACGGCACCCGCGGGTGTCACCCACAGCACCTCCCGCCGGGCCCGTTCCTGGCGCACGCCCAGGGCCGCAAGGTCGGCCCGCTGCCAGGGAGTGGTCGCGCAGCGAGGACGTACCTTCCGTTCGAGGACGCGTACCGCCGCGGTACAGAAACCGCAGTCTCCGTCGAAGACAAGCACAGGCCGAGTCAGCATGCGTCCATCGTGCCCCAGGGAAACGCCCTCGGCCTCGCCCGTTGCATCCCGGGAGGGGGTACGCGGGGCAGATCCGGCACGCGCCGCTTCGGAAGCGACGCCCCCGCGCGGCGCGAGCACCGTTCTTGGAGAGTGACGCGATTCCGTCGCCCGATGGGACACCTCCGGGTCGCGAGATGCAGTGGCCGGGCACGGAGTTGCAACGCTCGGAGTGGTTCACCGGCGTCCAGCAGTCCGTCATCGAACGGCGCGTGACGTCGAGCGCTCGCGAAGAGTCGAGATGGCCGCCGACATCACCGTCCATCTTGCGCGCCGGCGCTACGAGGACTGATCCGGGGACGCGACCCCTTTCGGGGCGGGGGCCCGTATAAGGAGTCGTGTATAAGGAGTCGTGGACGTGCCAATAGGGCTGGTAGGAAGTGGAGATGACCACCAGTGACCTTGACCCGATGGAGCGTATCCTCGCGGAACGCGCCTGTGAACGTTTGATCCTGGAACTCGTCCGCCGGCTCGACCTCGGTGAGCCGAGCACCGTCTCCGAGCTCTTCACGCCCGACGGCGTGTGGGAGTGGCCGCATGACCAGCGGCGGATCCAAGGCCGTGAGGCTCTGCGCGAGTATTTCGGCTCCCGGCCCGTGGATCGGCTGTCCCGGCGAATGTGCACGAACATCCTGGTCAGTGTCGACTCGGCGGACACTGCCGCGGCGACCACCTACTTCGCGACTTACCGAGTTGACGGCTATACCGAGGGGGCACTGGTGGCGCCCCGGTTGCCGGTGAACGTCGGCCACTACCAGGACACCTTTCGCAAGATCGACGGCTCCTGGCTCATGGCGACAAGGACCCTCTTCCTGCCTTTCGGCGGGCCGACGGAACGCCTCGGCAGTCCCGGCCAGACCTGACCGGTGAGCGGGCCCTCAGCCCCCGGCGGGCGCTCGGGACGGTCACGAACCGCAGCACCCGCCGCCGTCGCCGTCGGGCTGCTGGGCGTCGGGGGTGTCGAACAGGCCCGCGCCGCCGCAGACTCCCGTCTCGGGAAGGTTGAGTTCGACACGGTCGGCGGAGTCGAGGTCGCCGGCGATCGCGGCGGCGACGGAGCGGACCTGCTCGTAGCCGGTCATGGCGAGGAAGGTCGGGGCGCGGCCGTACGACTTCATCCCGACCAGGTACGCGCCCTGTTCGGGGTGGGAGAGCTCGCGGTGGCCATGCGGGTAGACGGTGCCGCAGGAGTGCTGGTTGGGGTCGATCAGCGGTGCGAGCGCGACCGGCGCCTGGAGCCGCTCGTCGAGACCCAGGCGCAGCTCGTCGATGAAGGACAGGTCGGGACGGAAGCCCGTCAGGACGATCACCTCGTCGACCGCGTCGAGGCGGCGCCCGTCCTCGCCGACGAGGATCAGGCGGCCGTCGGCGTCACGCTCGATCGCCTCGGTACGGAACCCGGTGACCGCGTCGACGTGGCCCTCGTCGACGGCGGCCTTCGCCGCCAGGCCCAGTGCGCCGCGTGCCGGGAGCTGGTCGGCTTCTCCGCCGCCGAAGGTGGAGCCGAAGATGCCGCGGCGCAGGATCCACAGGCCCTTCGTCCCCGCGCCGTCGCCGGACTCTGCGAGGTCGGCGAGGTGGGCGAGAGCGGTGAACGCCGAGGCACCGGAGCCGATCACGGCGGTGCGCCTGCCCGCGTACCGGGCGCGGACGGCGGGGTCCTCGAGGTCCGGGACGCGGTAGCCGATCCGGTCGGCAGCGGCCTTCTCGCCGAGCGCGGGAAGACCGCTGCCGCCGGCCGGGGACGGGGTGGCCCAGGTGCCGGAGGCGTCGATGACCGCGCGGGCGAAGATCCGCTCCTCACGGCCGTCGGCATGGGCGACGTGCACGACGAAGGACTGCCGCTCCCGGTCGGCGTCCACGATCCGGTCCCGCCCGGACCGGGAGACGCCTGTGACGGTCGCCCCCAGCCGGACGCGGTCACCGAGGGCGTCGGCGAGCGGCTGCAGGTAGCGGTCGGCCCAGTCGCCGCCGGAAGGGTAGGTGGCCGGGTCGGGGCGCGTCCAGCCGGTGGGGGCGAGGAGCTTCTCGGCAGCCGGATCGACCACCTCGCCCCAGGTGGAGAACAGGCGCACGTGGGACCACTCGCGCACCGCGGCGCCGGCGGCCCGGCCGGCTTCCAGGACCAGGGGCTCGATGCCCTGGTCGACCAGGTGGACGGCAGCGGCCAGGCCGACGGGTCCTGCCCCGATCACGACGACGGGCAGCTCGGTGGTGGCGGACGCGTTCACGGCGACTCCTTGCGTGTTTCGATATCTGTCGATGGCTTGCGCGGCTCAGCATGGCACCTGCATCGACAGGCGTCAACATAGACAGATGTCGAAACAATCGACCGAAAGCTGATTCGATGTGTGTCAACATAGGCGTATGTCGAATGCGAAGGTGCTGCTGCCGCCAGAGCCCGCCGACGGCCAGGGTGTGGTGCCGTGCTGCCCGCCGCTCACCGAGCGCCCGATGACCGCCGGGGAGGCCGAGACCGCGGCGCGGATGTTCAAGGCGCTCGGGGACCCGGTCCGGCTGCGGCTGTTCTCCGCGGTGGCCTCGCACGAGGGCGGGGAGGCGTGCGTGTGCGACATCTCCGACGTCGGCGTCTCCCAGCCCACCGTCTCCCACCACCTGAAGAAGCTGAAGGAGGCCGGGCTGCTCACCTCCGAGCGGCGCGGCACCTGGGTGTACTACCGGGTCGAACCGTCCGTGCTCGCGGCGATGGGCAAGCTGCTCGCGCTGCCGGCCGCCGCCTGATGCGAAGCGGGGA
Source organism: Streptomyces sp. AC602_WCS936 (assembly GCF_019049125.1). Taxonomy (NCBI): domain Bacteria; kingdom Bacillati; phylum Actinomycetota; class Actinomycetes; order Kitasatosporales; family Streptomycetaceae; genus Streptomyces; species Streptomyces sp. AC602_WCS936. Next base: position 343,101 of record NZ_JAGMUF010000137.1, on the reverse strand, counting down.
GAAGGGCCGGGCGCCGAACGGCCGCTTGCCAAGGTGCCTACGAAGCCGGCCGGGCACCTGACGGACATCGACCGACCGAAGCCGAGCCCGGGCGGCGTCGCGGGCGGGACGGCCCACACCGATGAGCGTGGCTGAGGCCGGGCCGGTCCAGTCGCCGTGGCCGAGCAGGTGCAGCCGCGGTTCGCCGAGGGCGCGTGTGCCGTCGGTGGGGATGTGCCCGCGCCGGCCGCGCAGGTCGAGGGGGGCGAGGTGGGCCAGGGCCGGGCGGAAGCCGGTGCGTGCACCAGACGATCGCGTCGGCGCGGGTGCGGCTGCCGTCGGCCCATCGGCACCGGTAGCGGTGAGCTGGGCGAACATCCGCCTCGCGGACAGGCGTCCGGCGTCGCGGGCGGCACGGACCGGGGGAACGGCGACGATGTCGCCGAGCGAGGCCACGCCGCCGGTGTCACCGCGGCCTTGGTCGAGGGCGCGATGAGGGTCCCCCGGCTCGAGCGAAGCCGAGGGTGGGGGGAGGGCGGTGGCGACGTCGAACAGGGCGCGGCCGTCGATGTCGTCCGGCAGGAAGCGTGGCGGCCTCCTGGTCACCCACGTCACCTCGACGTCGCCGTCCAGGGCGCGGTCGGCCGCGATCTGGGCGCCGGAGTTGCCGCCGCCGACCACGATGACGCTCCACCGGCCTCCGGCCGGGAGGCCCCCCGGTCCGGTGAAGTCGGCCGGGCCACGGTCAGTTCACGGTGTGCAGCTGCCGGCCGGTGAAGAGGCCGCGGCCGGGGACGGCGGGGACGAAGGGCCGTGACCAGGTGCCGGTGGCACTGATGACCGCCCTCGCCCGCCAGGTGCCGGTGTCCGTCTCGGCCACGAGGCCGTCGCCGTCGCGGCGTACGGAGTCGACGCGGGTGCCGTGCTGGACGGGCAGGCCGTAGCGCTCTCGTAGTCACTGTCGCCTTCCCTGTTGGATCGGCGTGTTGAAGCGGATCGAGCAGGGGTGGATGCGTGCTGGGGTGGCGTACGTTCAGGGTACCGGAGGACCGCCAGGTGTCTGCGGATCGGGTGCCAGTTCTGGGTGGGTGGGAGGACCTGGGTGCTCGTGAGGATCGCGTTGGGATTCATCCTGGGGATCCGATTCTTCTTTCTCCGGACTGGCGGGTCGATGAGGTACTGAGCCGGTATCTGTGTCGGTCGTCGTTCGCCCGGCTCGCGCAGGAGACGAAGCGGAACTACACGGACGACTACTGCGTGTTCTTTGACTTCTTGTGGGGCCGCGGGATGCAGTGGGACGAGGCATCGGCGGACGACCTGTGGGACTTCGAGGACTGGCGGACCCGCTCCCCGAGGAACCCGCGCCGGGTCGGCGGGGCGCGATGGAACAGGGGCCTGGCCGCTCTTGCGCGGCTGTACGGGTGGGCGGTGCAGCACGGGTACGTGCCGGTGAACCCGGTGCTGATGCGTACGGTCGTCGGCCGGCGCGGTGAGATAGCGCTGGTCCCGGCCGCGCGGGCGAAGAACGCGCGGACCAGTGACGTGCGCTGGCTGACCCCGCGCGCCTTCCGCCGCTGGGTGGATGTGGGACTGCGCGGTCACGATGCGGATGGGCGCCCTGCTCCGGGCTGGGCCGGGCGGCTGGCCGACCGCAACGCGGCCTTCGCTGATCTGCTGTTCTCCTCCGGAATGCGCCTGACGGAGGGGGCCTCGCTGCTGACTCTGGAGGTTCCGCGTCTTCAGCTGGAGGGCGGCCGGTACTACGCGGGGCGTCTGGCGCGGGCGGTGACGAAGTCGAAGCGGGCGCGCACGTTCTATGCCTCCTCTGTCGTGGTGGGTGAGGTCGAGGGATACGTGGAGTCGTCGCGCGCCCGGGTGGTGCGGCGCGCGCAGTCGGCAGGCCGGTACGACGGGCTGCCGATGCGGCTGGTGACACACGAGACGGGCCGACGCCGCCGGCTGCTGCACTGGCGGGACCGGAACGGCATGGTGGGGCAGACTGCCCTGGCCGAGGCGACGGTGGGGGAGCGAATGAGCTTGTTCCTCGAGGGGCCCGCGGGCCCGGAGCCGCTGTGGCTGTGGCTGAACGAGTGCGGGCTGCCGTTACGCCCGGCGTCTTGGGAAGGTGTGTTCCGCACAGCGAACGAGCGGTGCGAGAGCGAGCTGGCGCCGGTGACGAGCGCGCCGCCGTTTTGCACCCCTCACATGGCCCGGCACAGCTTCGCGCTGGTGATGCTCGTGGTCCTCAACCACGTCATGGACCGGCGCATGGGCCTGACACCGCAGGAGCGGCGGGACTTCCGGCTCCTGTACGGAGATCCGTGGCGGATGGTGCAGGACCTGCTCGGACACGCCCAGCTGGAGACCACGAAGCACATCTACCTCGCTCCGGTCGCGGACCTGCAGCTGCGGTCGCTACTCGCCGACTTCCAGCCCGAAGACGGTCCGCTCTCCGAAGGACAGCTGACGTCGGTGTTCGCGCGGCTGGCCCAGGAGAGCGAGGGCATCCAGGACCTGGACGACAAGCTGGTGTCGCGGTGAGCCGCCGTGGCCACGCGGCTGCTCTGCCGGACGGGCCGCACCAGCGGCCGATGGCCCTGGAGCACGACGGCCTGGTGGTGACGCACCGAGATCAGCAGGGCCGGGTGCGCCGCTACGACTTCGGCACGGTCCTCGTCCCCAGTCCGTGGCAGCGGTCGCTGGCCGTGCTCTTCGCCGCCAAGTGCACCCCGGGCGGGGGCTGGGACAGCGTGGAGAGCAGCGAGGCGACCTGGTACATGGTGCGGCCCTTCGCCGAGTTCCTCAGCGCGCTGGACCAGGCGCCCCAGGACGTGGACCGGCTGACCGCGGGCCACTGGAACGCGTGGCGGCTGAGCCTGCCGCCGAACACGAACGGGTACAGCAAGTACTCCACCGTCGCCGGCCTGCTGCAGCACGACCAACGGCTGGCGCAACCGGTGCGGGAGGCGATGGCCCAGCGGTTCACGTGGACTGCGGGCCGCGTGGAGGCGTATACGCCCGAAGAGTTCACGGCCATCCGCGTGGCGGCACGGCGAACGTTCCGGGCGGCGCTGCTGCGGATCCGGACGAACACCCAGCACCTGGTGGCGTGGCGGGCCGGACGCATCGAGCCGGGCGCCACCGACTGGCTGCTGGGTGAGGCGCTGGACGTGCTGGCCCGCACCGGCGACGTTCCCGTGTACGACAAACGGCGCACGGTCCGCAAGCGCTACCGGGCGGCGTTGGGCGGCGGGTCGGCCCCGTACACCTGGGGGCGGCTCTGCCTCAGCCGTAAGGAGACAGCCGCGCTGGCCGTCTTGATCGTCGCGGAGCTCGGACTGAACGCGACGCCGCTGTCCGAGATGCCGGTGCCCGAGACGCAGCCGGGCACGGTCGAGGCGGGCACGCCGGTCTACCGGCTGCGGCTGGAGAAGCGACGCCGTGCGGGGCACCGCGGCCGGTTCGAGAGTCGGAATGTGACCGACTCCGGCGCCGACTCCGGCGGGCGAATCATCACCGAGGCCCTGGAGGCGACGGCGCACGCCCGGGCTCTGCTGAAGCAGTTGGATGCCAGTGTCGACCGGCTGCTGGTCTGGCGCCAGACCACGCCGCACGATGGGCAGGGGTATCCGAATGCGGTGCGGATCGGGCCGTTCGGGCTGGGCGTGGATGAGCTGGCAGGCGCCGCCTGGGCACGCTCGGTTGGCCTGCCGGGTTCCCCGCTGCGGCGCCTGCGAAGAACGGTGAATGTGCTGCACCGGCGTGAGCCAGGGCAGAACACCCAGGACACCCACGACCGCGTCTACGTGGCGGGTGAGCCGCAGGTCCAGCATGCGGCGGTGCCGGTCATCGCCGACGGCGCGCTGGAGGCGGTGGATGCCGCACGCCGTGCCGTCTTCACCGCCCGCCTCGCCGCTTCGGCGGAGGCCGGGAACCGGCAGACGGCGACCGCGGCCTGTGCGGGATGGGAGATCAGTCCGTTCGGCCCGGCCGGGCAGGGCTGCACCGCGTCGTTCCTGATGTGCACGGCCTGCCCGAACGCCCGGGTTACTCCCGCCCATCACCCTCGCCTCGCTCATCTGCTGCGGGCCCTGGACCAGCTGCGCAGTGTGATGGAGCCGGGGATCTGGGAGGCGGACTGGGCCGATGCCCATGCCCGGTTGACCGACCTGCGCGGCCGGCTCGGTGAGCCGCTGTGGCACGAGGCGCTGAAGGCCGTCACCGATACCGACCGTGCGCTCATCGGACATCTTCTGCAAGGGGACTTCGATCTGTGACCGCTCTGCCTGCCGACCTTCCGGCCCTGCCCTCCTGGGACACACCGGTCGTCGCACCGTCGCTGGTCCTGACCCCTGGCCCTGTGCCAGTGTCGATCTACGCCGACGAGGTGTGGTCGCTGGCCCCGCTGGTGGCCAACCCCAGCGCCCCACGGCCCAAGATTGACTGGTCACGGTTCCCGGACACGGCTCGGCCTCAAGCCCAGCTGGCCACCTGGATGATGATCAACACACCACTGCCCGCGAGCGTGCTGGTCGGCCATCCGACCTGGCACTCCCGCCTGGGCCCGCCCGGAATCCACGACACCGTACTGCGCTGGCAGCGCTTCACGGACTGGCTCCACCAGCAGGGTGTGGGCACTCTGCACGCCGTCACCGACGACGTCCTCATCGCGTGGGCCGGCCACCTGGCCCGCCAGGCGGGCGCCGGCCGCGGCAACGTCACCAAGGACCTGGTGGCCCTGACCCGGTTGTGGGCCTTCGACGCGGCCGGTCCCGCTCCGAGCGGAATGGCGATGCCGCCCTGGCACCACCTGGGCGTCGACGACTTCCTGCCCCGGACCCCCAGTTCCGGGCGGGGCGAGAACACCACCGAGGCGATCTCCCCAGCCACCATGGGACCGCTGCTGATCTGGGCGCTGCGCGTAGTCGACGACTTCGCCGACGACATCCTCACCGCATGGGCAGAAAGCCTGCGGATGACCGAAGCCGCCGCCTCCACCCCCGGCACGCAACAGTCCAAGAGCTCCTTGAAGCACTACCTCCACGACCTCATCGACCGTGGACACCCGGTGCCCGCCCGGCCCAACGCCAGCTACCGCCACGCCCTGGCCAACACCTACATCGCAGCCACGGTCGGCTGCTCGACTACGCAGGTCAACGGCCTCCTGATGACCGAACAGTGGCAGCACCTGCCGGCCTACGTCGACGCCAACCCCGGGCCCTGCCCACTGGACACGCCGATCACCAGCCGCATCGACGGCGAACCGTGGACGGCGTTCATCGACTTCACCGAGACCCGCGAGCTGATGCGCCATCTGGGCACGGCCTGCTTCATCGTCCTGGCCTACCTCACCGGAATGCGCCCGGCCGAAGTGCTGGGGCTGCATGCCGGATGCTGCCCCGAGGTCGTCACCGGCCGACACCTCATCTACGGACGCGAGTTCAAGAACGCCTTCGACCATGACGGCAACCACCACTCCGCCGGCCGCCCACGCGAAGTCCCCTGGGTCGCGATCGCACACGTAGTGCGAGCGATCCGTGTCCTGGAGAAGATCGCCCCCGATCAAGGGCTGCTGTTCGACGCGGCCGCGCACACCTTCGCGAAAACCCTCCGGCCCAGCACATCCTCCCTGGGCTATCAAGGGATGCGCTTGCGCATCGAGGCCTTCGCCGCATGGGCCTCCACTCTGGCCCGCCGCCTGGGACGGGGAGGCGAGGTCATCCCCGACGATCCCCACGGCGCGATCGGTCTGGCCCGGTTCCGCCGCACCCTGGCCTGGCACATCGCGCGCCGCCCGGGCGGCCTGGTCGCGCTGGCCATTCAGTACGGGCACATGCGCACCTCGATGAGCGGCGGGTACGCCGCCCGCGGCCGCGACGGCATCCACGAACTGCTCGACATCGAGACCGCCCGTGCCACCGCCGACACCCTTACCAATCTCCACGACGACCTCACCCGCGGAGTGGGCATCTCAGGGCCCGCCGCACAGCGCGCGATCCACGCCGCAGCCCAGGCCCCCACGTTCGCCGGGTCGATCCGCACGCAGCGCCAAGCCCACGACATCCTGCGCAACCCCGCCCTGACTGTCTACGACAACCCGAACGCATTCCTGATGTGCGTCTACAACCGAGATCGGGCGCTGTGCCACCGGCTGGACCTCACCGAGGCCCCGCGCCTGGACCGTTGCCAACCGTCCTGTGCGAACATCGCGCGGACCGACCAGCACGCCGAGCAGCTGCGCGAGCACGCACAGGCCCTGGACAAGCAGGCCGCTTCCGAGACCGTGCCTGGCCCCTCGCTGACCGGCTCACCCGACGCGCCGGACACCTGCGCCGGTTGGCGGACCGGCACGGACGAGACCGCACTCACGTACAGGAGCCGACGTCATGAGCCCAGCCCCGGATGAACGCGAACGGATCCGTGCCGCGATGGAGCGCATCCTGGACAGCACACCGCGGCAGTCGAACGGAGCACTGACGATCGTCGCCCTCGCACTCGAAGCTGGTGTCCCGCGCAACGCCCTCACCCAGCGGCACACCGACCTGAAGAACGAGTTCTACGACAGGGTGCGCGCCCGCGGCGGCACCCCGGAGAGCGAACAACGCCTGCGCAAGCAGATCCGCCGGCTCAAGGAACTCCGGTCAGCCGACGCCGAAGAAATCGCGCGGCTGAAGACCGACGTCGAGGCGCTGGTCGGCGCCCTGCACCAGTCAATGACAGAAAACCGGCTGCTGCACCAGCAGCTCGCCGACCGCACCGGCGTAGTCCGCACGCTGCCGACGCAATCCCGCTCGGAGACAGCCCGCACCCACTGTGGCCCACAGCAACCGACAGAACGCGTTGACCAGCCGTAACGTGGCCTCTGCCGGGTTGGATTCCCCCCTGAGCATCGCCGCTGACCTGAACGCCGCCATTACCGACGGGGGTCGCCGAACCGACTCTGTTTCGGCACCTGGGGCGGCACGTTTCATCGGTAACCCCAGGTCGCGGGCCTCCCACAATCCTCTGTGTCACACCTAAGTGGCAGACTGCGGCACAACGAAGCTTCAGAAGGAGCAAGGCGTTGCGGCAGGATCACCCGTCGAGCGCCACTGCTCGGGGGTGGCTGGTGCCACGGGGGGAGATGTGCGGCTGTGATCTTCGACAGTCTTGATGTGTCGTACGGCGAGATGTGGGGTTCCTATCGGGGAATGACCCATCCGGTCCCGATGTCGCGCGCGCTCGCGGCACGCAAGCATGCGGCCGGGGTGGACTACGCGGTTCTGCTTTCCGCGCGGGAGCGACCGCTGGCACTGATCGAATACTGGCCGCGGCGTATGTGGCGTGTGTATCTGTTCGACGACAGGTCCTGGTGCATGCAGATGATCGACCTCAAGCCTCACAGCCCGGGAATGTTGCTGGCTCAGCGAAACACCCGATGGCAGTTTCCCAGCGAGCAGGCGCACTTGTACGGGAAGTGGGATGTTCAGGAGACCACGACCGTCTCAGCCGACGGGCAGGTCGAGGTGAGGTCCGAGTTCGCCGGACCGCGGGGCGGGTCGCCGGAGTCATCGCACGATCGAGCATCCGGCCCGTCGAGCGTCCCCGTGCGGCAGTTCGCGACGCCCATCGAGGACTTCCTCTGTCACGCACCGGAATTCGGCGACTGGCAGGTGTTCGCGCCGTTCCTCGCCCAGCAGGGCCACGAGTCCGCCGCGACCGTAGTCCTGAACGACGTGTCGGTGGACGAAGGATCGGGACCGCTGCGCGCCACCGGAATCGAGCAACTATTCAGCCCGGGTGCGTGCGACACCCGGGAGGGGCCGGCCGTCGTCGAGCCCATTGACGTCGGCATGCTGCGGATCACGTCAGGGCAGCTGGCGGTCTCTGACCCCGGCTGGATCAGCAACCCGCGGACCGTCGCTGTGCCACTGGGCGAGTTCCCAGTCACTCTGTCGCTTTTGCGGACGACGCGCGGAGCCGGTGTCGCCGCGGCAAGGGTGACGTTCCTGGCCATCCCTCCCCAAGAGTGGGAAATGACCCTCCGGCCTGACGAGGACCTGGGGTTGCTCGGCGAGGGCCAGTTCTACGGGGTTGGCGTGGATACCGGCACAGCGGCTTTCATGGATGCGATGCGGACCGTGACCGAAGACCAGCTGGACGACGACATTTTCATACCCCTCGACAGCGACAGCCAATTCAGCGTCGAACTGCCCGGCACAGAGCCCGAGCCGAACCTCATCGCCTTCCGTGCCGGCCAAGGCGACGGGGCCTACCCCGTCTGGACCGGCCGCACCGAAGACGGGCAGGTTAGTTGCGTCGTCGTCGACTTCCAGCTCCATTCCGCCGACGGAGCAGAGTAAGGACCGCCGCCCACCGGCGCGGGCCGCACTGCCCGCTCCAGTTCAACACGCTGAACTTGACAGAGAAGAGATGGGCCACCACGTGCCCGGCGCCCGGGTAGGTCTCACCGGGCTGGGCGAGCACGAGCCGGCCGGGCAGGGAGGAGTGATCCGCCGGGGAGAACAGGTGCAGGGAGTCCCACATACTGCCAGGACCCTCCCGGCGCCGGGTCGGCGTCCAGCAGGACGAAGTCGAGGCCCTGGCGGCGCGGGTGGTAACCGGCGGCGAGCCCTGCCTGGCCGCCGCCGACCACCACCACGTCCGTGTGCTGCGTCACGGTGCCGTCGTCACCGCGTCGGCGGCGAACCTCCTTCGCCAGGCGAGCGCGACGTAGACCAGGCCGATCAGCACCGGCACCTCGATGAGCGGTCCGACCACGCCGGACAGGGCCTGACCGGAGGTGACCCCGAAGGTCGCGATCGCGACCGCGATGGCCAGCTCGAAGTTGTTGCCCGCCGCGGTGAACGCCAGCGTGGTGGTGCGGTCGTAGGCCAGGCCCAAGCCCTTGCCGAGGAGGAAGGTGCCGAAGAACATGACCGCGAAGTACACCAGCAGCGGCAGGGCGATCCGGGCGACGTCCAGGGGCTGGGAGGTGATGGTCTTCCCCTGCAGGGCGAAGAGGACGACGATCGTGAACAGCAGCCCGTACAGCGCCCACGGCCCGATCTTCGGCAGGAAGCGCTGTTCGTAGCCCTCACGCCCCATCCTCTGCTCGCCGATCCGGCGGGTCAGGAAGCCTGCCAGCAGCGGGACGCCGAGGAAGATGACCACGTTCAGGGCGATCTCCCACATCGAGATGTCCAGGTGCTCTCCGTCGCCGAGACCGAGCCAGCCGGGCAGGAGGTCGAGGTAGAACCAGCCCAGCAAACCGAACGCGAGGACCTGGAACACCGAGTTGAGCGCGACGAGGACGGCAGCGGCCTCGCGGTCGCCGCAGGCGAGGTCGTTCCAGATGATGACCATGGCGATGCAGCGGGCCAGGCCGACGATGATCAGGCCGGTGCGGTACTCGGGCAGGTCCGGCAGGAAGATCCACGCCAGGGCGAACATCACCGCGGGTCCGAGGATCCAGTTGATGACCAGGGAGGAGATCATCAGCTTCCGGTCGCCGGTGACGGCGTCCAGCCGGTCGTAGCGGACCTTGGCAAGGACCGGATACATCATGATCAGCAGGCCGAGCGCGATCGGCAGGGAGATACCGCCGACCTCCACCTTCGCCAGCGCGTCGTTCAGGCCCGGAATGGCCCGTCCGAGCCCGAGGCCGAGGGCCATGGCGATGAGGATCCACACCGCCAGGTAGCGGTCGAGGGTGGAGAGCTTCTTGACGATCGAGTCGTCCCCGCCCCCGGTCTGCGCGGTGGTGGGCTCGGTGGAGGTCACGGGCAGGCCCTCTTGTTCTCGGCGGCGGTGCGGGCGGAGGCGGCGAGTTCGGCGAACTGCTCGGACAGGCCGGCCAGGACCTCGGGCTTGAGCTTGTAGTAGGTGTAGCGGCCGCAGGGCTCGGTCTCCACGATCCCGGCCTCGCGCAGTACCTTCATGTGGTTGGAGAGGTTGGTCTGCTTGGCTCCGGTCTCCTCGACCAGGTGCGTCGTGCAGAGCGTCTCGCGCGCCAGGAGAGTCACGATCTTCAGGCGGAGCGGATCGCCCAGCACCCGGATCACGTCAGGATCGACTGAAGTCAGCATGCACTGATACTCTCACATCACCGCTCGCTGACACCAGCGGGGGCTGAAGTCATTGGCGGCTGGGTTCCGCCGTGCGACGAGAGAGAACGATCATCATGGCCGACAAGCCGTCCGTCCTGTTCGTCTGCGTTCACAACGCCGGCCGCTCCCAGATGGCCGCCGCCTGGCTGACCCACCTGGCCGGCGACCGCGTCGAGGTCCGCTCCGCCGGTTCCGCCCCCGGCGCTCAGGTCAACCCGGCCGCCGTCGAGGCCATGGCCGAGGTTGGCATCGACATCTCCAAGGAAACGCCGAAGATCCTCACCGTCGACGCGGTCCGCGAGTCGGACGTCTGCATCACCATGGGCTGCGGCGACACCTGCCCCGTCTTCCCCGGCAAGCGCTACCTGGACTGGAAGCTGGAGGACCCGGCCGGCCAAGGCGTCGAAGCCGTCCGCCCGATCCGCGACGAGATCAAAACCCTGGTCGAGGGACTCATCGCCGAGATCGCCCCGGAGAAGACGCCCTGAGCGCGAGGCGCGACGCCGTCGTCACCGGCTCCGGGGTGAAGCAGTCCGTGCGGAGTGGTCCAGGTGCGGCCCTGAACTCGATCCAGGCGTCGATCTCCCGGGCGAGGGCGACGCCGCAGGGTCCGGCGGCGCGGATGGCCTCGCGTCGCTGAGGAGCACCCAGCGACGTGGCCGACGCCGTCGCGTTCCTGGCGGGAGCCGACGCGGCTTTCGTCACCGGCACCGTTCTCGCGGTGGACGAAGGGCACCTCGCGGCGTGAGCGAGGAGGGCGGGCACTGCTCAGGCCTCCTCGGCCCTACGGTCGGCCGCGGGCGGACAGGCCGCCGCTGTGATCGGTACGTGGGCGCCGCCCCGGCCTTCGCCGTCCAGCAGCCGTCCCATGCGTTTCGCGGTGTGGAGGGTGATGCCGCGTTCGCTGATCCGCAGTTCCGGGTGGCGGCGCAGGATCCGCTCCTCCAGGGCCGCGCAGTCGCCGGGTGACCGCAGCCACACGGACAGCAGCAGTTTGTCGCGGCCCGTGACGGACGCGCACAGCCGGGTCTCGGGCAGCCCGGCCAGTGACTTCGCGACGGCGTCCGCGCCGGGGCCGGGCGCCGCGATCCGGAAGGTCGCGATGACGGGCCAGCCCGCCAGCCGCTGAGTCAGGTCGCACCGGAAGTAGACCTCGCCTCCCGTGATCATCCGCCGCAGCCGCCGGCGTACCGTCGTCTCGCTGAGTCCGCACTCACGCGCCAGTTCGGCGTGGCCGCGACGCGCGTCGGCGCCGAGGGCGACCAGGAGCCTGCGATCGCTCTCGTAGGGACCGGTGCCCGACCTCGGGCGACCGTGGCTCTCGCCGCGCAGATCCGCGCGCTGCCGCTCGTTGAGCGTGTGCACCAGCCATCCGCTGCCCTCCCGGTGGACCGCGGTGCAGATGCTCAGCCGTACCGAACGCACCGCGCCCAGGCCGCCCAGCCGCCGGGTCACGAAGTCGTCGAGGGAGCGCAGGTCGCGCGCGGCGACTCCCAGGAACAACTGGTGCTCTCCCGTGGTGCGTTCGAGGCTGAACACGGGTCCCCAGGAGCGCAGGCGCGCGGTCAGGGACTCCACCGCCGCCGCCTCGCAGGCGACGTCCACGTATCCGACCACCGAGGCGTGCCGCGCAGGATAGGCCGTGATCCAGGCCGCACCGCTGTCGGAGAGGCGACGCCACCGGCGGGCCGCGGTGGTGGCGTCGATGCCGATGACCGCGGCTATCCGGGACCAGGGTGCCCGCGGGTCCAGCTGGAGGGCCTCGACCAACGCCAGGTCGGTCTCGCTCAGTTCGGTGATGTCGTGCGCGAGGCCCGTGGAAACGGGCATGGCGAGTGGCAGGAGGGCGGTGTCGGTGGGCTGCACGCGTCTCATCCTGTCAGCGCCGGCGAGCGGTGGTGGCGGTTTCCTGCATTACGTGGAACCGGACGCCGGATACCTGCGATACGGAGGCGCTGAACGGCGGACGGTGCAGGGTTTCCGCCAAGCGTCGGCTCGTCAGCGGGAGGACACCCGTGCACCGAACCACTCGTACCACCGCGGTCCTGCTCTTCGTGGCCTGGGCCGTGGACTACATAGACCGGCAGGTCATCAACCTGGCTCTGCCGTCGATCGGTGACACCTTCGGTCTGACCCACGGCGAGCGGGGCATGATCCTCTCCGCGTTCTTCGTCACGTACGCGCTGACGCAGATTCCCGCCGGTCTGATCGCGGGCCGTTTCGGCGGGCTGCGGGTGATGTGCGCGGCACTCGCCCTGTGGTCGTTGTTCACCGGGCTCACGGCGGTCGCCTGGTCCTTCGCCGCTCTGCTGGTCTTCCGCTGCCTGTTCGGGGTGGCCCAGGGACTGTTCCCGGCGGCCGCGCTGGAAGCGCTCAGCCGCCGCAGTGTTCCCGAGCAGCGGCTCACGGCCAACGGCTGGGTGCAGAGTTCCAACGCGGTCGGTGGTCTGCTGGCCGCCGTGCTGGGCGGGCTGCTGCTGGCGCACTGGGACTGGCGCGTGATGTTCATCGCCGTGTCCGTGCTGGGACTCGGAGTGGTGGTCGCGATCCGGCGCTGGATGCCCGCACCGCTTCCGGCGGAACGGACCGGTCCCGTCCTGCGGCGCGGTGGCAAGAGTGCGTCCGCCCTGCTGCGGTCCTCGGTCATCTGGGGTTTCGCGGTGATGTTCTTCGCGTACGACACCGTGGTCTGGGGCCTCAACAGCTGGAGCGCCTCCTACCTGATCGAGGAGCGCGGTCTGCGGGTGAGTGACGCCGGGCTCGTGTCCCTGGCGCCGACGCTCTGCGCGGCGGTGGCCGCCGTCGTCGGCGGGCGGCTGTCCGACCGGTTCGAGGGCCGACCCCGTCGCATCGTCGTCCCGGCCATGTCCGCCGCCGCCGTACTGCTGGCCGTACTGCCGCTCACCACCTCGCTGGGCGGGTTCGTGGTGGTGGGCACGCTCATCAGCGCGGTGATCGGCCTGTGCTACATGCCCTGCTTCTCGGTGCCCCTGCGCAGTCTTCCCCCGGACCTGGCGGGTGCCGCGTCAGGCATCATCCTCTTCGGCGGACAGCTCTCCGGGATCGTGGTGCCCACCCTGTTCGGCCATGTGGTCGACGTCTGGTCCTACCGGGTCGCCTTCTGGTCGCTGGCCCTCGGGCCCGTCCTCGCGATCACCGCCGTGCTCTGCCTGCCCCAGACCTCCCATCATTTTCTGGCGCGTCTTCGCGCCGTCGTCGGCGACATCCGTACGAAGGAGGACGACAGCGATGCGTCCACAGCTCCCCGCTCCGCCTGACACCGGCCTGGCCACCGGCCTGGCGGCTCACCTCCCGCACTGGGAGGAGGTCTACCGCGAGCTGCACGCCCATCCCGAACTCGCCTTCGAGGAACACCGCACCGCGGCCTCCGTCGTGCACGAGCTGTCCCGCCTCGCGGGCTGGGACGTGACGGGACAGGTGGGCGGCACCGGTGTGGTGGCCGTGCTGCGCAACGGCGCCGGGCCGGTGGTGTGGCTCAGGGCGGACATGGACGCCCTGCCCGTGCACGAGGCGACCGGTCTGCCCTACGCCTCCACCGAGGCGGGCGTCATGCACGCCTGCGGTCACGACGTCCACGTGGCCGCCTTGCTGGGGGCCTGCCGGCAGCTGGCCGCGCATCCCGAGACCTGGCAGGGAACCGTGGTGGCCGTCTTCCAGCCCGCGGAGGAGGTGGGCCGGGGGGCGCAGGCGATGCTCGACGACGGTGTCCTCGACCGGTTCCCCCGCCCCGAGGTGGTCCTCGGCCAGCACGTGGGTCCACTGCCCGCGGGTCTGGTGATCACCAGGCCGGGTACCGTCATGGCCGCGGCGGACAGTGTCCGCGTCACCCTGCACGGTGCGGGCGCCCACGCCTCCACGCCCCATCTCGCCGTCGATCCTGTGGTGATGGCGGCGGCCGTGGTCATGCGGCTGCAGACGCTCTCCGCGCAGTTCGCGCCGCTGGCTCCGTCGCCTCTCCTCACGGTCGGTGCCGTGCACGCCGGTACCGTCCCGAACGTCATCCCGCACACCGCGGAACTGCTCTGCAGCCTCAGGACGTTCGACGAGCAGACCCGCGAGGAGGCGCTCACCGGCCTGCGGCGCATCGTCCGCGCGGAGGCGCAGGCACAGGACGCTCCCGCGCCGCCGGACATCCAGACGTACGACTCCTTCCCCCTGACGGTCAACGACGCGGACGCCACCGAACGCGTCCTGAAGGCCCTGGAGTCCGCAGGCACGCTGGGTCACGTCCTGCCCGCTCCCCTCTCGGCCAGCGAGGACTTCGGCCGCTTCGCGACGGCCGCCGGCTGCCCGTCGGTCCTCTACCACTTCGGCGGCGCCGACCCGGCCGGCTTCGACGCCGAGGCCGTCGCCGCCCTGGAACGCGGAGCGCTCCCCCCGGGCACGGTCATGAACCACTCCCCGCGCTACGCGCCCTCCGCGCCCCACGCCGTGGCCGCCGGGGTCCGCCATCTCCTCACCGCCGCCGGGGCGTGGCTGAGTGCGCCCACGACCGGCAACTCTCCGGAAAGGACCGCCCCATGACGCACTGGAAGTCCCTCGTCCTCGCCGCCGCTCTCGCCCTGTCGACGGCCGCGCCCGCCACCGCGGCGCAGACCGGCGGTCCGGGAGGCGCCGCGCCCGCGGCGCCCGCCGTACCCGACTGCGCCTGGCATCCGCTGGGCTACCGGTCGTCCAACGTGGCGTACCCGGACACCAACTCCCAGTACTGGCTGCTGCACTACACCGTGCAGAAGGGTCTCACCATCGAGCTCGACGGCCGTTATCCCGACGCCCGCTACGCCTCGTTCGCCTCCTACGACGCCTCCCGCGACAGCTTCACCGGACCCGACGGCGCCCCCTCCGTCCTGACCGACCACCGGATCGCTCCGGACCGGGGCAGTCACAATCCCTACCGGGAGCACAGCCGCCCCGGGGGCAAGTTCACGGTCTCGGTCACCGACCGGGCCGCCGACCGACGCAACACCCTGCCGCTCGCTCCCGCCGGAACACCGGAGGACGCCGAGGGAACGGTGATCTACCGCGTCTACCTGCCGCACGGCGAGGTCCGGCTGCCGAAGGTCACCTTCCTCCGTGACGGCCACCGGGTACGTGTCGCGACCTGTGACGACGCCCTGACAAACGGGCCCGGCCGCGGGCCCGTGCCGCCCGCCCGCACCGCCGACGAACCGACCCGGCCGGCCTTCGCCCGGCTGGGCGGCTCCGGGCTGTACCCGAATCCCGACAACGCGTACGTGGCCACCGGCTTCGACGCCCCGCCTCCGGGACAGGTCCTCGTCGTACGCGGCAAGGCGCCCGCGGGGACCACCGGCGACCGGGCGCGGCCCTGGCCCGACCCGAAGGCCCAGGTGCGGTACTGGTCGATGTGCAACAACCTGTGGTGGGGTCCCGGCGAAGTCGTCGCCAACCCCCTGCCCGACGGCACGGTGGACACGGGCTGCCGCACGGACTCCGACACCCGTCTCGCCGCCGACGGCACGTACACGTACGTCGTCGGCAGGGAGGAACAGCGGGCGGCCGTCGAAAGCGTTCCGGGCGTCACCTTCCTGCCGCTGTCCGCGGCGACACCGACCGACAAGCACCTGCTGATCCTCCGGAACATGCTGGCCGACCCGGGCTTCGCGGAGGCGATCCAGCAAGTTCCCGTCGGCAGCGGACCGGCCCGCACCGCCGAGGTGATGGGCGACCACTACCCGAGGACGGCCTACTGCGACCTCACCTCACTGACCGCCTCCGGCCCGGAGGCCTGCCCGGTCGTCTGACAACGAGCGCCTCGGTTGCCTCCCTCGCCGGTTCCGGCAGTCAGTCGAAGATGTCCGGGAGGTCCAGCCGGGGGCCGCCGCACCACCCGGTAACCGTGTCCGTTCCAGCACCGGCTGGTCGTCCGCCGTGGACCGCCCCTGCGGGACCCGTCGCTTCCCCGTCGTCGTCATGCCCGCACGCTGTCCGCCGTCCTGCGGCTCACCGGCGGTGCCGTCCGTCTCCGCGGCCCGGGCGTCAGGCGTCGGTGACCGTCGTGGTCACGGGTGTGCCGGTCTCGACGGTTCTGCTCACGGTGCAGAGACGGTCGTGGGACGCCTTCACCGCGCGGGGCAGGATCGCCCGGGCGCGCTCCGCCCCCTCGCCGTCCGGGAAAGCCACGGTGAAGGTGACCTCGAGGTTCGTCATGCGGTTGCCCAGGTCGTCGCTGACCTTGTCTCCGGTGACCGTCACGGAGAACCGGGTGGGCTCCGCGTGACGGCCGGTGGCGACGTCGACGTCCACGGCCGAGCAGCCGCCGATCGCCGCCAGGAGCAACTCGACCGGGGTGAATCCGGTGTTCTGGCCGCTGTCCGAGGCCGTACCGAAACTGATCGATCCGCCGCGGGGGTTGGTCGCCAGGAACTGGCCGCTGCTGGTGCGTTCGACGACTACGGAACGCTCCGAGTGTTCGCTCATGTCATCGACATTAGTCGCATCCGTGCACGAGCAGACGACAGGGCACGGCCTGCTCCCTGACCCTGCGGTGCCCGCTCCCGCCTGCCCGTACATGGTGCAGGCGCGCCTCCGGCGTGCGGGTCACGGCCTCCGTCAGCAGGCCGTCGGTGAACAGGGCTCCGGTGCCGTCCTCCACAGCCCAGCCGGCGGGGAGGGACCCGGTTGCCACGGCCTCCTGGTAGGAGGAGCGACGGCCCGGCTCACTGGCGTAGTGCGGGCAGACCGATCCGGGCAGCAGACCCAAGCCGTCCGGCAGGAACGTCAACGGTCCGAACGAGTCCGTATGGGACCCTTCGGCCCAGCAGTTGGCGCCGGCGCTGATCCCGCACAGGAGCGTGCCGCGTTCGTAGGCCTCGCGAAGCAGCCGGTCGACACCGTGCGCACGCCAGACCGCCAGCAGGTTCACCGTGTTGCCGCCACCGACGTACACGACGTCTTGGGAGAGCAGGAACGTTCGCAGGGCGTCGTCGTCGAGTTCCCTGCGGAACAGCGGCAGCACACTGGGTTCGCAGGTGCGCGGCCGGAAGGCGGTGAAGAACTGTTCGACGTAGGCGGGAGCGTCGCCACTGGCCGTCGGCACGAAGCACACCTTGGGTCGCGAGGCGCGCGCATGGGAGAGCGCCCAGTCGTCCAGGAGGCCGTCGGTGTCGGTGGAGAAGCCTCCTCCGATGAGGGCGAGCCGATGTGCGGGGGCCACGGACATGGACGGGCTCCTCAAAGAGACGGGTACGGGTTTCCCGCACCATGGCGGGTGACCGGCCACGTCCGCAATCGAAATCCGCCGTCGCCGGCAGCGGCGATGTCCGTACGGGAGCTGACGTTGAGCTTGCGCATGATGCGCGCCACATGGTGTTCCACGGTGCGGGTGGACAGCACCAGGCTCTCGGCGATGTCGCGGTTGGCTCGCCCCTGGACGACGAGCCTGGCCACCTCCTGCTCGCGCGGGGAGAGTTGATCGCCGTAGCCGAGACGGCCGCGGCGGTGTGTCGTGACGACGGCGTGGCGGCGCAGCAGCCGGTGGCACCGGGCGACGTCCCAGCGCGCGCCCAGCTTCTGGTACTGCTCGATCACCGCGTGGATCGTGTCCACGGCTGTCTGCCGCCGCTCGGCCCCGTCCTGCTCCGCCGCCTCCGGGTCGGGCAGGAGGCAACGCCCCCTGGCCTCGGCCGTGCGGGCGGCGTCGAAGGGGCGGCCGAGGCGGCGCCACCGCGCTTCGGCCTCGGCCAGCAGGAGGGCCGCGCGGCCGTGCCGTTGTTCGTCCTCGGCCAGCAGTGCCCGGCACACGGTCAGTGCCGCGCGGGCGGCGGGCGCGTCGCGGCCGGCGGTTCCCGCGTCGAAGTCCGCGACGATCCGGTGGGCCCGCGCCGTCTGGCCGCTGCCGCACAGGGCCTCGACGGCGGTGGGGGCCACCTCGGTGGCCCATACCCAGCCGCCGGTCCGCTCCAGGTGCCGCAGGGCGCCTTCGACGGCGTCGCAGGCTTGCCCGGGCCGCCCGGCCTCCAGGTGGACGCGGGCGACGGCCGCGGCGGACGCGGTGATGATGACCCCGGTGTCGTAGCGGGCCGTGCGGGCGGCCTGAGCGAGGTCGCGGCGGGCGCGCGGGACGTCGCCCAGGACGTGCAGGGCGGTCAGCCCGCGCACCAGCATCGCCTCCGCGGCCAGGTCGGGTATCTCCTGGTACATCCGTGTGGTGTGGTCGGCGTCCTGGTGCAGGCGCTCCCACCCGCCCTCGTGCCAGGCCAGCACCAGGCGCCCGGTCTGCGTGAGTCCCTCCAGGTACGGGCTGCTGGTGTCGGCGAGTGCGTCGGCCGCGCGGAAGAGGAACTCCCTCGCCTTCGCGGCGTGTCCCAGGGCCATCGAGGCGTGCGCCAGGTTGGTCCAGCCCCGGGCGTACTGTGCCGCCTCCATGACCGACCCGGCGGGGCCGCGCAGCGCTTCGGCGGCGGCCCACGCCCGGTGGTCGCCGAGGAGCATGAGCGCGGTGGCACGGTTGGCGGCCATCGCCGCCCTGGCCACCGGGTCCGTCACCCGGTCGGCGACCGCCTCGGCCCGTTCGAGCCAGGCGGCGTGCCGTTGCACCGGCCAGCCCTGGATGGACGGGATGGCGGCGACGAGCATCGCCCGTACCGCGGTCTGCGGGTCGGAGACCTCCAGGTCGGGGATGGCGCGGGCGACCTCTTCGAGGCTGTCGAGTGCACCCCCGCTCTGATTGCGCAGGACCACGCCCAGGTGGAGGCGCATTTCACCGCTCAGCCGGGGCGGCGGCGCGTCCTCGTCCAGCACCCGCCGCACCGCGCTCACCACCTGCTCCCCGGCCCTGGCCAGTTGCGCGGTGCGGGCCAGCTTCGCGGCGGTCCGGATACGGCCGGCGGCCCTCGGGTCCTCGGTGACGGCCTGGGTGTAGAGGGTGGTCGCGGCGGTGTAGTCGCCCTCGGCGGCGGCCCGGTCCGCGGCCGCGACGAGGCAGCGCAGGCTCTCCTTGGTCCGGCCCGCCGCCCGGTACAGCCGGGCCAGTTCCGCGAGCGGCAGCGGTGCGCCGCGGCGCTGCAGCACGCGTGCGGCCCGCAGGCTCAGCCACGCCAGCCCCGGCCCCGGCACTTCCTCCAGCACGGCCCGTCGGTCCAGCGGGTGCCGGAACCCCGGGTGCGGTCCGTCGGCGCGGAGCACCGACCGCCGTACCGCCTGGGCGACGGCACGCTCGGTCCGCTCGGGTTCCAGGCCGGCGACCTCGGCCAGGACGTGCACGGTGACGGGCAGGTCCAGCACCGCCGCCGCCTCGACGACCCGCTGCGCGTCGTCGGTGAGCGGGCCGCGCCGCTGCGCCATGTCGCGCCTCAGCCGCGCGGGCACCTCCGCGGCGCTCACGGCGCGCACGATGCCTTCGGCCGGTACGGCGCCGTCGGTCGCACCCGGGGCGCCGCTGTGGCACACGGCACGCAGCAGGGCCTCCGCCGCGCCCGGAAAACCGCCCGTCCACGTGTGCACCTCCGCCGCGGACCCCGGCTCCGTCGCCCGCTCCCCCAGCCGGCGCCGGACGAACTCGCCCGTCTCCTCGGGCGTCCACGGCCGCACCTCGACCTCCTCGACGAGGACGTGGTCCGGTACGCGGATGCCCAGGGCCGGCAGCCCGGGCGCCCGGCGTTCGGTGAGGACCAGGCGCAGCCCGGGCGGCAGGTCTGCCAGCAGTCGGTGCAGCAGGTCCCGGGTCGCCGGGTCGGCCCAGTGGACGTCCTCCACGACCATGACCGCGGGGCCGTGGGCCGCCAGCAGGGAGCGGACGGCGCGCGGCAGCAGCCCGCGCCGGAGCTCCGGATCGGCCGCCGCCGCGGGCGGCTCCGGGAGCCGGTCGGCCAACTCGGGCACCAGCGTGGCCACCACCCCGGTCAGCGGGGGCAACGGCGTGTCCGCCCCGTCCGCGCGGTACGGCAGCCCGGCCAGAGCGTCGGCGATCGGGACGAGGGCGGCGCCCTCGGACACGTCGGGACAGGTCCCGCGCACCTGTGCGCAGCCCCGCAGCCCGTCGTCGGCCAGTGCCTCGTCCACCAGCCGGGACGCCCCCGCACCGGCCTCGCCGCGCACCACCACGACACACGGCGGCCGGCGGAGCGCCGCACGGACCCGGGCCACCTCGGCGGCGCGCCCGACGAACCCGGCGTCGGTGTCCGCTGCCGCGCGGGCCGCCGGCCGGTGACCGACGCCGTCGCCTGCCCCGGAATCGGGGAAACGTCTCTCCACAAGTGCCTCCTCGGCGCCGCCGACCACGCTGGTGCGCAGGTGGTCTACCGGCCGGCGGGCTCCGGTGCAATAGGTGTCCACCACCCAGGCATTGGGGACGCCGTCGGCCCGGCCCGGCCGGGTCCACCCGGCCGGGCCGTCATCGTCGTTCTTTGGGTAGCGCTACGGATTGCCGGGGCGCGGCCGGACGCCCGAAGCTCTGAGCGGTCGGCCGCCCAGGCTGCCGTCCGTTCGGTCAGAGGCGGTGTCGCCCGGCGCCCCACTCCGCGCGGCACCCGCCCACCCCCATGCCCCACCGCTCGCGGACCACCCAGGACACCGGCAATGCATTTGTCATGCACTCGACATCACCTGGGTGGCGCGCGCCGCGACGGGTGCCGTCGTCCGGATCCGAGCCGGCTCCGGACCGCTCTCAAGGGAGAAACCATGGAGTTCGACGCTCGCGTCGTCCGACGCGTGCTCGCCGTCGGCGCCAGTGCCGCGCTGCTCTTCGGGGCCGCGACGACCGCCGGGGCCGCCCCCGCACCTCCCGGCGACGGCGAGGGACGCATCGTCGGCGCCGACCGGCCGGGCGCGGTCGACGGTTCCTACATCGTGACGTTCAAGGACTCGGTCGCCCGGGCCGACGTGCCTGCTTCCGCGAAGGCGCTGGCCAAGCGGCACGCGGGCAGCCTGCGTCACACCTACACGGCCGCGCTGCGCGGCTTCGCGGTCAGAATGAGCGAGGCCGAGGCGAAGGAGCTGGCCGCCGACCCGTCCGTGGCGCGCGTGGAGGCCGACGGTATCGCCTACGCGGTCGACACACAGACCGACCCGCCCTCGTGGGGGCTGGACCGCATCGACCAGCGCGACCGGCCGGTGGACTCGCGCTACACGTACTCCACCAAGGCCTCGAACGTCACGGCGTACATCGTGGACACCGGTATCCGCATGTCCCACCGCGACTTCGGCGGCCGTGCGGTCAGCGGCTACGACTTCATCGACGACGACCGCGACGCCTCCGACTGCCAGGGTCACGGCACGCATGTCGCCGGTACCGTCGGCGGTGCCGCGCACGGTGTCGCCAAGGGTGTCGAGCTGGTCGGTGTCCGGGTGCTGAACTGCCAGGGCACGTCCGGCAGCACCTGGGGGCCGGTCCTCGCGGGCATCGACTGGGTCACCAAGAACGCGGTCCAGCCCGCCGTGGCCAACATGAGCATCGGGGGCGGACGTACCCAGTCCGTCAACGACGCGGTGGCCGCCTCCATAGCCTCCGGCGTCACCTGGGTGGTGGCCGCCGGCAACAACAACGCCGACTCCTGCCAGTACTCCCCGTCCTCGACACCGTCGGCGATCACGGTCGGGGCCACGTCCGCCAACGACGCCCGCTCGACCGGCTGGTCCAACGGCCAGGGCTCCAACTACGGCTCCTGCCTGGACCTCTTCGCTCCCGGCAACGCCATCGTGTCCACGTCCAACGCGGGCGACAGCGCCTCTCAGTCGATGAGCGGCACGTCGATGGCCGCACCGCACGCGGCGGGCGCGGCCGCGCTGCTGCTCTCCGCCAACCCGACCTGGTCCCCGGCCCAGGTGCGCGACCGGATGGTCGCCGACGCCACGTCCGGCCGGATCAGCGACGCGCGGGCCGGTTCGCCCAACAAGCTGCTCCACACCGGGGCCGGCACGCCGCCCACCGGACCGCTGTTCGAGAACGCGGACGACCACATCATCCGTGACAACGCCACCGTCGAGTCGCCCCTGCCGGTCACCGGCGTCGGCGGCAACGCCCCGGCCGATCTCTCGGTGAAGGTCGACATCCGGCACACCTTCCGCGGCGACCTGCGGGTGGAGCTGGTCGCCCCCGACGGCACCACGTATCCGCTCAAGGACTACGACAGCTACGACGGTTCCGACGACGTGCGTGCCACCTACTCCGTGAACGCCTCCGCCGAGACGGCCGACGGCACGTGGAAGCTCCGCGTGAGCGACAACTGGGTCAACGACACCGGGTACGTCAACGCCTGGTCGCTCCAGTTCTGACCACCCGCTCCCCCGGGTCGCACGGGCTCCGGGCCGCCCCCTTTCCGGGCGGCCCGGAGACAGCGGCGAATCACTTGCACCGGTGATCTTCGGCTACGTAGGCTCCAGGCTCCACGGCGTATCGGGCAGCTGTTCGCAGCCCACGGGGCAGAGAGTGAGAGACCTATGCAGCCGACGTTCGTACTGGTACACGGAGCCTTCGCGAACTCCTTCTCCTTCGCACCGCTCCAGGCCGAACTCGGCCTCCTGGGGCACCGCTCGGTCGCCGTCGACCTCCCCGGCCACGGTTTCGCGGCGACCTACTCGCGTGCCTACCAGGCGCCGCAGGACCTCGAAGGCCTCGCCACCGCGCCGGGCTCCATCAAGGGCGTCACGCTCGCCGACAACGCCGCGCACCTCATCGGCGTCCTGGAGCGGGCCAAGGAGAACGGGCCGGTGATCCTCGTCGCGCACAGCCGCGGCGGTGTCACGGCCACCGCCGCGGCCAACGCGCGCCCGGACCTCATCGACCGCATCGTCTACGTCTCCGCCTGGTGCCCGGTCGACCTGGACGTCAACGACTATTACGCCGAACCGGAGATGGCCACGGTCGACGCCGCGTCCCTGGGTCTGGCGATGGCCGGGAACCCTGCGGAACTCGGTCTGCTCCGCGTCAACTTCCGCACCGCCGACCGTGACGCCCTCGCGGCGTTCAGGGCCGCCTTCCTGGCCGACGGCACGGAGGAGGAGTTCCTGACCTTCCTCAACACCTTCCAGCCGGACGAGAACCTCGACGTCGGCACCAGTGCCGACCGCGCACAGGCGGCGACCTGGGGCCGCGTCCCCAAGACCTTCGTACGCCTCGCCGACGACGCGAGCATGCCCCTCGCCATGCAGGACCGCCTGATCCGCGAGGGCGACGCGCTGACCCCGGGCAACCCGTACGACGTCCGCACCCTCGCCGGCAGCCATCTGAAGTGGCTCGTCGACCCGGCACCGGCGGCCCGCGTCCTGGGGGAGCTGATCTGAAGCCGGGCCCTCGGTGATTGGTAGCCTCCCGGGATGACTGCGACGTTCGACCATGCCGTCCGTGCCCGGCTGCAAGCTCCCAACATCTGGTACGTCGGTACCGTGTTCGCCGACGGAGCACCGCAGGTCAGTCCGATGTGGGTGGACCTGGAGGGAGAGGGCGAGCTGACGTTCAACACGTCGGTGGGCCGGGTGAAGGAGGAGAATCTGCGCCGCGATCCTCGCGTCTACCTCTCGCACGCGGACGCCGCCGATCCCTTCGACCGAGTGCAGATCAGTGGTGTGGTGGCCCGCTTCGTCGAGGGCCAGGAGGCGCACGACCGGATGGACCGGCTGGCCCGCAAGTACCTGGGCAGCGAACAGTTCGAGTGGACCATGCCCGGGGAACAACGGGTCGCGGTGATCGTGCGGCCGGTCAAGGTGCGGCACATCGTCGGGGTGGAGCGCTTCCGGCCCGGTGGCCCCGTTCCCGCTCCCTGACGGGCCGCCGACCGCAGGCAGCACGCTCGGTCGAGCGGATCGGTGGTGTCGCGGAGGGTGGCCAGGGCCAGGGTGTTACACGCCGCGAGGGTCTCACCTGTGACGCCGGCGTCGCAGGTGTGGCCAGTCGGCGAGCTCGTCAGCGGCGGGGGGCTGGGCGGCGGCCTGCTCGACGGAGTCGTGGAACGAGTAGACGGGACGCAGGCCACCGAGGGAGAAGACGCGCAGCAGCCCTGGGTCGGCGCACGCGATCCGCAGCGAGCCGTGACGGCTCTGGATGCGCTTGGTGACGGCGACGATCATGCCGAGCCCCGTCGAGTCCAGGAAGGGCGCGCTGCACAGGTCCAGAACGAAATGGCGGTGACCGTCGGCGAGGAGCCCGTCCACTGCGGCTCGGACGAGGGGAGCGAAGGCGATGTCGATCTCGCCGTCGGCCTCGACGACCGTCCAGCCGTTCGTCACGCGCCAGCCGACCGATTCCTGCTGCCTCGCCATGCCCTGATCACGCACGTCCGTACTCCCTCAGCCTTGCCTGTTCCGCCCGACAAGACCAGGAAACGTGTTATGCGCCATACATCACAAGAGTGGCGATTTCAGATGGTGAGCGAGAGCCTCCGGGACACTCGCTCCGCGGTGGCGACCAGCGTCGCCACCGCGTCTTCCAAGCTGGAGGTGCGGCCGGCGCTCAGGGAGATCCCGAGCGAGCCGATGGTGTCGCCGTGCCGCACGGGCACCGCTACGCACGCGGTGCCGAGGGAGTACTCCTCGATGTCGGTGACCGCGGGGCCGTGGGACAGGAGGTCGAGGCGCCGTAGCAGTTCAGCGCGGTGAGTGATGGTGCGCGGGGTGAGATCGTGCAGCTTGTGGCGGGAGAGGTAGTCGGCGCGGGCCTCGCCGTCGAGGTCGCGCAGCACGCACTTGCCGAGGGCCGTGGCGTGCCCCGCCTCCTCGAAGCCGACCCAGAGATCGACGCGGGGCGTCTTCGGCCCGTCCACGATCTCCGCGACCCGGATCTCGCCTTCCTCGTAGAAGGTCAGATAGGCCGCGGCCGACAGGCCGTCCCTGAGCTCCGTGAGCGTCGGACGGACCCTGCTGAGCGCCGCTTGATCACGGCTCCCTCCGTGCAGCGCGTCCAGCTTCTCCCCGAGGACGAACGTGCCGTCCTCGAGTTTGCGCACGTAGCCGTCGTGCACCATCGTGCGCAACAGGTGATAGGTCGTGGCCAGCGCCAGCCCTGTCTCACGTGCCAGCTGTTTGGCCGGTACGCCGCCCTCGTGCGCACCTACGGCCTCCATCAGCCGGAAGGCTCGCTGTACCGACGAGATGAGTGTCGGGCCGTCCTTGCCGCCCATCTCTCCACCATGCTTCGCGCAGACAAGTCCTGGCAAGTCGGATCTGTTCGCCGAGCCCACTGAGTCCGTTGGGTGCCGGCGAGTCCTACCTGAGAGGCCGCGCCCTCCTCCGCGGGGCGGAGGAAGTCCGCCGCAGCGGACGACGCCCCGCTGCCACGTCCGAGGCCAGCATGTACGCCATGACGACCGCGAACGATCACCTCCCCGCCGCCGCGCCCGCACCTGTCTGGGCGCGCCGTGCCGCCCACGCCATCGCACTGTGCGCACTACCGTCGGGCCTGTGGCGCATCGCCATGGCATCCGGTGTCTACGTGGGCTACAGCGACCAGGTGCTGCGCGACGTCTACGGCATCCCGGGCTGGGGCATCGCGTACGTCGTCGGCCTGTCCGTCCTCGCCGAGCTGGCCGCACTGCTGCCGCTGCTGCTCGTCAGCGACCGGTGGCGGCCCCTGCGCCCCGCGGCCCTCACAGCGGTGGCCTGGGCCGCATCGGGCATGCTGGTCCTGGTGGCGCTGTGGCAGCTGGTCGTAGCTGTCACCGTGGAAAGCCAGACGTACCTGTCGAGCGGTGCGGCGCAGACGGTCTGGGGCATCGCTTTCGCCCCGCTGTTCGCCATTCCCGTCCTGACGACTGCGGTGACCTGGTCGTACGCGAGGCGCCACCGGGCGCGGAGGCGCCTTGCGGATATGTCCGGCCACGCTCCAGGTCGGTGACCTCTGCGGCGGGGTTGTGGCAGAGGCGTCCCGAGGGGGAGCATCAGTCGTCGTACTGGATCAGGGGGGAGCCATGCCGTCCATGGACGCTGCCGAGAACGCCGAACTGTGGGCGTTTCTGAGCTCTCGACGCGACGGCGAGATCATGTCGGGCAGGATCGCCTCGATCGAGTCGTTCGGCGTCTTCGTGGCGTTGGACGACGGCCCTGATCACCCCGTCTTCCCGGGCGTCGGGTTCATCACGATCCCCGAACTGTCCTGGCGGCACCTCGAGAGGGTGTCGGACGTCGTGCGGGTGGGGCAGCACGTTTCGTGCGTGTTCCTCCAGTTCGACACGACGAACGGAGAGGCGAGGCTGTCCCTGCGGGGGACCCGGCCTGACCCGTTCCGGACGTTCGCCGAAAACACCGCGGTGGGCCAGACCCTCCAGGGGCAGGTCACCAAGCTGGTCCCGTTCGGAGCCTTCGTCCAGGTCACCGAGGACATCGAAGGACTGGTCCACCTCCGAGAGCTCGCCTGGACGGATGTCGAGGCTCCGCAGGAGGTGGTCCGGGTCGGCGACCGGCTCGCGGTCGTCGTCACAGAGGTCGACCCGGAGCGACGCAGGCTGGTCCTCTCCCGGCGACAGGCCCTTCCACGGTCCCGGGCCGGCAGGACGTAGCGGGACGCGGCAAGGAGTCCTACGCCTATGCCGACCACGTCTTCGGCGTACTGGGAGCCGCTGTGGGCTCGCGGCCGCCGTTACCAGCGGATCACCGAGGCAGCAGCCCTGGCATCGACTGCTCTCCCAGCGCCGTCGTCCTCGCTGCCGCCCGGGGTGCCGGGCCCCGGACCGTCATCGCAGTGCATGGACTTCGCCGCCGACGGCCTCGCCGGCTTGTCGTCCATCCACCGGTGGACCAGGCGGCAGGTGATGACCGCGTACGCGGCGTCCGGGAGGGCGGATCAGTGCCGCCGAGGCCGAAACGCTCACCGCGGGCTGGTCCGACGTCCGCGTCGCCGACCTCGACGTACTCCGCCGCTACGCCCTGCGCCCGTGAGGTCCCCGGCCGCGTGATCGTGAGGAACGCAGCCGGGGCGGACGTCAGCCCGTCTTCCACGGCCCCAGCTTCTGGGGGTTGAGCACGCCCCAGACCCGCCGGATCCGGCCGTCGGCGATGTCGAACGCGTACACCGACACGACGACCCCGTCCAGCTGGGCCGACAGACCGGGCTGGCCGTTGACCGTGCACTCCCCGACCGTCAGCCCGCCGGGCAGGGGCCGGCCGGCGAAGAAGCGGGCGATGCTCTCGGCTCCCTCGATCGGGTGGAGCAGGGCCGTGACGAGCCCGCCGCCGTCACCGACGGCTGTGGCCTCGGGGTCGAGCAGGCCGACGAGGGCCGGGATGTCCTTGGCCTCCCACGCCTGTTTGAACTCCCTGACGACACGCGCCCGCTCGGCCGTCGGCGAGGCGGGAGCACGTGAGGCGTCGATGCGGCGGCGGGCCGAGGACGCCAACTGGCGGCAGGCTCCCGCGCTGCGGCCCACGATGTCGGCGACTTCGGAGAAGGGGTAGCGGAAGACGTCGTGCAGGACGAACGCCACCCGTTCGGCCGGAGTCATCGATTCGAGCACGACGAGGAAGGCCATGCTCACCGACTCGTCGAGCGTGACGCGGTCGGCCGGATCGGTCGTGCCGCCGTCCGTCGCGCCGCCGGGCCACTCGGTGGGCGCCGGGAGCGGCTCGGGGATCCACTCCCCCACGTAACGCTCCCGCCGCGCCCGTGCCGAGCGGAGCACGTCCAGGCAGACCCGGCCGGCGACCCGGTTCAACCAGCCGCCGGGGGACGCCACCGCCTCCCGTTCCCGCGGGGACATCGCGTACCAGCGGGTGTACGTCTCCTGGACGACGTCCTCGGCCTCGGCCAAGGAGCCCAGCATCCGGTAGGCGAGGTTGATCAGCCGGCGGCGTTCGCCGGTGACCGCGCCATGCTCCGCGTGGAGCGGGCCGTCTTCCGCGGCGGCCGGGACGGGTGTCATGGTCTCGTGGCTCCCTCGGTCGGAATGTCCCCCGCGAGTACGACGGGACAGCGCCCCCGAATGTGAGGGCGGCGCCCGGCCTGACATTCCGCCGGGCCGTCTCGTCGAACCCGTCGTCGGCAACACGACGGCAGCAGACGGAGGTACACCGGTATGAAACCCGTGAACGTCGCGGTCATCTACTACAGCATGAGCGGCAATGTGCACGCCCTGGCGGAAGCCGCCGCCGAGGGCGCGGAGAAGGCCGGGGCCCGTGTCCGGCTCCGCAAGGTCACCGAGACCGCTCCGCCGGAGGCGGTCGCCGCACACCCTGCCTGGGCCCGGCACCACCAGGACACCGCCGCCGTGGCCGAGGCCGGCCACGGCGACCTGGAGTGGGCGGACGCGGTGCTGTTCGGCACCCCGGCCCGCTTCGGCAATCCGGCGGCGCAGCTTCGGCAGTTCCTCGAGTCCACCGGTCCCCTGTGGTTCCAGGGCAGGCTCGCGGACAAGGTGTACTCGGCCTTCACCGCCTCGAACAGCGCGCACGGCGGCCAGGAATCCACGCTCCTGGCGCTCGGCAACACCTTCTACCACTGGGGCGGCATTCTCGTGCCTCCGGGGTACACCGGCGCCGACCGGCCCGAAGCCGCCAATCCGTACGGCACTTCGCACGTGGCCGGTGACGGGCCGCCCGGCGAGGCGACCCTCGACGCCGCCCGCCACCAGGCCCGCCGCGTCGTCGGCGTCGCCGCCGCGCTCAAGGCCGGCCGTGCCGCCTGATCCCGTCCGTTCCGTCCCTCCGCACCGAGACCGAAGGAGTTCACCATGACCACGTACGAGTCCGAGATCAGGACGCTGCTCGCCAGTCGTGCCGACGCCCAGCAGGCGAAGGACATCGACCGGCTCATGTCCTTCTACGCCGCTGACGCCGTCTACTACGACGTCGTCCCCCCACTGCGGTTCACCGGCGTCGAGGAGATCCGCGGCAACTTCCTGCGCTGGTTCGACGGTTACGTCGGCGGCATCAGCCTGGAGACGCACGACCTCACCCTCGCGGCCGGCGGGGACGCCGCGTTCGCGCACATGCTCCATCTGGACTCCGGGGAGCGGAAGGGCGGGCTCCAGGCGTCGGTATGGGTGCGCGAGAGCGTCTGCCTCCGGCGGTCGCACGGGACGTGGGCGATCACGCACGAACACGTCTCGGTTCCCGTCGACCCGGCGACCATGCGGGTCTGGCTCCCGTCCGAAAGGGACCAGCCCGCCTGATCCCCGACCGGTGTCACATACGCGTCACGCGGGCCCCTGCCCGTCGGGCAGGGCGTGCGCGAGGAGGAACTCGGTGGCTCCCGCGATCGCCTCGGCGTAGGTGCTGTGGACGGCCTCGGACTCCCGCTCCTGCTGGTCCGCCGCGGTGGCGGTGTACCACCAGGCGTCGGCGTCGGCGTCGTGGTGGACGACGGCGCTGCCGCCCGCGTAGTGGAGCGGGATGGATTCCCGGGTGGATTTCCTGACCACCGCGTGGGGCCACTTGAGGCGGGCGGACTGGCGCTTGATGCCGCCCCACGCGGCACCGAGTTGAGCGTAGTTCGCTCCGCTGCGACCCGCGACGGTGGCGGCGCTCTCCGCCAGCCGGTCGACGGACTGCTTGGCCTCGTAAAGGGACCGCAGCAGTGCGAGCTGCACATCGGGCGCGGCCATGAGCACGGGGTCGAAAGGCTTGCCGGCGGTGCGGTAGGCCCGCGCTCGGGTCGAGATCCGTTCGGCCAGGGCGCGGACCGCGTCGTGGACTCTCTCGTCCATGGTGAACGTGTCGTCCGTGGTGGGCTCGGTCCAGGAGGGCTCCATCAGGGTGGTGGCGGTGGTCCAGAAGGTCTCGTCGTTCTTGTCGGGGGTCGGGATCTCAGCCGCTTCGGTCATGCGACAAGAATAACTGTCGGAGTTCGAATCCGACAGGTAAATCTGTCGACAGCGCTACGTCGCCGCGTCCGCGAGCAGGCGCAGCGCCAGCTCCCGGATTTCCGGGCTCGCCTTCTCGGGGCTGCCCGTGTCGAACGGGGGGTCGGGGTCGTATTCCACGGCGAGTTGCATCGCCTGTCCCACCTGGTCGCCCGCCAGTCGCGCGGCGAGGTGCAGTCCCATGTCGATGCCGGCCGAGACGCCGGCGGCGGTGACGATCCTCCCGGCCTCGACGAAACGCCCCGGTGTGCAGACGGCGCCGACTTCCGCCAGGTAGGAACGGGAGGCCCAGTAGGTGGTGGCGGGCAGGCCGCGCAGCAGACCGGCCGCACCGAGGATCAACGACCCCGTGCACACGGCGGTGGTCCACGCCGACCGACGGTGAATGTGACGTATCCAGTCGAGGACCACCGGGTTGGCCATCGTGGCCGTGGTCCCGCGTTGGCCCGCTCCGGGAATCAGCAGCACCTCCGCCCGCGGCACACTGTCCAGGGAACGGTCGGCCACGAGCCCCAGCTCGCCGGTGTCGGTACGGATCCGCCCCGCCTTCTCGGCCACGGTCGTCACCGTCACCCCGGGTACCCGGCAGAGCACCTCGTACGGCCCGACCGCGTCGAGCGCGGTGAACCCGTCGTACAGCAGTACCGCCACCCGCACCTTGCTCCCTCCGCCTCTCGTGGAGCCCTGGTCTCCGGCCGGTTCGGCCTGCGCCGCCGACGCTCCACCGGTCGCCGCCAGCCCCACCCCCAGGCCACTCGCGACCGCGGTGTGAAGAAACCGTCGGCGATCACGGTCCGTCTCTGACATGTCCGACTCCCTGTCCTGGAACGCGCCCCGGCGGGGCACTGACGAACGAGCAGTCGCGCGGTGAGGCCGAAGAGTTCCGCGGCTGGTCAGCCCCGCCCCCGGTCAAGACCGCCTGACATGATGACCGGATGCACGCTCCCGTTCCGATCGACTTGGACACATGGCCGCGCCGTCAGCACTTCGAGCACTACCGACGGCTCGTGCCGTGCACGTACTCGATGACGGTGGAGCTCGACGTCACCGCGTTCACCGCGGCGCTGCGGCGGTCACCGCGCAAGTCGTACATCGCGCAGGTCTGGGCGCTCGCCACGGTCGTCAACCGCCACGACGAGTTCAGGATGTGCCTGACCGCGTCGGGTGAGCCGGCCGTCTGGCCGGTCGTGCACCCGGCCTTCACGGTGTTCAACCCCGCCCGCGAGACGTTCGCGTGCGTGTGGGCCCCGCACGATCCCGACTTCGGCGCGTTCCACGACGTCGCCGCCCCGTTGCTCGCGGAGCACGGTCGCGCCACCGACTTCTTCCCTCAGGGGGCACCGCCGCCCGACACGTTCGACGTTTCGAGCCTGCCGTGGGCGTCCTTCACCGGATTCAACCTCAACATCGGCGACGGCTGGGACCACCTCGCGCCGATCTTCACGCTCGGCCGGTACACCGAGCGCGCCGGCAGGGTCCTGCTGCCTCTCGCGCTGCAGGTGCACCACGCCGCCGCGGACGGGTTCCACTCGGCACGGCTCGTCAACGAGCTGCAGGCGCTCGTGGCGGACCCGGCCTGGCTGGACCGCGCCGCCGACTGACGGCGCGGTCCTGGCCATTCACCGGGCGGAGCCCGTCACCTGCCCCTCACAGGGTCAGCAGCACACGGTGCGCGATGCTGGTGTCCCTCAGAGGCTTGAGGACGAGGCGCACGAGGACCAGTGCGTTGTCGTCGCCCGCGATCCGGTTGGCGCTGAGCTCACCGCAGGCCAGACAGTGATGGATGATCATCCACTCACCGTCGGGCCGTACCGACATGCTCAGTGCCTCCATCCGGCCCCGGCAGTCCGCGGCCCGGTCGCCCGGGACCCGTCGGTCGACGTGCAGACTGGTCAGACAGTTCGGGCAGTGGTTGCGGTGCGTGGTGCCGGGCGCGCCCAGTGACACGTCCATCCGGCAACCCACGCACCGGAATGCGTTCGCCCGGTGTTCTCCCTGCCCGTGGAGGACGTCCTTGCGCCGCTGCGGCCTCCGCACGGCCCGCGCACGCCTGTGCGGCTTACTGCGCCTTGGCATGATCGCGCTTCTCCTCCCGGCTCACAGGTCACCGAACACTTCGAGAGGGAAGGGCGGTTGGGCCAGTGGCCGCACGGCCATGCGCATCAGGACGAGCTGGTTGTCGTCCGTGCAGACGGGGTTGGAGGTCAGCTCGTCGCAGCGCACACAACGGTGGATGACCATCCAGTCACCGGTTCGCAGTACGGCGATGGAGATCGGCGTCATCCGGCCGTGGCAATCGCTGGGCCCGCCCTCGATGTGGTCGAGGACGTGCCGTGAGTGCAGGCAGGACGGGCAGTGGTTCCGCCGTGCGCCGTCACCGGCGACGGTGGACACGGTCAGGCCGCACCACGCGCAGACGAACGTTCCGGTGAGGGTGCGGTGCGGAGTGCTTGAGGGAGTCTTTCTGGTGCTGGACACCCGGGGTGCTCCTTGCTGAGTGATTGGTGATGACAGCAAGAGCAGGCCGAGCGGCCTCGACGAACGAGCCCACCCAACGACATGAAGGGTCGGACGGTCAGGCGGTGCAGCGAGGCGCGCTCAGCGCGGGCCGGGTCATAAAAGTCTCGTTTCCAGGGCCGCCACTGGCCCAGAGCAGATCGACAGAGCACCGACACGGTAACCACTGCTCCAGGCCGGGTGCCACCGAATTACGGCCCCAGCTCCCAGGAGTCGGCCGGCGGCGCACCGGCCCGGTCGGCGACGCCGATCTCGAGCAGCGCGGTCGTCTCCTCGACGCCGAGGAAGACGAGGCTCGACACGTCGAAGACCAGGGCGCGGCCGTCCGGGCCGGACCGCGGGAGTGCCAGGCCGGTGCCGGTGCGCCCGACGACGTCCTGGACCCCGTTCTCGACGACGACGCCGGGTATCCGGCGCGCGGCCCGGTACAGCGCCTCACCGAGGCCGGGCACCAGGGCGGCCGGTTCGAGCACGCCGGCGATGTACTCGAACACCGCCTCCTCGTGGGTCGGCCCCTGTCCTTCCGTTTCCCGGTAGACGTACGCGAGCAGCTTCCGCGGGTCGGTGGGCAGTGCCTGGAGTTCCCGGTAGTCCCTGCCGCCGGACATGGCCATGCGCTCCGTCGTCGGCGAGTCCGGGTCAAGACGGTCCCCGGCCACGGGCCGAGGCCCGGTCAGGGCCAGACCGTCCCGCCCGCCGCCCACAGCGAGCCAGTCCTCGCGCTGGACCACCTCCGCTCCACCGCGGTGGTCCGTGTACTCCCCCGACATGACACGGCGCTTGTACAGGAACTGGTCCTCGCCCATGGCGATGACCGGGGGACGGCCGACCGTCGTCGCGGACCGGCCCTGGGTGTGCACGGCCTCGCGTCCGCCCTGCAGCCCGGTGACGACGACCGTTCCCGTCACCACGGTGGCCCCGAGGGCCAGTGGCGCCGCCGCCCAGACGACGAGCCGCCTGCCCGGGAGCCTCCGGGGCGCGCCCACCCGCTTCCTTGCGATCTCCCGCATCAGGTGCTCTCTGAGCACCCGGCGCCGGTCCGGGCCCAGCATCGGGTCGCCCGGGGCCGGCAGCGGATCGGCCGTCTCCTCGTACTCGAACCCGCGAAGATCCTTCGGAGTCATCGCCCTCTCTCCTCTGCGCACTGGTCCACCCGCCCGTGCCGCGCGAGCGTCGGCGTACCGGGCGCCGCGTGCCGGGCCGCGGCGGGTATCCGTCCGCGCTCCGCGTCGGTGAGCGCGCGCAGCCGCTTCCTGGCCCGCGAGAGCCGCACCCGTACGGTGCCCGCCGTCACCCCCAGGGCCTGGGCCGCCTCGGCGGTGTCGAGCCCCTCCCAGACGCACAGCGTGAAGACCTCTCGCTCGGCGCGCCGCATGCCGCTCAACGCCCTTTGGGCGGCGGCCAGTTCCTCCCGGTCGGCCAGCCGCTGCGTCACCTCGTCGGCGAAGTCCGGGACCGGGGCGGCGGGAGGGAGCCGCGCGAGAGCGTCCCGGTGCCGGCGTGCCGTGCGCGTCATGTTGCGCATGACGTTCGTCGCTATGCCCAGCAGCCAGGGGCGCAGACTGTCTCCCTCCGGCAGCACCCGTTCACGCAGCCGCCAGGCCTCCAGGAAGGTCAGCGACACGACGTCCTCGGCGGTGGACCAGTTGCCCGTGACCCGTACGGCGTGCCGGTGGACCGACGAGGCGAAGGTGTCGAAAAGTCGCCCGAAGGCCTCGGGGTCCCCGGCTCGGACACGGTCGCGCAGTGAGTGCTCCACGTCTTTGACTGTCCGCAGGACGGAAAACGCATCGGTGACGTGCGTCATACGGACCGGTGGCGAGCAGGCGGCAGTATGCCGTGTGACCGGGGCAACAGTAATCGCCCCGTGCGTGCGGACAGTCCGGAGTGTGACACGCACCTCCAACGTCCTCCTCCCGACACGACGATCGGCGCCGAAGCGGCCGGACCCGTCGCCTCGTCCGCATCGACGCGACATCCAGGGGCTGCGCGGACTCGCCGTCACCCTCGTGGTGCTCGCGCACGCCGGACTCCCCCACCTCGCCGGCGGCTACGTCGGTGTCGACGTCTTCTTCGTCATCTCCGGCTTCCTCATCACCGCCGGTCTGCTGCGAGAGGCCGAGCGGAGCGGATCGCTGTCCCTGCGGCGCTTCTACGGCAGACGAGCGCTGCGCATCCTCCCGCCGGCGACCCTGGTCTGCCTCTGCACCCTCGCCGGCTGCCGGCTCTTCGCCTCGAGGATCCGTTACGAGGAGTTCCTGCACGACGCGATGACCAGCGGCTTGTACGTCATGAACGTGAACCTCGCGGTCTCGGGGACCGACT
This sequence comes from Streptomyces sp. AC602_WCS936, assembly GCF_019049125.1. NCBI lineage: Bacteria > Bacillati > Actinomycetota > Actinomycetes > Kitasatosporales > Streptomycetaceae > Streptomyces > Streptomyces sp. AC602_WCS936. Next base: position 308,429 of record NZ_JAGMUF010000137.1, on the reverse strand, counting down.
ACCTCCAGGAGGGCGGTGCGCCGTCGCCCTTCCAGCACTTCTGGTCGCTGTCCGTGGAGGAGCAGTTCTACCTGCTGTGGCCCGCGCTCCTCCTGGTGACCTGGAAGGTGCTGCGGCGTCCATGGCTCAGGGTCCTGCCGCTGGGCGTGCTCTGCCTCGTCTCGTACGTCCTGAGTGTGTGGACGACCGCCGGCTCGCCGTCCTGGGCGTACTTCGGCGCCCACACCCGGCTGTGGGAACTGGGCGCCGGTGGCCTGCTGGCCTTCTGCGCGGGGGCGTTGGCGCGCGTTCCACGTCACGTCGCCACGGCGGGCTCGTGGCTCGGGCTGTCCGCGATCGTCGCGTCGGCCGTGGTGTACGACGCCGACACGCCCTTCCCCGGCCACCATGCCGGCCTGCCCGTGCTCGGTGCCGTGCTGGTGATCGCCGGCGGATGCCGGCCGTCCCCGTCCGGCGCCTCACGACTGCTCGCGCTGCCTCCCGCGACCTGGGTGGGGGACCTCTCGTACGGCTGGTACCTGTGGCACTGGCCGCTGCTGGTGCTCGTCCCCGCCGCCCTGAACCGTTCGGCCACTCTTCTGCTGTCCCTCCAATTGAGCGCGGCGGCGCTGCTGCTGGCCTGGGCGACCCTGCGTCTGGTGGAGAACCCGGTCCGTTTCCGCTCGTCGCTGAAGCGCAGGCCCACGGCAGTGGTGGCCCTCGGCCTCGGCCTGACCGCCGGCGTCGTGTGCGTCTGCCTGGTCGCGGCGTCCTTCCCACCGACGATCAGCTCCGGTGTGTGCTCCCCGGAGCTGAGGCAGGCCCTCGCGACGGCACCGGACCCCGAGGACCGGCTCGTCGGCCTCATCTCGACGTCCGGGACCCGGCTGCCCGCCAATCTCTCCCCGTCGCTGCCGGACATCAAGAAGCAGCGGTCGGCCGTCTACCGAGACGGCTGCCACGTCGGCTACGGCGCCACGCACTCGCCCGCGTGCGTCTACGGGGACCCGTCCTCGCGCGACGTAGTGGTCCTCTTCGGCGACTCCCACGCGGCACAGTGGTTCCCCGCGCTCGACCGGGTGAGCCGGGAGAACGGGTGGAAGCTGGTGTCCCTGACGAAGGCGTCGTGCAAGACCGCCGACGTCACGACCCGCGCCCGCGGCCGGGCGTACGAGGCGTGCGACACCTGGCGGGAGAGGGCGCTGCGGCGCATCACGGAGCTGCGGCCGATGCTGGTCGTGGCCGCCTCGTCCGAGGCGGCGGAGCCGGTGCACCGGATGGAGGATCCGCCGCGGGAATGGACGGCGGGATACGAGCGTGTGTACCGGCGGCTGACCCGTGACGCCGGCTCGGTCGCCGTGCTGCTCGACAATCCGTGGCCGAAGGGCGACGCCGTCGAGTGCGCGGCGCGGCATCCGCTGCGGCTGGGGAACTGCGAGGCGGACCGACGGGACGCGATCAGGTCCCCCACTCTGAGGGAGGCCGGCGAGCGGGCGGCCCGCCGGGCCGGCGCCGCGGTCATCGACCCGCGGCCGTGGCTGTGTTCACGGGCAGGCCGGTGTCCCGCGGTCGTCGCGGACACCTTCGTCTACCGCGACGAGAGCCACGTGGCGGAGTCGTACGCCCAGGCGCTGACCCCGGTGCTGCGGAAGGAGCTTCGCGAACTGGGGATCGGCGGCGGTACGCACCCCGCCGACTGACAACTCTGTTGCCGCCCGGCAGCCGGTGGTCTACGGTCCCGATCATGCTGCCTGTGGTGGAGACGGACGAAGAGTGGGACGCGATCGTTCCCGATGAATCGGTGATGCGTCCCGGCGCGGCGGACCTCTGTGCACGGCTCGGTCTCGCCGACGCGCCGCTGACCCGTTTCCCGGACGGGTCGCAGCCGGTCTACGCGGTGGGTGACGAGCACGTCCTCAAGCTGTTCCCGAAAGCCGCCGCGCAGGACGGTGTCGCGGAGGGCCGGGTCCTCGCCCACCTCCAGGGACGGCTGCCGGTGCCGACGCCGCTGGTACGTGACCGCGGCCCGTACGAGAACGGCTGGCAGTACGTGCTCATGTCCCGGCTCCGCGGCGAGAACCTGGCCCAGGCCTGGGACCGCGTGCCGCGCGCCGACCGGGAACGGCTCGTCACCGAGGTGGGTGAAGCCCTGGCGGTGCTCCACTCCCTCGACCCCGGCCCGCTCGGGGACGTGCTCGGCCCGGGGGACTGGGGCGCCTTCGTGGAGCGCCAGAGCGCCGGCGCCGTGGAACAGCAGCGTGCCCGCGGGCTGGCCGCCGGCTGGCTGGAGCAGATACCGGACTTCCTGGCCTCGGTCCCACTGCCGCGCGACCCGGACCCTTGTCTGCTGCACACCGAGGTGATGCGACAGCATTTCCTGGTCGATCCCGACGGATGGCGGCTGACCGGGCTCTTCGACTTCGAACCGGCCATGATCGGTGACCGCGCGTACGACTTCGTGGGCGTGGGCCTGTTCGTCACCCGAGGTGACCCGGATCTGCTGGCCCGTCTCGCCAAGGCCTACGGACGCACCTTCGAGCCGGTCGAACTGCTCGCGTACACGCTGCTGCACGTCTACAGCAACCTCCCTTGGTACATGAGGGAACTGGGTGTGCCCGCCGAAGGAACGCTGCACTCGCTCGCGGAAGCGTGGTTCGGCACGGTCTGACACATGCCCGTCATGGCGCCGGCGGGTGGGGAGGGAGGTCCCCGGCGCCATTGACGCGCGTAGTCCGTTCCCGCACGCTGGGCTTCGGTTGTTGTCGGCTCAACGGTCGGGAGGCCGGGATGTTCAGACGCGTGTCACGTCTGCTTCTCTCTTTTGTCATGCTCATGGCTGGCGCCGTGGTCGGCGTGGGTGCCACCGCCGGCACGGCGCACGCCGACTCCTGCTACACCTGGAACCGCACCCTGTCCCAGGGTTCCTCCGGCAGCGACGTGACCCAGCTGCAGATCCGGGTCGCCGGCTGGGTGACGTCCGGCGAACGACTCTCCTACGACGGCCAGTACGGCGCGCGGACCGCCGCCGCCGTCAAGAAGTTCCAGGCCGCGTACGGACTGAGCGCGGACGGCGTCGCCGGACCCGCCACCTTCAGCAAGATCTACGCCCTCCAGGACGCCGACTGCACGCCCGTCCACTTCACCTACGCCGAACTCAACAAGTGCAACTCCGACTGGTCCGGCGGCGCCGTCTCCGCGGCCACCGCCAAGCGGAACGCGCTCAAGACCATGTGGAAGCTGGAGGCGATGCGCCACGCCCTCGGCGACGTCCCCATCACCATCTCCAGCGGCTTCCGCTCCCGCGCGTGCAACAACGCGGTCGGTGGTTCCGCCACCAGCCGCCACCTGTACGGCGACGCGGCCGATCTCGTCGGCTCGCCGTCCCTGTGCCGGCTCGCCCAGCAGTCCAGGACGCACGGCTTCTCGGAGATCCTCGGCCCCGGCTACCCCGGACACAACGACCACACCCACGTGGCCTTCGACCCGTCGCCCTACTGGTCGGCCCCCACCTGCGGCATCTGATCCGGCGGTGACCGGGCCCCCGTCCCGTGTTCCGGAGCCGACGGCGGCGGTGGCACAGTGGAGGGAGTTTTCCGTCCTGTGGAGGTAGCCCCGCATGCGTCTGCTGCTCGTACGCCATGGTCAGACCCCGTCCAACCTCAAGCACCTGCTGGACACCGACGCGCCGGGGCCGGGGCTGACACCTCTGGGGCAGGAGCAGGCCGCCGCGCTGCCGCAGGCTCTGGCGACGGAGCGGATCGGTGCGCTGTACGCCTCCACGCTGGTGCGTACCCAGCTGACCGCCGCGCCGCTGGCGGCCGCGACAGGGCTGGACGTCCGCGTCCGGGACGGGCTGCGGGAGCTGGCCGCGGGGGATCTGGAGATGCGCGGCGACGAGGACGCCGCCGCCGTGTATCTCTCCACCGCCTTCGCCTGGTCCGCCGGCGACACCGGCCGCCGGATGCCCGGTGGTGAGAACGGCGTGGAGGCCCTGGGCCGCTTCGACGCCGTCGTCGCCGAGGCGGCGGGAACGGGAGCGGACACGGTGGCCGTGGTCAGCCACGGCGCGATGATCCGTGCGTGGGTGGCCGCCCGGGCGGCCAACGTCGACGTGTCGTACGCCGCCGGCCACCCGCTGGGCAACACCGGCATCGTCGTGCTCACCGGCTCGCCCGACCGGGGCTGGCAGGCACTCGTGTGGGAGGGCAGTCCGCTCGGCCCGGAGGGAGAGTTCCCCGAGGACAGCGGCCCGGCCGGCGAGGCGGCCCCCCGCCCCTGAGGGGGCTGCCTCTCCCGCCGCCCCGCCTTCCGCCGTCGTGGGCTCCCGGCGGGTCACCGCGGCGAGCGCGGAGTGACGACCACGGTGACGTGCGCGCCCGGACGCGCGACTACGCGCACGGTCTGCGCCCGGTCACCGGGCAGGGCCGGCGTGGCGGTGCGGGCGGCACCGGTCAGTTCGATGTGCCAGCCGCCCGCCCGGGGCGGCAGGGAGACCTCGGTGACGCCGTGCCCGGCGCGGTACGACAGCCGGAAGACGCCGCCGCCCGGCTCGTACGTCTCGGCGGTTACCCGTCCGGCGACGGCCGGGGCGTACGGTGCCGAGGTCTGCTCCTTGTTGGTCCGGAAGCGTCCCTCGGCGTCCACGGCGCAGTACCCGCCGCCGTAGCACCAGACGTACCCCGCCCAGCCCGAGGTGTAGCGGTTCAGGGACGACAGGGCGTCGCGGTAGAAACGCCCCATGTTCGGCAGGGAGTTGTTGAGCGGGCCCCACTCTCCCACCACGACGGGTACGCGGTACCGGCCGGGATAGACGGTCACCGCGGACTCGTACGCCTCGATCCAGCCTGCTGACGGGTCGTAGTCGGCGCCCGCCTCCATGGCCGTGTTGTAGAAGTGGGGCGCGTAGACGGCCTTCGGATCGTCGATCCGGCCCAGGCCGGTGGGGACGCCCTCGCCCACGATCGGGGTCGGTTCGAAGAAGATCCAGGAGTCGTCGTCGACGGTACGGACGGCGTCGGCGAGCCGGTTGTACAGCGGGGTGAGATGCTCGCGCTCGATGCGCCGGGCGGCCGTCGGCAGGTCCTCGCCCGGCGCGATCTCACCCATGGGCTCGTTGATCAGGTCGTAGCCGAGGACGGCCGGGTGGTCCCCGAGGCGCCGGGCCAGCACCCGCCACATGTCCGCCTGGGCGCGGCGCAGGTCGGGGTCCTCGTAGAGGTGGGTGAACGCCCGCTGCACCGCCGGTTCGAAGTACTCGGCGAACCAGTCGTCGGGGTGCGGGGTGAAGGGCAGACCGTCGGTCCTCGTCGCCCACTCGGGGATGCCGCGGTGCCCGAACGCGGGCCCGAAGACGTCCTGGTGCGCGTCGATCAGGACGTGCACACGGTGTTTGTGCGCCCAGTCCAGGATGCGTTCGATCCGGTGCAGGTACCGCTCGCTGTAGTGGCCCCGCCGGGGTTCGAGGTCGTCCCAGAAGACGAGGAGCCGGGCGAAGTTGAAGCCCTGGGCCCGCAGGTCCCGGAAGTGCCGCTCGCCGATCGCGGACAGGGCGTCCTCACCCCGGTGCGTCTTGTCCTCGACGTTCCAGCCGCGCAGGGTCAGGACGCGTCCCCGGTCGTCCGTGAGCCGGGGTATGCCGGAGGGCGGGACCCCGTGGTCGGCGACGACCGGCTGCGCGTAGGCCATCCCGGTGGCCAGCAGCGCGATGCAGACGAGCGCGGTGAGCAGACGGCGGTACATGGGACCTCCGGCACGGTCGGTCGGCTGTGCCGCAGATCACATCAGGAAAGATGAGGATTGTTCAAGACCGCGGACGCCGTGCGGGCGCCGTGGCGAAGGTTCACGTGGCGGGCACCCGGCCGGGCCGTGACACTGGGGGGACCAGTGATCGCAGACAGGCGGACCATGACCACGATCGAGGAGACGGTCCAGGTCGCGGTGCCGGTGCGCACCGTGTACAACCAGTGGACCCAGTTCAAGACGTTCCCGCGGTTCATGACCACGGTGAAGAGGGTCGAGCAGGTCAGACCGTCCATCACCCATTGGGTGGTCGGTCTGGGGCCGGTGCGGCGCGAGTTCGCGACGGAGATCGTCGATCAGCGGCCGGACACCTGTGTCGCCTGGCGGAGCCTGGACTCGCACCATCGGGGCAAGGTGACGTTCCACGCGGCGGGTCGCGACCGGGCCACGGTCACCGTACGCATCGAGGTCGGGCGGCGGGGTGCCGCGGCTGTTCTGTCCGGCCTCTCCGGTGCCGCGCGACGCGTGCTCCGCTCCGAGCTGGCGCACTTCAAGGAGTTCATCGAGGGTCTGGGCCAGGAGGCGGGGGGCTGGCGGGGAACCATCCGGAACGGGCACGTCCTGCCGGTGGAGTCCGAGCCCGCGCGCTGCCGCGTTCCCCGTTGGCCCGTGGGCTGATCCGACCGGCGCGAGAAAGCGAGCGACCTCTGTGATGCACAGACCACCGAGCGAAGAGCCCGCGCAGGAACTCACCGTCACTCCGCCCAAGGAATGGGCGGCGGGCGTGCCCGCGGTGACGCACGCCCTGGAGTACTCCCTCGACGAGACGTCCCTGAGGCGGACCGGGGTGACCCTGCTGACCATGAACCAGGTCGGCGGCATCGACTGCCCCGGCTGCGCGTGGGCGGACCCCTCCCCCGGCCACCGGCACCGCAACGAGTACTGCGAGAACGGCGCCAAGCACATCAACGACGAGGCGACGTCCCGGCGCGTCACCGCCGACTTCTTCCGCGAGCACTCGGTGTCCGCACTGCGCCGGCACTCCGACCTCTGGCTCAACCAGCAGGGGCGGCTCACCGAGCCGATGGTCAAGCGCCCGGGTTCGGACCACTACGAGCCCATCAGCTGGCACGACGCGCTGGGGCTGATCGCCGACGAGCTGAAGTCGCTGCACTCCCCCGACGAGGCGGTCTTCTACACCTCCGGCCGGGTCAGCAATGAGGCGGCCTTCGCGCTACAGCTGTTCGCCAGGGCCTTCGGCACCAACAACCTGCCCGACTGCAGCAACATGTGCCACGAGTCGAGCGGCTTCGCGCTGCACGAGACGCTGGGCACCGGCAAGGGCACGGTGAGTCTCCAGGACCTCCACCACGCCGACCTGATCTTCCTGGTGGGACAGAACCCGGGGACCAACCATCCGCGTCAGCTGGCCGCGCTGGAGGAGGCCAAGCGCAACGGGGCCCGGGTCATCGCCGTGAACACCCTGCCGGAGGCCGGACTGCTGCGGTTCAAGAACCCGCAGAAGGCCCGCGGGGTGATCGGACGCGGAGTCCAGATCGCCGACCGGTTCCTGCACATCCGCAGCGGCGGGGACCTCGCCCTGTTCCAGGGGCTGAACCGGCTGCTGCTGGAGGCCGAGGACGACCGGCCGGGCGCCGTGCTCGACGACGCGTTCATCCGCGCGAGCACCTCCGGTTTCGAGGAGTTCGCGCGGCATGCCCGGACCATCGCCTGGGACGACGTCCTCCGGGCCACCGGACTGACGCGTGCGGAGATCGAGGAGGTGCACGGCGACGTCCTGCGCAGCGAGCGGGTGATCGTCTGCTGGGCCATGGGAGTGACGCAGCACAAGCACGGCGTCCCCACCATCAGGGAGATCGTGAACTTCCTGCTGCTGCGCGGCAACCTCGGCAGGGCCGGAGCCGGTGCGTGCCCGGTGCGCGGGCACAGCAACGTACAGGGCGACCGCACGATGGGCATCTGGGAGCAGATGCCCGACGACTTCCTGGACGCGCTGCGGGAGGAGTTCGGCTTCGATCCGCCCCGCGCCCACGGGCTCGACTCGGTGAACTCGATCAGAGCCATGGGCGAGGGCCGGATCAAGGTCTTCCTGGGCGTGGCCGGCAACTTCGTCCTGGCCGCCCCGGACACCGCGGTCACCGAGGACGCCATGCGGCGCTGCCGGCTCACCGCCCACATCTCCACCAAGCTCAACAGGTCGCACACGGTCTGCGGTGAGACCGCACTGATCCTGCCCACCCTGGGTCGTACGGAGCTCGACATCCAGGCGGGCGGCGAGCAGTTCGTCACCGTCGAGAACTCGATGAGCGAGGTGCACGTCTCCCGGGGCCGTCTCACCCCGGCCTCCAGGGTCCTGCTCAGCGAGGTCGCCATCCTGTGCCGGCTGGCCCGCCGCACCCTCGACGGCGGGACCGGCATCCCCTGGGAGCGGTTCGAGGCCGACTACGGCTCCCTGCGTGACCGGATCGCCCGCGTGGTACCGGGGCTGCACGACTTCAACCGGCGGGTGATCCGGCCGGGTGGCATCAGGCTGCCGAACCCGGTCAACGAGGGCGTCTTCGCCACGTCCACGGGCAAGGCCCGGTTCACCCGCAACGACTGGGAGATGCCGACGGCTCCCGAGGGGCACCTGCTGCTGCAGACGCTCCGGTCGCACGACCAGTGGAACACGATCCCCTACACGAACGACGACCGCTACCGGGGCATCCACGGCAGCCGCCGGGTCGTGCTGGTCAACCCCGAGGACATGGCGGACCTGGGACTCGCCGAGAGACAGCGCGTCGACCTGGTGAGCGTGTGGACCGACGGCTCGGAACGCCGCGCGGAGGGCTACCGGGTGGTGCCGTATCCGACCAGCCGTGGCTGCGCGGCGGCGTACTACCCGGAGACACAGGTCCTCGTGCCGCTGGACAGCGTGGCCGAGATCAGCAATCAGCCGACGTCGAAGGGGCTGGTGGTGCGGCTGGAGTCCGCGGGCCCGAAGCCCGGCGAGCACGCGGATCCGCCCGTCGAGTGAGGTCGCCGCCTTCCGACGGGTCAGCCGCCCGGGCGGCCGGGACGCATCGGATCGAACCGGACGTGGCGCCACACCTCGCGGAAGCCGCACGTGTCGTCGGCCGTCAGGCCGTCGTCGGGGACGGCCCACGATCTGACCGGCGTGGTGTCCGACGTGACCGCCGGCCATCCCGGGTCCCCGGTCGCCGCGAAGCCGGCCCAGGAACGGAGCATGCGGCGGGACAGGGCCCGGTCGTGTTCGTCGGGTGCGCCGCCGATGAGGAAGTCCGCGCCGACGGCGTCCAGGTTGCCGAAGGCGAAGGGGATGTCCGCGGTGTGCCAGGGTCCGGCCTCACCGCGCCGGCGGGCGAAGCGGGCCAGGTACGCCCGGCCGCCGGCCCGCGCGTGCTGCTCGGCGAGCCGGGTGGTGTACTCGCCGAACCCCGCGTCGCCGAGGAGCGCGAGGCAGCGGTCGAGCACCGGGGCGTCCGGCAGCAACGCCCGGTAGCCGTCGACCAGGTGGGCGGGGAGGCGCAGGGCCTCGGCGACGTCCGCGAGCTCCGCCTCGGTGACGGCTGCCCGGACGGCGCCCACCATGTGGAGGAACCGGTACTCCTCCAGCGTGTGGCAGACCAGCAGATCCACGTCCCGCGCCGTGCCGGAGGCGAGCGCGCGGAGCGGTTCCGCGGGCAGCACCTCGCCGTCGACGACGGGTTGGAAGATCACGGGGTCGAAGGCGAGGATCGGTGTCACGGGGTTGGTCCGGCAGTCCGCGGTGACCTTGTCGGACGCGGCCACGAGCGCCTCGGGCGGCACGGACAGCAGTCCCGCGGCCGTCGGACCCACCCCGGCCTCGGCCGCGATCCGCTCGGTGACCGCCTCGGCGAGCTCCACGGTGAAGAATGCACTGGGCACGCTGTGGGCGATGGCTCGCCGGAACAGCCCGCGTGCCCGCTCCATCACCATCAGGCAGGCCACCGAGCCCCCTCCGGAGGAGTGCCCGGCGACGGTGACGTTGCCGGGGTCGCCGCCGAAGGCCTCGATGTTCTCCCGGACCCAGACCAGGGCGGCGGCCTGGTCGAGCAGTCCGCGGTTGTCGGGGAACCCGGGCACTGTGCCGAAGCCCTCGAAACCCACGCGGAAGTTGCAGCTGACCACGACCAGACCGGCGCGGGCCAGGGACGCCCCGTCGAAGTCGGGCTGGGCGGACGAGCCGAAGGTGTAGGCACCACCGTGGATCCAGAAGAACACCGGCAGCCCGCCGTCTCCCGCACCGTCGGGGACCCACACGTTGACGGTGAGGACGTCTTCGTCGCCCGGGCGCCACACCGGCGCTCCGGGCAACTCGGCCGACTGCGGGGCGATGGGGCCGAAGTCCGCGCAGTCCCGTACCCCGCTCCAGCTCGGCGCCGCTTGCGGCTCCCGGAACCGGCGGGCACCGAAAGGCGCAGCGGCGTACGGGACCCCCAGCACGGCGGTGACACCGTCACCGGCCGCGGTGCCCCGCACCCGGCCGCCGGTCGTACGGAAGACGGCCTCTTCATCACGTGGTTGCTCACTCATCGCGCGTCAGTGTGACTGAGTAGGAACTGAGTACGCGCGCCCATGCGCGGCGAAGTGGCGGGGACCACACTCAGGCCATGACGAACATTCCGCCTCCGGCCGAGGAACTGCGCTTCCTCGACGCCGAGTTGCGGCAACTCGACGCCCGCCGCGCCCTCCTGCTGCGGCGCCGCGAGTGGCTGGTCCACACCCTGCGTACGGCGTCCGCACCACAGCCCGCCTGGAGCGCCGGTCCGGCGCGCCCCGTGTGGCCCGGGGCGCCCGGCACGGCCGCGCAACGGCCGGAGGCCACGGCCCCCGGCGTGCAGAACGTGCTGCTGCTCCTCGGCGGCATCCTCCTGACGGTCGCCGCCATCGCCTTCACCCTGGTCGGCTGGGGTCACCTGGGGATCACCGGACGGGCGCTGGTTCTGGGCGCGGTGACCCTGAGCGCGCTGGCCGTGCCCGTACCGCTGTTGCGGCGAGGACTGGGCTCGACCGCCGAGGCGGTGGCGGCTCTGGGCATGGCCCTGACCGTGCTCGATGCCTACGCCTTGCACGAAGTGGCGCTCGGCGGCAGCGGCGGTCTCGGGTACACGGCTGCCGCGTCGGCCGTCCTGGCCGGCGCCTGGGCCGCGTACGGTGCGGGAGTGGGCCTGCTGGTGCCGCGGTCGGCCGGCGTCGTCGAGGCGGAGCAGGTCCGGGCGCGGACGGGCGCGCGTCCGGCCCTGCGGCTCCCGCTCCCCCTCGCCGCGGTGACCGCGCAACTGCCGCTGCTTCTGTGGGCGCTCGCCGTCGAGGCGGGCCCGCACGCGCTCACGGCCGTGCTGCTGGTGACCGCCGCGGCCGACACCGCCGTGTCGCTCCGGTCGGCCCACGCGCCGGTGCGGGTCGTCACCCTCGTCGGCGCCTGCGGCACGGGGGCCGTCGGGGTGCTGTCGGCCGGATGGCTCTGCTGGAGCGCGCCCGGTCCGGGTGCGGCCGCGCGGGGCGCCGCGCTCCTGGTACTCGCCGCGGCGATCGCCCTGACCGCCGCCCGGTACGCCCCGAAGCCGGACGTCGCCGTGTGTGCCGCCTTGTCCGCGGGGCTGTGTCTGGTCGCGGGGGCGGGCGGGGTACTGCGGGCGTCGGTGCCCGGTGAGTGGACGGTGCCCGGATGCCTGGTCCTCGGGATCACCTTGCTGACGGCCGTCCGGATGCCGCTCCCCCGGCCGCTGCGGCGGGGGATGGTCGGGGCTTCGCTGGTCGTCCAGGGCCTGGCGGTGCTGTGGGCCCTCCCGCTCGTCGCGGGGACGCTCTTCGGCCCGGTGGCCTGGATCGAGCGGCCCTGGTCGGGGGTGCCGCTCGACTCCCGGGACGCCGTGTTCGCGGACGCCTACTGGCCTTCCTACGCGGCTGCCGCGCCACTCGTCCTCGCCCTCGTGGCCGGTGTGCTGGCCGTGGCCGAGCGCCGCGCGGTGTGGCGCCCGGCGGCCGGGGTGGGTGCGCTCGTCCTCGGGTGGGCGGCGGTGTTCGTGACTCCGGTGGTGCTCACACTGCCCTACGGGGCGGGGCTGGTGGTGCAGGGTGTCGTGGTCCTGGCCTCGCTGGGTGTCGCCGAGCGGGCCCGTGGCGCGGCGGGCGAGTCGTCCGCGCCGGCCGTGACGGCCCTTGTGCTGGCCCTCGTCACCTCCGTCGCCCTCGCCCTCCTCTCACTGGCCACCGAGTCCGGCACGATCGGGGCGCTCCTGACGCTGACGGTGCTGTTCGGCGTCGCGAGCACGCGTCCGGGGCTCGTCGTGTTCGCCGCGCCCGCCGCCCTGGTGTACGCCGCGGCTCTGGCCTGCGCGGTCGGGGCGTCCGCCGGCCTGCCGCCGGAGCACACCGCGCTGCTGGTCCTGGTCGTGCCCGTCGTCGCGGCTCTGGTCGCGGCGCGGACGCGAGGCTCGGCCGCGACCGTCCCGGTCGAAGGGGCGGGTGCGGCCGCGGCGCTGCTCTCGCTCGCTCTCGCGGTGCGGGATCTGCCGATGCTGGCCCTGCTCCTCTCGCTCTGCGGGGTCGTCACCGCCGGGACGGCGCTGCGGCCGGAGCGGCGACGGGTCGGTCACGCGGCGGCCGCCCTGTTCCTGCTGGCCACCTGGGTGCGGCTGGCGGCGTGGGACGTCACCACGCCGGAGGCCTACACGCTGCCGGTGACCGTCGCCGCGCTGGCCGTCGGGCACCTGACCCGGCGCCGTGATCCGGCGGTCTCCTCGTGGACGGCGTACGCGGCGGGGCCGGCCGTCACCCTGGTGCCGAGTCTGCTCGCGATGTGGGGCGATCCGCACTGGCTGCGGCCCCTGCTGCTCGGCACCGCCGCGCTGGCCATGACCCTGACGGGCGCACGGTTCCGGCTCCAGGCCCCGCTGGTCCTGGGCGGGAGCGCGCTCGCACTGGTGGCGCTGCACGAACTCGCCCCGTACGTCACCCAGGTCGTCGGCGCGCTTCCCCGATGGGCACCTCCCGCACTCGCCGGTCTGGCGCTGCTCGCCCTGGGCGCCACCTGCGAACAGCGCCTGCGCGACGCACGGCGGCTGCGGGAAGCGCTGGGGCGGCTCCGGTAGGGCGGCGCCCCGATGCGGGCCGCCTGTTGTCCAGTCACCGACGGGCGTCAGCGGCGGTGGACGCTGACCGCGTAACCTCCGCCGTCGTAGGGGTCGGCGTCCCAGGTGGCGAAGCGGTCGGTGAGGGTGAGCCCGGCCGCGGTGCAGTGGGCGTCGTACTCCGCCAGCGTGAGGCTGGGCGGCACGGGCAGGTGCTCCCGGTCCAGGCCGAAACCGGCGACGAGCAGGCCGCCCGGGCGCAGGGCCCGGGCCAGGGCGGCGGCGACGGCGGCCTCGGTGCCCGGCGCGAGGAGCGGGAAGACGTTGCCCGCGGCGACGACGAGGTCGAAGCCGGGGCCGGCGTCCGCCGCGGCCGGGTCGAAGTCGGCCAGGTCGGCCCGCAGCCAGGTCAGCCGGGGCGCGTTCCGACGGGCCACGGCCAGCATGGAGGCGTCGCTGTCCACGCCCACCCCGTCGTAACCGAGGTGGGCGAGTTGGATCAGGACCCGCCCGGTGCCGCAGCCCGCGTCCAGCACCCGTGCCCCGGGAGGCACCAGCGTGGCGCACAGTCGTGCCTCGCCATGGACGTCCTGCCCGCGTTCGGCGAGTTCGGCGAAACGCGCGGCGTACTGCTCACCGGACGTGCCGCCGGTCAGCTGCTCCCATCGGCTCATGGCGGCAAGCCTAACGGGCCGCTGGCCGGCCGTGCGGCTCGGCGGCCCTGCAAGGTAAATGCGTCGACAGCGCCCTCCGCGCCCGGCACAGTGGACGCCCGTGACTAGCAGCGAACTGTGGACACGGGCGACCGCCGACCGCTACGACGCCGAGGAGACCGAGATGTCCTCGGCCGCCGTCCTCGGACCGACCCTCGACCTCCTCACCGAGCTCGCCGCAGACGGCCGGGCACTGGAGTTCGCCATCGGGACCGGACGGGTGGGCGTCCCCCTCCGGGAACGCGGCGTGCCGGTCGTGGGCATCGAACTGTCCGAGCACATGACGGCGGTCCTGCGGCGCAAGGCCGACGAGGACACGCTGCCGGTGACCCTCGGGGACATGGCCACGACCGTCGTCCCCGGTGAGTTCGCCGTGGTCTACCTCGTCTACAACACCATCAGCAACCTGCTCACCCAGGACGAACAGGTCGAGTGCTTCCGCAACGCGGCCCGTCATCTGAGGCCCGGGGGCAGGTTCGTCATCGAGCTGGGCGTGCCGCCCCTGCGGTCCCTGCCGCCCGGCCAGACCGCGGTGCCGTTCGACGTCTCCGACCGGCACCTCGGGTTCGACACCTTCGACCTGGTCGAGCAGATCCTCGTCTCGAACCACTTCACCCGCGACGGCGACCACTACCGCCGCGACAACTCCCGGCACCGGTACGCCTGGCCGGCCGAACTCGACCTGATGGCGCGCATCGCCGGCCTCGACCTGGAATGTCGCTACGCGGACTGGGACCGGACGCCGTTCACCCAGGACTCGGCGAAGCACATCTCGGTGTGGCGCAAGCCGGCCTGACGACCGCCGCCGCGGGGGCGGGCGAGCCCTTCCAGTTCATGCGCGACCAGGGCAGGGCGAGTTCGCCCGTGCCACGCACCGGACGGGGCGCCAGGTCCTCCACCCGCGCCGCCTCCGCGTGCCGGGCGAACACGGTGTCGACGTACCGGTGGCCGGTGTCGGCGGCGACGAACACGGCCGTCCGGCCCGGCTCCGCACCGCGTTCCCAGCGGGCGGCGAGATAGGCGGCGCCGGTGGACAGACCGGCGAAGACGGCGTGCCGGCGCAGCAGGTCCACGCTCCCGGCGAGGGCGGTGTCGAAGGCGAGCCAGTGGACGGTGTCGTAGAGGTCGTGACGCACGTTGCCGAACGGGATGGAACTGCCGATGCCGGCGATGATGATCTCCGGGTCCGAGACGTGGTCGCTGCCGAAGGTGACGCTGCCGAACGGCTGGACGCCGACGAGCCGCACATCGACGGAGCGTTTGCCCAGGTAGTGGGCGAGGGCGCCGGTGGAGGCCCCGGATCCCACGCCGCCCACGAGCGACAGGGCGGCGGCACCGGTCTCCTCCTGGATCCGTTCGGCCACGGCCTCGTAGCCGAGGTAGTGGACGTCGTCGTGGTACTGGCGCATCCAGTGGTAGTCGGGGTGCTCGCGCAGTATCTCCTGGACGCGGGCGACGCGGCGGCTCTGGTCGAGCTTGAGGTCGGTGCTGGGCGGCATCTGCTCCAGATGGGCGCCGAGGACGTCGAGTTGGGTGCGCAGGGTGTGGTCGACGGTGGTGGAGCCGACGATGTGGCAGCGCATGCCGTAGCGGTGGCAGGCCAGCGCGAGGGCGTAAGCGTAGATGCCGCTGGAACTGTCGACGAGGGTGTCGCCGCGCCGTACCGTTCCGGTGTCGAGCAGGTGGCGTACGGCGGCCAGGGCGGAGACGACCTTCATCGTCTCAAACCGCAGGCAGACGAGTCCGTCGTCGAGGCGTATCAGGTCCGGTCGGCCGATGGCTTGCGAGATGTGTTCGTCCACGGGCGTACTCCTCAGTGGCGGGGGTCGCGAAGGTGGTGAAGGTCCGGGTCGACGGGATGCCTTCACGGTCCAGGGCGCGGGCGCAACGGTGCAGCCTGCGGTTCAGGCAGGGGACTCGGGGGTCGAAGAGGATGCCGGCGACGTTGCCGCTGTGGGCGATCTGCACCCCGGCCGCGCCCACGCTGTCGGCGATGCCGGTGAGGGCCGGGAACTCCTGGTGCCGCAGGACGCGTTGGCGCAGGCGGGCGCTGGCCGTGCCGACCCTGCCGAGCAGCGCGGTGTCGGCGTCGGTCACCGCCCTGCGCAGCATGCGGCGCAGGTGCTCGTAGGCGGCGAGGTCGTCGTCCTGGACGAGGACCGGCAGGGAGAGGGTGTCGACCGGTTCGCCGCCTCCGAGCGCGCACCCGACCACCACCGCGGGCGGCAGTGCGGAGCCCAGGGTTTCGAGGACGCGGCCCTCCCGTTGCGCGAAGAGCAGCGGGCGACAGCCGTGCATCAGGGGGTCGCTGGCGCCCTCGGCGCGCACCGCGAGGCGGGCGATGGTCTCCGGCGGCAGGAGCAGGCCCCGGGAGTCGGCGACCGCGCGCACCGTGGCGATGACGTCGCTGGTGGACGAGCCCATGCCGAGTCCGACGGGGAGATCGCCGGTGAGGGTCAGTTCCCCGCCGCACGGTTCCTCGCCGAGCCGCTCCGCGCACTCCCGTAGCGCGAGGACGGCCGCCGCCCGCGCCTTGGCCCGGCCGCCCGGCGTCACCGTCACCTCGTCGGTCGGGCTGCCGGGCCGGTGGGTGAAACGGGCCGTGCTGCCCCGGGCGGTCATGGGCAGGGTGACCAGGCCGTGGCGGGGGCGGCGCCGTTCGTCGAGGAAGACGCCCTGGAGGATCTCGCCGTGATGGCAGGCGGCGTGGCCGGTGCCCGTCGTCTCACGGGTGGCGGCCTCCGGCGGCGCCGGCCGGCGGGTGGCAGACGTCATGCGCCGGCCGCCGCCCGGTAGCGGTACAGGGTGGTGGGTTCCGCGCTGAACTGGGAGAAGGGGAAGGGCTCCGCGGACAGGGCGGTCACGCCCGCTCCGAGGAACGCGCGGGCCACGGCGCTTCCGGTCTGGGCGTAGACCACCAGGGGCACGCCGCGCTCGCGGCAGCGGGCCAGGACGGTGTCGAAGCTGCCGTTGCTCAGGGTCATGCCGGTGGCGACCACGGCGTCGGCGGTGTCGAGGAGTTCGTGCATGTCGTCGGTGACCGGGTCGCCCCACTGGGTGGTGCGGAGGTTGAAGTCGCAGAGCAGGGGCGCACCGCCGCGTTCGCGGATGGCCGCGACGAGCGGGTTGACCACGCCGATCAGGCCGACCCGGGCACCGGCCTCGATGTCCAGGAGGCCCGCGATGGCCGCGTCGCGGGCCTGCGCCCGGGTCTCGGGTGTCCCGGCGGGCAGGGTGACCGGTTCCGCCCCGGCCGCCTCCCGGTGCGGCCGGACCGCGCTCAGGTAGGCGTCGAGCGCGGCGATCCGCAGCGGGCGGGGCGCGTCGCGCAGCAGCGTGTCGAGAGGGGCGCCGGAGGCGTCGCGGCACAGGGACGGGTCGGCTTCTCCGGCTTCGAAGGCGCAGCCGCCGAACGAGCCGCCGACCCGGACGAGGACGTACTGGTTGAGGTAGGTGGTGTTCCCGCCGGCCAGCCGGGTGCCGTGGTGCACCCAGAACACGCTGGTCGCCGTCATGTCGGCGGGAGGGTGACCGTGTTCGCCCGCCAGTACGCCGGCCAGGAGTTCCTCGGTGTTCTTCATCGCGGGCCTCCGGAGCGGGGCGTGTCGTGGGTGACGCGGAACAGGAAGGTCAGCACGCCGTCCCGCCAGTCGTGGAGGTGGTCGACCCGGGGGCTCAGCCCGTGGTCCATGGCGTGCTGGACGAGGGCGCGCAGGTCGGCGGTGTTGGAGGCGATGAGGTGGATCTCGCCGCCGGGTGCCAGGAGGTCCTTCTCCGTGATCTGGGCGAAGAACTTCTCGATCAGCGGTGCGCCCACGCAGACGTTGCGTACGACGTCGGGGTCGTCGCTGACGGTCTGGCTGACGGCGGGCGGGTTGAAGGTGACGACGTCCAGCTGGACAGCGTCCGGGAGGGCGTCGAAGACGTCGCTCACGGCGGGGAGGAACGCGGTGGCCGGGTGTTCGCCGACGAGGCGCCGGTAGTGGCGGGTGGCCGCGGCCACGCTCTGCGGGTGGACGTCGAGCGCGTGGATCTCCCGGGCGCCGCGGACGCCCGCCGCCACGGCCTCGACGCCGAGGCCGGCGCCCATGGCGGCGTAACGGCGGCCGCGGGTCTCGATACGGCCGTCGAGCAGCCGCTCGTGGATCAGGCGGCTGGTCCAGCCGGGTATGAAGACGCCGGGCGGGACGTCGAAGGTCCATCCGTTCCATTCGTAGGAGCGAGTGGTGTGCAGGTCGCCCTTGGGCTGGTTCAGGGCGATGATCCGGTCCGCGGGCAGCGGTGGGGGCAGCTGCTCGAGGAGAGCGGGGCCGGTGGTGTTCCGGTCCATTGGGGGGTCCTTCCTGGTGTTTGACGAGGCGTCAGGTGTACGAGGCGGACGAGGCGTCGACCTCCTCCGGCAGCACACTAATGGAAATGATTGTCATTGCGATAGTCTGTCGCCGACGCAGCGCCACCCCGCTCGATGCGTCCCCCGCCGACCCCGCACACGACAGGAGCGCGTCATCGTGCCCACCCCCTCCGCCCCGCCCGACGCCGTCGAGGACCGAGCCGTGAAGCAGCGGACCGTCCTGCTCGACATGGCCTTCCTCCGCCTCTGGACGGGCGCCACGGCGTCGGGCCTGGCCACCTGGGCCCTGCCGTTCGTGCTCGGCCTCGCGGTCCTCGACCGGACGCTCACCGCCACCGACCTGGGACTGCTGCTCGCCGCCCGGACGGTGGGGTTCCTCGCCGCGGTGCCCATGGCCGGAGTGCTGGCGGACCGGCACTCCCGCCGGGGCGTCGTCCTGTGGGCGGGGCTCGCCGCCGGAGCCGCGGCCCCCGTACTCGCCGCCGGACTGGACCGCTCGGTGCTGCTGATGGCCACGGCCGCCGCCGTGGCCGGCGCCGGGCAGGGCGCCTGCCGGCCCGCCTACCAGGCCCTGACCGCCGAGGTGGTGGACGCCGACCGCAGGCAGCAGGCCAACGCCGCCATGACCCTGGCCGTACGGGCCACCACGCTCGTGGGGCCCTCGCTGGCCGCCCTGCTCGCCGTGTTCCTCAGCACCGGGGCACTGCTGGTGGGCATCGGGCTGCTCTGGCTCGTCGCCGCGTGTGTCCCCGGACGCGGGGCGCGGCCCGGCACCGTGAGCGGCGCGTCCGAGCCCTCGGCCGGTACGGAGAGGGCGTCGTTCCTCACCGAGTTCGCCGAGGGGGTCCGCGAGGCCCGCAGGCACCCGTGGTTCCTCGCCGGGCTGGGCGCGCTGACGGCCGTCATAGCCACCGGCTACTCCGCGACCGGCGTCGCTCTCCCCATGGTCAGCAGGGACGAGTACGGCACCGAGGTCGTCCTCGCGGGTGCGATGACGGCGTACACCGCCGGAGCGCTGGCCGGTGCGCTGCTCATCGCCCGCTGGCGCCCCCGCTCCCCCGGCCGGGCCGCCCTGGCCGGGCTCGCCGCGTACGGGTTCGCGCCGCTCAGCCTCGTGTTCCCCGTGCACCCGGTCGTCGTGATGGCCGCCTACGCCGTCGCGGGCATCGGCATCGAGCTGTTCAACGTGCCGTGGTTCACCGCCGCCCAGCGCGAGGTGGCCCCGGACAAGCTGGCCCGGGTCTCCTCCCTGGACTTCCTGCTCTCCTACGGCCTCGCCCCGGTCGGACTCGCCGTCATCGCCCCCGCCATCGACGCCTTCGGTGCCAGGGCGGTGCTCGCGGGCTGCGCGGTCGTCTGCTTCGCGGCACCGGCGGCGGCCGCGCTCGTGCCCAGCACCCGGACCTTCTCCCACCCGCCCACGGGGACGGCCACCGACCGTCGGGGAACGGACCCTTCCGTCTGACGCGACCGCCCACTCAGCCGTTCGCTCCCGCCGCCCGCAGTGGGCGGCGGGAGCGAACGGCGTGTCAGGGGGCTGTGCCGTCGGTTCAGCCCTTGAGTTCCCGCAGGTACGCGGCGAACTTCTCCAGACCGTCGATGTTGCGGGGCCCGCTGATGCCCTCGTTGTAGTCGAGGATGAAGAAGTTGTCCTTCTTCACGGCGGGCAGACCCTTGGTGTGAGGGGACTTCTTCAGGAAGTCGATCTTCTTCTGGGCGGGCATGTCGCCGTAGTCGAGGATGACGACGACCTCGGGCTCGGCCTCGGCGACGGATTCCCAGCTGACCTGGGTCCAGCGCTCGTCGAGGCCGTCGAAGACGTTCTTGCCGCCCGCCTTCTCGATGATGTCGTTGGGCGGCACCTGATTGCCCGCGGTGAACGGCTGGTCGGTGCCGGAGTCGTAGAGGAAGACGGGCACCGGATCGCCCTTCGGGGCCTTGGCCTCGACCTCCTTCACGCGCTTGCGCAAGTCGTCGACCACCTCCGTGGCCCTCTCCTCGACCCGGAAGATCTTGCCGAGTCGTTCGAGGTCGGTGTAGAGAGCCTCGAAGGGGGTCACTTTCTCGGGGAACCCGGGATAGTTGAAGCAGCTCTCGGTGTGCATGAAGCTCTGGATGCCGAGCGTGTCCAGGATCTCGGGCGTGATGCCCCGCTCGTTCTTGAAGCCGGAGTTCCATCCGGCCACCACGAAGTCGGACTTGGCCTCGACCACGACCTCCTTGTTGAGGAGGTCGTCGCTGAGCATCTTCACCTTCGCGTACTCGGACGCCCACGGGGACTCGCTCACCGGCGGGTTGGCGGGCGGCATCACATAGCCGTACACGTGCTCGGTCAGGCCGAGGGCGAACAGCTTGTCCGCGCTGCCGCCCTCGTAGGCGACGGCGCGCTCGGGGACCGTGTACTCCACCGGTTCACCGCAGCGCTTGACGGTGACCTTGCCGGAGGCCTTGGCGTCGTCCGACTCGACCTCGGCGCCGCAGCCGCCGAGCACCAGTGCCGCCGCGAGGGCGGAACCGACGGTGGCGCGGGATCTGCTTGTGAGCATGTGTCACATAACCTTTCCATGACTGGGGTTGAGCGAATACAGCAGTTGGGGACCGCCCGTCAGGGGATGCGGGACGACACTGGCCCGCACTCCGAAGACCTCGGCGACCAGGTGCGGCGTGAGCACTTCCGCAGGGGCGCCGGAAGCGACCAGACGGCCCTGGGAGAGCACGCCGAGCCGGTCACAGGCCGCCGCGGCGAGATTGAGGTCGTGCAGGACGACCAGGACCGTGAGCCCCGAGCCACGCAGGAGCGAGAGCAGGTCCACCTGGTGGCGGACGTCGAGGTGGTTGGTCGGCTCGTCGAGGACGAGGACCTTCGGCTCCTGCACCAGTGCGCGGGCGAGCAGGACGCGCTGGCGCTCCCCGCCCGACAGCGTCAGAACCCCCCGGTGCGCGAGGTGTCCGATGTCGAGCCACTCCATCACCCGCTCGCACAGTTCGCGCTCGCGGCCGCTGAGCGCCTGGTTCCCGCGCAGATGCGGCGCGCGTCCGAGTGCGACGACCTCCTCGACCGTGAAGTCGAAGTCGACGCCACCGTCCTGGGTCATCGCCGCGACGG
Source organism: Streptomyces sp. AC602_WCS936 (assembly GCF_019049125.1). NCBI lineage: Bacteria > Bacillati > Actinomycetota > Actinomycetes > Kitasatosporales > Streptomycetaceae > Streptomyces > Streptomyces sp. AC602_WCS936. The sequence continues at coordinate 287,423 of NZ_JAGMUF010000137.1, read as the reverse complement.
TCCGGGCGCTGCTGCGCAGCGGGAGCCGGGTCAGGTCCCGCTCGCCCAGCCAGACGGTTCCGGAGCTGGGACGCAACGCCCGGTACACGCAGCGCAGGGCGGTGGACTTGCCGCTTCCGTTCGGGCCGACCAGACCCACGACCTGCCCGTCGGCCACTTCCAGGGACAAGGCGCGGACGAGGGTCCTGCCGTCGGTCACGACGGAGAGCTCGTCGAGTCTCAGGTCCATGTCAGCGCCCCCCGAAGGCGTAGGCCCTGCGGCGCATCAGGCCGATGAAGACGGGCACTCCCACGAGCGCGGTGACCACGCCGAGCGGCAGTTCGCGCGGGGCGGCCACGGTGCGTGCCGCCAGGTCGACCCACACCATGAAGATCGCCCCGGCCAGCGGGGCCACGGCGAGCACGCGGGCGTGCGTGGCACCGACGAGCATCCGCACCACATGCGGCATGACGAGCCCGACGAACGCGATGGCGCCGCTGACCGCGACCATGACGCCCGTGACGAGCGAGACGAGGAGCAACAGCCCCTTCCGGTACCGGTCCGGGCCGACTCCCAGGCTCGCGGCGGTCTCGTCGCCGAGGGCCAGGACGTCCAGCACCCGCCCGTACCGGTGCAGCACGACGAGTCCGCCCAGCACCACCGCAGACACGACGGGCAGCGCGCCCCAGGTCGCGGCGCCGAAGCTGCCCATCGTCCAGTACAGGACCATGCTCGTCGCCTCGGCGTCCGGCGCGAAGTAGACGATCAGGCTCATCACCGCCTGGAAGCCGAGCGACATCGCCACGCCCGTGAGGACGAGGCGCAGCGGCGAGAGCGTGCCCCGGCTCGCGGCGGCGGCGTACACCAGGAGCGAGGCGGCGAGCGCACCGACGAAGGCCCCGACGGACACCGCGTAGATACCGAACGCGGCGAGTCCTCCGGTGACCGTGACGCCGACGGCGCCCACGGACGCGCCCGACGAGACACCGAGGACGAAGGGGTCGGCGAGCGCGTTGCGCACCAGGGCCTGGACCGCCACGCCGATCGCGCTGAGCCCCGCCCCCACCAACGCCGCCAGCAGCACTCGGGGCGTACGGATCTGCCAGACGATCTGGTACGTCGTCACCTCGTCGGGGGCGACGCGCCCGCCGTGGAGAGCCGCCCACAGGTGGCGGGCGGTCTCCCCGGGGGAGATGACGGCGGGGCCGAGTCCGATGGCGACGACGACGGAAACCAGCAGGACCGCGGTCAACCCCGCGCAGCCGAGCAGCAGGGCCTTGCGGGAGGCGAGCCGGCCTTTCACGGCCGCCGCGGGTGCGGACGCCGGCACCTCGGCCGGGCCGGCCGTGTCCGCGCTCGCCGACGGTATGGAGGTCGAAGGCGGAGGCACGTGGCCTACCTACACTTTCTCTCGATAATGGAAACCATGTTCAAGTTCGGAAATCTAGCATGCCCGCCCGCCGGCGGCGGGTTGCGCCCGGAAGAGTGACAGATCATCCGCGAGTGGTTACGATGCCCGCGATGATGACTTTCTCCTCGTACGGATTGGGGGAATCGTTCGCGTCAGGTGAGTGCTGATGGCTCATCACCTCGCGAACGGTGTTCCACCCCACCAGTTGATGTGGCGGCGCGTACGTGAGTACGCCGTGCCACCGTCCATGATCGAGACCGCGACCGCGCGACGTGCGGTCGGCGACTGGGCGGGGGCGTGTGCCGCCGCCCGGATCGACGTCGATCTCGATCTGCGCGCCGTGGGCAAGCACCACGGCACCGACCTCGTCGCCCGCCTCCGGGCGGATCTGCGTCGGCTGGCGCCGGATCTGCTGCGCTGGCACATGCCCCGGATCGCCCCCGACGGGCGGCTGCGGCCCGGCCTCACGCTGTCCCTCGCCCGCTACCGCGCTCCCGGCACGCCGGCCGTGCACCTCGTCGTCCGGACGCCGCCGGCCTGGGCGGACGCCGGACAGCGCATGTCCCTGGCCCTGTGGGACGGGTCCCGCCGCGGCACGGCCGGACACCATCCGCACCCGCACCCCGACCGGCGTTTCCGGCTCGACCTGCACCGCCACCTCTGGGACGCCGTACGCAGCGGCGACCTGCCCCGGCGGTGCGGCGCGGCAGGGCCGGCGCACGGTCCGGCCGCCGAATCCGCTCCGCACGATCACCCCGAGGGCCCTTGGGCGACGGGGCACTGGGCCGCCGAGGCGGAACACCTGCTGCGGGCGGAGGGGCTTCCTCGCGGGGCCTTCACCGTGCGGCTCGGCGCCCGCAGCCGCACCGTGTTCGAGCTCGTCGCACCCGACGACAGCCACGTACCGACGTTGCGTCCGCTGCGCGGCCCGCTGCGGCCGCAGGAGGTCGCCGCGCTCCCCGTGCTGCCGGAGGCGGCGGTCCGGGTCCCGCCGGACCTGGAGCTGCTGCGGGCGGGACTGATCACGGCGGAACGCTTGCATCCGCTCGTGGCCGCGGCGCTGCCGACGCCCGGCGCACCGCCTGTGCGGGGCGCTGCCCCCGGGGCGTTCCGGGAGGGCTCGGCAGCGGGGTCAGGCGATCCGCACACGGTGGAATGCCGGGGCGAGGTCCACCGGATCGCCCTGCGCGACGGTGTGCTGACGGCGGTCGACCACGACGCCGACCAGCTGCGCCGGGAGGAACTGCTGGTGGCGCTCGGCGGTCCGCCGCTGCCCTGCCTGCGGGCCATCGACACCGTGCACCGCAGTCCCGAGGCCCTGCCCGCGGTCCGGGAGCGGCTCGCTCACGGTGACGTCGCCGGGGCGCTGACCGTGGTCGAGGGACTCCTCGGGCCCGGCGCGCTTCTGCGGGACGGACCACTGCGGGACACGCTGCGGTCCGCCGCGAACCGCCGCATCGACCACGGGCTCTTCCGCTCCGGGCTCGTCGCCGTTCATCCGGCGGCCGGGGCGGCGCGGACGGAGGAGGGGCACCGCCCCCGGGCCGATCGCCGCATGCCGGAGACCATGCGCCACAAACGCGGCAGCAGGCCACGGCCTCGCACCGCCCGCACCGCCTGACCTTTCACGTATCACGCCACTCCTGTCATTTCTCACACCCCAGGTGATGCCCATGACCTCCAGCACGCTCATGTCCCGACCCGCCGAGACCCACGACCCCGAACTCGGCGTCGCCGACACCCTCCTGTCCCTGTTGCGGACCACCACCAGCGAACCGCGTCCCGACGAACAGCTCGAGGCGCTCACCCTGGCCGTCGCCGCCGACCTGCCCGTCCTGCTCTGGGGCGAGCCCGGCATCGGCAAGACCGCGGCCCTGACCCAGCTCGCCGACTCGCTCGACCTGCCGCTGACCACCGTCATCGCCAGTGTCCACGAACCGTCCGACTTCTCCGGGCTGCCCATCGTGGGCGACGATCCCGCCGTGCAGGGGGTGCCGATGGCGCCGCCGCAGTGGGCCGTTCAGCTGGTACGGGCCGGGCGGGGCCTGCTCTTCCTGGACGAACTGTCCACCGCCACCCCGGCCGTCCAGGCCGCGCTCCTGCGGGTCGTTCTCGAACGGCGGGTCGGAGCGCTGCGACTGCCACCCGGAGTACGGATCGTGGCCGCCGCCAACCCGCGGGCGTCCGCCGCCGACGGGTGGGAGCTGAGCCCGCCGCTGGCCAACCGGTTCGTCCATCTGTACTGGACACATGACCCGCAGGTGGTGGTACGTGGACTGGGCGGAGTATGGCCCCGGGCGGAACTGCCCCGGCTGGAGGCGCAACGGCTGCCGGAGGCGGTCGCGTTGGCCCGGCGAGCGGTCTGCGGGTTCCTCAAGGCCCGGCCGACGCTGATCCACCGGCTGCCGAGCAGCGAGGCACGGCGCGGCGGCGCGTGGCCCTCGCCCCGCACCTGGGAGGCCGCGCTGACCCTGCTGGCGTTCGGCACGGCGGCCTCCGTCTCCCGGGACGTACTGGCGCTGTTGGTGCGGGGCGCCGTGGGGGACGGCGCCGGCCTCGAACTCCTCGCCCACCTGGACCGGATGGACCTGCCGGACCCGGAGACGCTGCTCGCCGACCCGGCGGCCGCGGACCTGCCCGAACGGGGCGACCTGCGGCAGGCGACCCTGGAGGCGGTGGTCGCCGCCGTGGGGGCCAGGCCGCGACGGGAACGGTGGGAGGCCGCCTGGACAGTACTGGCCGGAGCGCTGGAAACCGGGACCCCGGACCTGCTGGTGGCCCCGGCGACCGCTCTGGCCGCACTGCGGCGCGACGACTGGGAGGTGCCGGAAACCGTGGAGCGGCTGACCGGGGTCATCGGGCTCGCGCGGCAGGCGGAGCGGTCGGTGGGACGGGTCACGGGAGCGAGGGCCACCCGGCGGGCGTCCGAGGCGGGTCGATGACGGGGAGCGCACGGCGACCCGAGCCGCACCCGCACTCGCGACCCGCCCCCCGGCCGGCACGTCCGGTACCGCACCCCATGTCCCCGCCCGCGCCGCCGCGCCCGGTGCGGGCCGCCCCGCCCGAACCGCCCCGCGCCGGGGATTCAGGCGCCCAGCGGTCACTCCGGCTCGACACCCAAAAGCTGCTGGCCGCCCGGCTGCACGCGGTGAAGGTACGCCCCTACCTCGCCGACGCGCTCTTCGCGCTGCACGTGGTGGAGGACCGGTCGGTGCCGACGATGGCGGTGGACGCCCACTGGCGCTGCTACGTCTCCCCCGCCTTCGTGGCGCGCATGCCGGTGGAGGAGCTCGCCGGCGTATGGGTCCACGAGGTCTCCCACCTCCTGCGCGATCACCACGGACGAGGCGAGCGGTACGCGAGACAGCACGAGGAACAGGGGCCGGGCCAGCGGCTGCGGCGGAACATCGCGGCCGACTTCGAGATCAACGACGACATCTACGGTGCCGGCCTGCCCCGCCCCCACGGCGCCGTGATGCCCTCACTCCTGCGGCTGCCCTCCGGGCTGCTGATGGAGGAGTACCTGCGCACCACGTCGATGTCCCCGCTCGCCGCGGACCTGGCCTGGCTGGACTGCGGCAGCGGAGCCGACGGGCAGGCACGCCCGTGGGAGCTCGGGCCCGACGGCGCGCACGGACTGACCCGACAGCAGCGGGACGCGGTCCGTTTCCGGGTGGCGCAGGGAATCAAGGGACGTCCCGGCAACGCGCCCGAAGGCTGGCGCCGGTGGGCGGACGAGGCATTCCACCCGCCGCAGCCGTGGCGGCAACTGCTGGGGGCGGCGGTCCGCTCCGCCGTCGGCGCGCCGGGACCGGGCGACAACCACAGCTACCGGCGCCCGTCCCGCCGCTCGGCGAGCGTGCCCGGCGTGCTGCTGCCCAGCCTGCGCCGCACACCGCCCCGGGTCTGCGTCGTGATCGACACCTCCGGATCGGTGAGCGACGGAGAACTCGGCAGCGCGCTGCTGGAGGTCGCGGCCGTCACCCGCGCGGTCGGCGGCCGGCGCGACCTGGTCACGGTCATCTCCTGCGACGCCGCGGCCCGCACCGTGGTCCCCGTCTGCCAGGCCGAGAACATCGAGCTCCTCGGCGGCGGCGGGACCGACCTGCGTTCCGGCTTCGCGCGGGCCCTGCGCGCCCGGCACCGGCCCGACGTGATCGTCGCCCTGACGGACGGCCAGACACCCTGGCCCTCCGCCGAGCCTCCCTGCCGCACGGTGGTCGGACTCTTCCCCCGGCCGACCGACGTCGACACCGACAATCCCGACTACGTGCCCGACCTCCCGCCGCCTTGGGCGCGGGTCGTGACCATCGGCTGACGCACACTGCGCCGAGCCGTCGGGGCGTCGTCGACCGAGACCTTCTCGGCGCCGATCCGCCGCATGCGTTCGGTGCCCCACTGTCCCAGCGAGGCCAGCGCGGCGTTGAGCGAGACGCCGTGCTCGGTCAGGGAGTACTCCACCTTGGGCGGCACCTCGGGGTACACCTCACGGTGCACGAGACCGTCCTCCTCCATCTCACGCAGATGCTGGACCAGCATCTTCTCGCTGACCCCCGGCAGACCGCGCCGGAGTTCGGCGAACCGGCGGGTTCCGTGGTGGTGGAGCTCCCACAGGATCAGCGACTTCCACTTTCCGGTGACCACGTCCATCGCCGCGTCGATGCCGCAGAAGTAGGGACCACGTCGTGCCGCTGTCGCCATTCGCCCCTCCAAGCCGTACTTACCCGCAAGTGAGTACCCCACTAATTAGTCCGTACTGGTCAACCCTACCGGCGACGGAGAGGATCGAACCGAACGACGAACAGAGGGGAATCAGAGCTGTGACGACCAACAGCGAAGTCCAGGTGAGCGTTCTCGGGCTGGGGGCGATGGGAAGTGCCCTCGCGGGCGCCCTGGTGAAGGCCGGGCACGCGACGACGGTCTGGAACCGCTCACCGGGGAAGGACAAGGACCTCGTCGCGCAGGGCGCACAAGCCGCGGCCACGGCCGGTGACGCGGTCCGGGCCGGACCCCTGGTGATCGCGTGCCTTCTGGACCACGCGTCGGTCCACGAGGTGCTCGATCCGCTCTCCGCCGAGCTGGCCGGCCGCACCCTGATCAACGTGACGACGACGTCCCCGGCTCAGTCACGGGAGCTGGCCGACTGGGCCGCGCGCGCCGGCGTCGCGTATCTGGACGGCGGGATCATGGCCGTACCGCACATGATCGGCGCGCCTGGCTCGTCGATCCTGTACAGCGGGTCCGCCGACGTCTTCCATCAGCACAAGCCACTGCTGGACGTCTGGGGAACGAGTACCTACTTCGGTGAGGACGCCGGGCTGGCGTCGCTGTACGACCTCGCCCTGCTCTCGGGGATGTACGTCATGTTCGCCGGCTTCATGCACGGTGCCGCGATGGTCGCCCCGGCCGGCGTGACAGCGGGCGAGTTCGCCGCCATGGCCGCACCTTGGCTGACCGCCATGACCGGCGCCTTCGAAGGGTTCGCCGAGGTGATCGACGGCGGCGACTACACCGTGGAAGGGCAGCAGAGCCTCGAGTTCTCCGACCTCGGCCACATCCTGGCGGCCGGTTCCGAGCAGGGCATCGACAACGAGGCGGTCGCCATGGTGCAGCGGCTGATCCGGCGCCAGGCCGACGCGGGGTACGGGGCCGAGGGGTTCGCCCGGATCTACGAGAGCGTCAGGCGACCGGGCTGAGCCGACGTCACGTGCCCGCGCGGTACGCGGGCGGACGCGCCTCCAGCACGAGTGCGGTACCGGCCGCGGTCCGGTCCTCGTGCATGGTGATCCGCAGCCCGGCTTCGACGTGCCGCCAGTGGGACGGGGTGAGCGGAACAAGCCGCACGGTGGCCCGGCCGCCGGGCTCGAGGAAGGGGACGTCCTCGACCCAGAGCCCCGCGATGCTCACCGCGGCACCTCCGGTGGGTGAGAGGTTGCCGATGTCCCACATGGGCCGCAGCACACCGTGACCGGGGATCGGTGTGCTGCGTCTCGCCTCCGCGGCGGGACGCAGGGTCAGTTCCGCCCGGACCATCCCGTTCCGTGTCTCGGCGGCCCGCCAGTGGCACCAAGCGGCGCTCCGCCGGAGGCAGAGCTGTTCAGCTGCTACGGCAGCCTGCTCCCAGAACGTCAAGGGCAGCGGCCGTCCGTCCCCGCACTCCTCCAGGAGGTTCAGAGCGGTCCGCCAGTCGTCGTGGGCCAGGCAGTCCCAGACGTCCCGCGCTGTCACGTCGTGCGGGGTGGCGGCCTCTTCCGGCACCAGAAGGGCCGCCGATTCGAGCAGTTCGATGATGTCCACAGGGCAATGGTCGGCCACGTGTCCTCACGTCGGCCATGCGCGGTCGTCGACCGTAAGGAAGGGTTCGCCCACCACGGTCGCCGGTGTCGCTCCGGTGAACGCCATGATCTCCCGGTGCAGGTGGGGCTGGTCGAAGTAGCCGCCGTCCGCCGCGACTCGGGCGGTGTCTTCTCCACCGACCAGGCGGTGCACCGCGCGGTCGAAGCGGACCAGTTTCGCGGCGCGCTTGGGCGGCACGCCGATGCCGGACTGGAACCGGGACCACAGACGTTTGCGGCTCCATCCGAGTTCGGCCGCCAGGTGCTCGACCCGGACGAGTCCCCCACTGGCCACGATCCGCTGCCAGGCCCAGGCCACCTCCGGGTCCGTCGGCGGACGCGTCCGACTACGGCGGGCGAGCAGCACGTCCACGAGTTCGAAGCGTTCCCGCCACGTGGGTGCCGCGCTCAGTCGCTCACGGAGCCGTGACGCCTCCCTGCCCCACAGATCGTCGAGCGTGACCACGCCACTGCCCAGGTCGGCCGAGCAGGCACCCAGCACCGCGCGTGCGACGACGGGCGACAGGCGCACCTGCACGCACTCGACGTGTTCCCCCCAGGCGCGGACCCCGCCCCCCGCGCCGAACCCGGGCCCGGCGACAAGGCTTCCCTCGACTCGCCGCCCGGCACCGTCGTCCACGGTGGGCGACCTCGCCCCGAACTCCAGGATCAGCATCACGGCCGGGTGGGGAACCACCCTCAGGTCGCCCACGAGCGGGCCCGACACCCGGAACCCCGCCATGTCGACTCCGGTCACCCGGCTGGGCCTTCGTGGACGCGCCACGTCCCACCCGGCGGAATCGTCACCTCTCTCCACGGCGAACCCCCTCCGTCGAATGCTACGCGGCCGCGGGGAACATTCGTCCAAGCCGTGGGCACGCACCGCAGGCGACAGTGGGCTCATGACTCCTCACACCGAGAGTTCGGTGCTGCACCTGGAGAGCGGCGACCTCCACGTCTGCCAGGACGGCCCCCGTGACGCCCCCGCTCTCCTGCTCATCCACGGCTCCGCCACCTCGAGCCGTTCCTGGAACGCGCTCGTTCCGCTGCTGACCGGCTCCCATCATGTCATCCGGATCGACCTCCCGGGCCACGGCCGCTCGGCCGAACCGGCCGACCGTGACTACAACACCTCCGAGCAGGCACGCACCCTCGGCACGGCGCTGGACCGGCTCGGCGTCGAGCAGGTTCTGGCCGTCGGCCACTCCAGTGGCGGCTACGCCGTCACCGCCCTCGCCGAGCAGCGGCCCGGCCTGGTGACCGCGCTGGCACTCGTCAACACCGGCCCCGGCATGGACGTCTTCATCGCCCCGGACGGCCCCGGACTCGATCCCGCACGGTGGCCACCGGCCGACGACCAGATCCGCCGGTTCGCGAGCACCGGATTCCGCGCGGGTCACCCGATCCCACAGGAACTCGTCAACGACCTGCGCGGGATGACCTACCACGCGGTCACCGCCGCCATGCAGGCGTCCACCGCCTACCTGAGCCGGCAGGCGCTCCCCGACCGGCTGGCGGTCCTCGGCAAACCGCTTCTGGTGATCTTCGGCGACCAGGACCGCAGATGGTGCCCTTCCTCCGCCGCCGACTACCGCGCGGTACCCGGGGCGGAGGTGGAGATACTGCCGGGTGCCGGACACACGCCCATCCTGGAGGAACCGCGGCGCACCGCCGACCTGCTGCTCGCCTTCGCCGACCGGGTATCGCGTCACTCCGAAGGGCCGCTCAACAGACCCTCACACGGCAGCAGAGGGTAATGTCCCGATTTGCTCGGGTCCGGTCCGTCGCAGAGGAGATTCCACGGTGAGCGACCTGTACATCGACGGTGAGTGGACCCGGCCGGAGGCCGGCGGGCGGCGCGAGGTGCTCAACCCGTACGACGCCTCCGTGGTCACCACCGTCGACGAGGCGGACGCCTCCGACGCGGACCGCGCGGTACGGGCCGCTCGCCGGGCCTTCGACGAGGAGGAGTGGGCGGACCTCCCCACCCGCCGACGGGCCGACCTGCTGCTGCGCGTGCACTCCCTGCTGCTGCGCGACAAGGAGGACATCGCCCGTACCGAGACGCTGGACACCGGCAAGACGCTGACCGAGGCGCGTCTCGACGTGGAGGACGTGGCGAACGCCTTCCGCTACTACGGCGAACTGGCCGACAAGGACGGCGGCCGGGTCGTGGACGTCGGCCCCGACGTCCTCAGCCGCGTCGTCCACCAGCCGGTCGGGGTGTGCGCCCTCATCGCGCCCTGGAACTACCCGCTGCTCCAGGCGTCGTGGAAGGTGGCGCCGGCGCTGGCCGCCGGGAACACGATCGTCCTCAAGCCGAGCGAGGTCACTCCACTCACCACGATCACCATGATCCGGCTCATCGAGGAGGCCGGGGCGCCACCCGGCGTCGTCAACCTGGTCCTGGGAGCCGGGGCGACCGTCGGCGCCGCCCTCACCAGCCACCCCGAGGTGGACCTGGTGTCCTTCACCGGCGGCCTCGCCACCGGACGCGGCATCATGGCGGCGGCCGCCGAGGGGCCGAAGAAGGTGGCTCTCGAACTGGGCGGCAAGAACCCCAACGTCGTCTTCGAGGACGCGGACTTCGCCGCCGCCGTGGACTACGCGCTGGACGCTGCCTTCCTCCACTCCGGCCAGGTCTGTTCCGCCGGTTCCCGCCTGCTGGTGCAGGACGGCCTGTACGACAGGTTCGTCGAGGCCCTCGCCGGCCGGGCCCGGGCGATCCGGCTCGGCAACGGCCTGGACGAGGACACGGAGAGCGGACCGCTCAGCTCCGCGGAGCACCGTGACAAGGTCGAGCGGCACATCGCCGCTGCCCTGGAGGAGGGCGCCCGGCTGGTCACCGGGGGCGCCCGTCCGGACGATCCCGCGCTGAGCCGTGGCTACTTCCTGCTGCCGACCGTGTTCGCCGACTGCGACAGGTCCATGCGCATCGTCCAGGAGGAGGTCTTCGGCCCGGTCGTCACCGTCGAGCGCTTCCGCACCGAGGACGAGGCGGTGCAACTGGCCAACGACACCCGCTACGGCCTGGCCGGCGGCGTGTGGACCTCCGACGCGAGCCGCGCCCAGCGCGTCGCACAGCGGCTGCGGCACGGCACCGTGTGGATCAACGACTTCCACCCTTACGTGCCGCAGGCGGAGTGGGGCGGCTTCGGTCACTCGGGCGTGGGGCGTGAGCTGGGGCCCTCCGGGCTGAGGGAGTACCAGGAGGCCAAGCACATCTACCAGAACCTCTCCCCCGCGCCCTCCGGCTGGTTCAAGGGCTGAACCCGGCACACCGCGTTCCCCGAACGGACGAAAGGCACCCGATGGCCACCCCCACCCCGCACGGTCCGGAGACCGCCTACGACTACGTCATCGTCGGCGGCGGCACCGCCGGCTGCGTGCTCGCCGCGCGCCTGAGCGAGGACCCGGACTGCCGCGTCTGCGTCGTGGAGGGCGGCCCCAGCGATGTCGGGGACGACCGGATCCTGCGCCTGCGCAACTGGATCAACCTGCTCGGCTCGGAGTTCGACTACGGCTACACCACCGTCGAGCAGCCGCGCGGCAACTCCCACATCCTGCACTCGCGGGCCCGCGTGCTCGGCGGCTGCTCGTCCCACAACACACTGATCAGCTTCATGCCCCTCCCCCAGGACCTCGACGACTGGGTGGCCCGGGGCTGCGCCGGCTGGGACCCGGGGACCGTGCTCCCCTACCGGGACCGGCTGCGCACCAGCATCGTGCCGGTGGCCGAGGCGGACCGCAATCCCATCGCGAAGGACTTCGTCACCGCCGCCTCGCGCGCCCTCGGCGTCCCGGTCGTCGACGACTTCAACGCCGAACCCTTCGCCGACGGCGTCGGTTTCTTCTCCCTGGCCTACGAGCCGGAGGGCAACCTGCGCTCCTCCGCCTCCGTCGCCTACCTGCATCCCGTGCTCGACCGCCCGAACCTCACCGTCCGCCTGGAGACCTGGGCCCACCGTCTGCTCACCGACGAGACGGGGCGGACGACCCGCGTCGCCGTCCGCGGTCCCGACGGCCTCCCCGCCACCGTGCGCGCGGAACGCGAACTGCTCCTGTGCGCGGGAGCGATCGACACCCCGCGGCTGCTGATGCTCTCCGGCATCGGACCCGCCGACCAGTTGCGCGGCCTGGGCATCGACGTGCGGGCCGACCTGCCCGGGGTGGGCGAGAACCTGCTGGACCATCCCGAGTCGGTGATCGTCTGGGAGACGGCCGGCCCGCTGCCGCCGAACTCCGCGATGGACTCCGACGCCGGACTGTTCCTGCGGCGCGAGGCAGGACAGCCGCGGCCGGACCTGATGTTCCACTTCTACCAGGTGCCGTTCACCGTCAACACCGAACGCCTCGGCTACCCCGCACCGGAACACGGGGTGTGCATGACACCGAACGTCCCGCGTGCCCGGTCCACCGGACGCATGTGGCTGCGCAGCAGCAACCCCGCAGAGCATCCCGCGCTCGACTTCCGCTACTTCACCGACCCCGAAGGACACGACGAGCGGACCATCGTCGACGGTCTGCGGGTCGCCCGCGAGGTCGCCGCCACCGATCCGCTGCGCGACTGGCTGGTGCGCGAGGTGGCGCCCGGCCCCGACGTGACCTCCTACGACGGTCTGTCGGAGTACGGGCGCCGTGCCGCGCACACCGTCTACCACCCGGCGGGCACCTGCCGGATGGGGGCGGCGGACGACCCGATGGCCGTCTGCGACCCGGAGCTCAGGCTGCGCGGCGTGGACGGCGTACGCGTCGTGGACGCGTCGGTGTTCCCGACCATGCCCACCATCAACCCCATGGTGACGGTGCTGCTCGTCGCCGAACGCGCCGCCGACCTGCTCACCGGCGGCTCCGGTCCGCGGAGACAGTCATGACCGGCGGCCCGCAGCACGCCCCTCACACACCGGAGGAAGCGGCCGAGGAAGCCGCTCCGGCGGGTACGGGCACGCTCAAGCCCGTGGTCTTCTTCGGTTCGGCCGCGCTGATCCTCGCGATCTCGCTGTGGGCGATCGTCACGCCCTCCGGGGCGGAGAAGGCCATCGGCGTCGCCGTGGACAAGATCTCGTCCTGGTTCGGCTGGTACTACTTCCTCGCGGCGACGCTGTACCTGGTGTTCGTCGTGTTCATCGGCGTGTCCAAGTACGGCACGGTCAAGCTGGGCCCGAAGCACTACAAGCCGGACTACGGCCTGTTCGCCTGGGCGGCGATGCTGTTCGCGGCGGGTATCGGCATCGACCTGATGTTCTTCTCCGTCGCCGGACCGGTCAGCCACTACCTCGCGCCGCCGCAGGGCTCCCCGGAGACCATCGAGGCGGCACGTCAGGCGGTGGTGTGGACACTGTTCCACTACGGCATCACCGGCTGGGCCATGTACGCCCTCATGGGCATGGTGCTCGGCTACTTCGCCTTCCGCTACCGGCTGCCGCTGGCGATCCGCTCCGCGCTCTACCCGGTCATCGGCCGCCGCATCCACGGACGGATCGGCGACGCCGTGGACCTGGCGGCCATCATCGGCACCGTGTTCGGCATCTCCGTGTCGCTCGGCATCGGCGTCGTACAGCTCAACTACGGGCTGAAGGTCCTGTTCGACGTACCGGAGGGGCTGCCCGCGCAGATCGCCCTGATCGTGGTGGCGGTGGTGATGGCCACGGTGTCCGCCGTGGCGGGCGTCGACAAGGGAATCCGGCGGATGTCCCAGCTCAACGTCCTCCTCGCGGTCCTGCTCATGCTCTACATCCTGATCGTGGGCGAACCCTTCCGGCTGCTCAACGCGCTGGTGCAGAACGTCGGGGACTACGTCAGCGGCTTCCCCTCGATGACCCTGAACACCTTCGCCTACGACCAGCCCACCGAGTGGCTGAACGCGTGGACGCTCTTCTTCTGGGCCTGGTGGATCGCCTGGGCGCCGTTCGTGGGCCTGTTCCTGGCACGGATCTCCCGCGGCCGCACCCTGCGTCAGTTCGTCGCCGCGACGCTGATCATCCCGTTCCTGTTCACCGGTCTCTTCCTGGCGGTCTTCGGCAACAGCGCGCTGTTCGTCGTGCGGGACGGGAACGCCGAGTTCGGCCGGACCGCGATGGCCCTGCCCGAGCAGGGCTTCTACGGGCTGCTGGAGCAGTACCCGGGCGCGTTGTTCAGCGCCGGCCTCGCGACGTTCGTCGGGCTGCTGCTGTACGTGACCTCCGCCGACTCCGGTGCGCTCGTCATGGGCAATCTCAGTTCCGAACTGCCGACCCCGGTGACGGACGCCGCTCCCTGGCTGCGCATCTTCTGGGCCCTGACGACAGGCCTGCTCACCCTCGCCATGCTCCTCGTGGGAGGGGTCCAGGCGCTGACCGACGCCACCATCATCATGGGTCTGCCCTTCTCCGTCGTCATGTTCCTGATCATGATCGGGCTCTATCTGGCGCTGCGCACCGAACGCATGCGGGAAGAGGCGCTCACCACCTCACTCCCGGCGTCGCTGTCCGGGCGCACCACTCAGCAGGGCCCGCCGGGTACTCGGAACTGGCGGCAGCGGCTGGCGCGGGCCACGACCTTCCCCGGCCGGCGGGCGGCTCTCCGCTTCGTCGACGACGTGTGCCGTCCGGCCTTCCGCGACGTCGCCGGGGAGCTGCGGGAGCAGGGCGCGCAGGCCACGCTCCTGGAAGGCGTCAGCGAGGAGAACGGCCTCTCGCACACCGGCCTGCAGGTACCGATCGGGCCGAGCGACGTGTTCGTCTACCGGGTGTGGCCCGTGGAGACGCCGACCCCCGGGTTCGCGACCCGCTCGGTCAGCACCCACGACACCTATGTGCGCTTCGAGGTCCAGCTGTCCGAGGGCAACCAGGGCTACGACGTGATGGGCTACACCAGGGAGCAGCTCATCGCCGACGTTCTCGACCAGTACGAGCGCCATCTGGAGTTCTTGCGCTTGCACCACGAGGCGACCAGCCGGTCGGCCCTGCCCGACCACCGCCCCGACGACCCGGAGGCACACCTCCCGGAGTAGTCCGGGTGGCGGAGGCGTGTGGGCCGTTCGGCATCCACCGTCATGCGCTTACGGGGCATTCAGCAGGAAAGTGCTACAAAGGGTGCATGCAGGGCTTGCGTGGGCGCAGCGTCGCGGGGCAGGTGCTCTTCCTGCAGGTCGCCGTCGCCGTGATCCTTATCCTGGCGGCCGTCGTGGGGCTGACCCTCCAGGCGCGCAACGACGCCGAACAGGACGCGCAGGCGCGGTCACGCGCTGTGGCGGAGACGCTGGCGCACTCACCGGGTATCGCGGCGGCGCTGGAGTCCGATGATCCGACGGCCAGGTTGCAGCCGCACGTGGCAGCGGCGCACAGGGGAACGGGGGTGGATTTCATCGTCGTCATGGCGCCGGACGGCACTCGTTACGCGGACACCGACCCGGGACTGATCGGTGTGCCGGCGGACGGTGTGGAGCGAGCGGCGCGGGGCGAGCCGTTCACCGAGATCTACGAGGGCGATCCGTCGGACGCGGCGCGCGCGGTCGTGCCGGTCACCGGTGATGACGGATCGGTCGTGGGGCTGGTCGCGGCAGGGGTGACCCTGGAGACGGTCGGGGAGTCCCTGCGGGGGCAGATCCCGGTGATCGCGGCCTCGGCAGGTGTCGCGCTGCTCCTCGCCGTCGGCAGTGCCGCCCTGGTCAGCCGACGGCTGCGACGTCAGACGCGGGGCATCGGGCCGAGCGAGATGACCCGGATGTACGAACACCACGACGCGGTGCTGCACGCCGTCCGCGAGGGAGTGCTCATCACCGGCGGCGACGGCCGCCTGGTCCTGGCCAACGACGAGGCACGACGGCTGCTGGACCTGCCCAAGGACGCCGACGGACGGCACATCACGGAGCTGGGCCTGAACCACGCCACGGTCGAACTGCTCTGCTCGGACCGTCCCGTGACGGACCAGGTGCACCTGGCCGGAGACCGCCTGGTGTCCGTCAACACCAGGCACACCGCCCCGTACGGCGGCCCCTCCGGGAACGTGACGACGCTGCGGGACACCACGGAGCTGCGAGCCCTGGCCGGCACGGCGGAGACGGCCCGTGAGCGGCTGAACATCCTCCATGAGGCAGGGGTGCGCGTCGGCACCACGCTGAACGTGGTCCGGACGGCGGAAGAGCTGGCGGATGTGGCCGTGCCGCGGTTCGCCGACTTCGTCACCGTGGACCTGCTGGGCGCCGTGACGCGCGGCGAGGAGCCGTCCGGCCCCCCTGGCCGGCTGCGGCGCGCGGTCCTGCGCGGTGTCCGGGCGGACCATCCGTTCCGGCCCGTCGGCAGCGTCGTCCCGTTCGACGTCACGGATACGCCGGCGGCCGCGGTGCCGACCGGTGGGCACGCGGTGCTGGAGACCGATCCGGCGGGCGTCCGCGCGTACGGCATCAGCTCGCTGGTCACGGTGCCGTTGCAGGCCCGCGGCATCCCTCTGGGCATGGCCCGTTTCTGGCGCACCGAGACCTCGGAGCCCTTCGGTCAGGAGGACCTGACGTTCGCCGAGGAGTTGACCGCCCGTGCCGCGGTCGCCATCGACAACGCCCGCCGCTTCACCCGCGAGCACACGATGGCGGAAACCCTGCAGCGCAGCCTCCTGCCGCACGCCCTGCCCCACCAGAACGCCCTCGACATCGCCTACCGCTACCTGCCCGCCCAGGCACGGGTCGGCGGCGACTGGTTCGACGTGATCCCCCTGCCCGGCGCCCGGGTGGCGCTCGTGGTCGGTGACGTCGTCGGGCACGGACTGCACGCGGCGGCGACCATGGGCCGGCTGCGCACCGCCGTGCAGAACTTCTCGACGCTCGACCTTCCCCCGGACGAACTCCTGACCCACCTCGACGAATTGGTCAGCCGTCTCGACCAGGAGGATCCCGAGGGCCGAAGCGGGGAGGCGGTCACCGGCGCGACCTGCCTCTACGCGGTGCACGACCCGGTTTCCGGCCTGTGCAGCATCTCCCGGGCCGGGCACCTCGCCCCCATGCTGGTCCATCCCGACGGCACGGTGGAGACCCCCGACGTGCCGCTCGCCCCGCCCCTGGGGCTGGGCGGCCTCCCCTTCGAGTCCGCCGAACTGCGGTTGCCGGAGGGCAGCACCCTCGTCCTCTACACCGACGGTCTGGTCGAGCGGCGCGACCGCGACATCGACACGGGGCTGGCGATACTGCGCGGCACACTCGCGGACGCGCAGGAGCGTACTCCGGAGCAGATCTGCGAGGCGGTGCTCGACGGCCTGCTGCCCGAGCACCGCCGCGACGACGTCGCACTGCTCGTCGCCCGCACCAGGCTGCTGGACCGCGCGCACGTCGCCGACTGGGACGTTCCCCGTGACCCGGCCGCCGTCGGCACGGTCCGCAACGCGTGCAGCCGTCAACTGGCCGCCTGGGGGCTGGACGACCTCGCGTTCACCACGGAACTCGTGCTCAGCGAACTGCTCACGAACGCGATCCGGCACGGTTCCGAACCGATCCACGTCCGGTTGTTCCACGAGCGTGCGCTCATCTGCGAGGTGTCCGACGGCAGCAGCACCTCCCCCCATCTGCGCCGGGCGGCCACGACCGACGAGGGCGGACGCGGACTGTTCCTCGTGGCTCAGCTCGCCCAGCGCTGGGGGACGCGCTACACCGCGACCGGCAAGGTCGTGTGGACGGAGCAGTCCCTGACGGAACCGCCCTCGGCCGAGGGGGCGCTGCCCGATCTCGCCGCGTTCCCGGACCTCGACGAACTGTGACCGTGGGGCTGCGGTTGTGCCCACCCGGGGGACGGCGGATTCTGTAGGGGAGGAACGGGGCTGGTACCGGCTATGGCTGCATGGAACGCGGACGAGAACGCTGACCTCCGGGGTCCTCTCGACGTCTCCAGGGCCGCCACGATGGTCATCGACGCCCGGGACACGGTCGTCGGGTGGAGCCCGGCGGCGGAGCGGCTGCTCGGCTACCGGCCGGAGGAGGTCGTCGGCCGTCCCCTGTCCACCTTCCTGTCGCCCGGCCCGAGCGCCTCCGTCGCCCCGCTGTCCCACCGGCTCCGGGGGAACGAGACGCGCACCGCCCGGAGGCGGGACGGGCTCGAGCTGGTCCTCGCCACCGCGGTGTCTCCCCTGTCCGGCTCCGGCACGGCGGAGCGCGTTCTCATCGCCACCGAGCTGAAGGACTTCCGGCTGTGGGACTTCCGGCTGGCGCTGTTCGACGGACTGGCCACCCAGTCACCCGTCGGCCTCGCCGTCTACGACACCGATCTGCGTCTGATCTGGTGCAACACGGCGTACGAACGGGAGATCGGACGTCCGTTCGCCGAGTTCCGGGGGCGCCGGGCCGACGAGCTGTACGCCGGTGGAAGGTTCGTGACCAAGGGGCATCCGCCCACGCTGGAAGCGGTCATGCGCCGGGTACTCGACACCGGGGAGCCCTTCCTGGACCTGCACTTCCGGGGCCGGCCGCCCAGCGACCCGGAAACGGACCACCTCTGGTCCTGCGCCTACTACCGGCTCCAGGACGCCGACGGCCACGTCTTCGGGGTCTGCGAGGACGCGTTCGACATCACCGACCGCCACCGGGCACAGCAGCGGCTCGCCCTGCTCGTCGAGGCGGGCCGCGGGATCGGCACCGCCCTCGACGTGATGGTCACCGCCCGGAAGGTCACCGAGGTGGCGGTGCCGGGTTTCGCCACCACGGTCACGGTCGACCTGGCCGGCGAGGTGCTGGAGGGCGAGGTCCCGGCCGGCAGCGGCGTGACGCAGGCGCCTCTGGTCCGGGCCGCCCGCTGCTCGGCCGAGGACGACGCCGCAGGGTCGGGAGCGACGTCTTCGCCCTCGCCCGTCCCGGAGCGCTCGCCCGTGGAGTACCCGCCCGGTTCGCCGCAGGACCGTTGTCTCTCCTCCGGTGGGCTCGTACTCGACGACACGACTCTCGTCGTGCCGCTCCGGGCGGGTGACGGCATGCTGGGACTCGTCACCTTCGTCCGCGGCGCCGGAGCGGCCGTCTTCGACGGCGGCGAGGTGGCGCTCGCCGACGAGCTGGTCGCCCGCACGGCCGTGTCCATCGACAACGCCCGGCGATTCACCCGTGAGCGCACCGCCGCACTGACCCTGCAGCGCCAGCTGCTGCCCCAGAAGCTGCCCGAGGGGTCGGCGGGCGACCTGGCCTACCGGTACCTGCCCACGGACGACGTGACCGGCGTCGGCGGTGACTGGTTCGACGTCATCCCGCTGTCCGGGGCCCGGGTCGGGCTCGTGGTCGGGGACGTGGTCGGCCACGGGTTGCAGGCGGCCGCCACCATGGGGCGGCTGCGTACGACCGTCCACGCGTTCGCCCAGATGGACATGGACCCGGTGGAGCTGCTGTCACGGCTCGACGACCTGGTGGCGCAGTCGGCGGAGGAGCAGTGGGGGGAGATGGGCATGCCGGACGGCACCCACGCCGATGTGACCACCGGGGCGACCTGTCTCTACGCGGTCTACGACCCGGTCTCGCGGCGCTGTGTCATGGCCAGGGCCGGGCATCTGCCGCCGGCGGTCGTCGCCCCCGACGGCCGGGTGTCCTTCCCGGACCTGCCTGCCGGTCCGCCCCTTGGTCTGGGCGGCCTGCCGTTCGAGTCCCTGGAGGTCGAACTGCCGGTGGGCAGTTTGCTGGCCCTCTTCACGGACGGTCTGGTCGAGGCCCGCGACCGCGACATCGATCACGGGCTCGCCGTCCTGGGGCGGGTACTGAGCGAGCGGTGCGCGTCCCTGGACGAACTGTGCGACCGGGTGGTGGCGGAACTCCTGCCGGGCGGGTCGACGGCCGACGACACCGCGCTGCTGCTCGTCCGCACCCGCGAACTCGACACCACGCAGGTGGCCGAGTGGGAGCTCGCCGCCGAACCGGTCACCGCCGGCCGGTTCAGGGACCTGACCGCGCGGCAACTGCACCGGTGGGGCCTGGAGGAACTGTCCTTCACGACCGAGCTGGTCGTCAGCGAGCTGGTGACCAACGCGGTCAGGTACGCCGAAGGGCCGGTCCAGGTACGCCTCATCCGTGACCGCACCCTGTGGTGCGAGGTCGCCGACACCGGTCACACGTCACCGCACCTGCGGCACAGCGGCGAGGACGACGAGGGCGGGCGGGGGCTGTTCATCGTCGCGCAACTCGTCCAGCGCTGGGGCACACGCTATTCCGGCTCCGGCAAGACCATCTGGACCGAACAGGCCCTTCCCGAACCGGGCTGACGGGCCCGCCCCGCGTCGGCTAGCCATCGGCGCCGGGCGGACCGTCGAGCACCGTGGGGGCGTACTCCAGCAGTTGGAGCCGGCCGTCGAAGGTGCGGTGCTCGACCAGGTCCAGGGCGACGTCCGGATACTCGTCGAAGACGCGGTCCCTCCCGCTGGCGCCGGTGATGACCGGGAAGACGACCACCCGGAACCGGTCGACCGCACCGGCCCGCAGGAGCGACCGGCACAGGCTGACGCTGCCGAGGGTGCGCAGGGGCCGGGAGCCGCGGCGTTTGAGGTCCCGCACGGTTTCGGCGGCGTCCCCGCGGACCAGCTCCGTGTTGGCCCAGGCCGGCGGGGACTCCAGGGTCGAGGAGAACACCACCTTCGGCGTCGCCGTGAGCTTCACGAACACGGGGTCGTCGGCCATCTCGGCGGCGAAGCCGGACATCAGCCGGTACGTCGTCGCACCCATCAGCGTGGTGTGGCCGCCCGCGGAGTCCTCGTCGAGCCAGGCGAGGTACTCGGGCACGTCCATGCCCCACAGGCCCGGCCAGCCGTCCGCGGCCCCGTAGCCGTCGAGCGAGATGATGAAGTCCACCATGAGGTCCGGCATCGGCCTTGTCCTTCCCGAAGTACGTGTGCGTACCGGTTATGACCGGCGCGGCGCCGGAAAGTCATCGTCCCGCCGGGACGGTCGCGACACGGAGGTGTGAACGCCCTCGAAACGCCTGAGCGGGACCACGGCACCCAGCACACTGGGCCGGGACCGGAGCCGCACGATCTTCGGCTCCCCGCTCCGCTCACGAAACGAGGACTGACGTGCCGTCATCACCGCGTCGCCGCCTGACCGCAGGTGCCGTCCTGATCGCCGCGCTCGCCGGAGGAGTGGCCTCCGCCCCCGTGGCGTACGGCGCCCCCGCCTCTCCCGCCGCGGCGCGGGCCGCCGCCCCGTCCCCCGACATGGCGGGCGTGGCCGCTGCTCTGCACGCCGCCGTGGCCGAGGGAGCGCCGGGCGCGATGGCCAGGTTCACCGGCCCGGAGGGGGTCCGGGCCCGGACGGCCGGGGTCCGCGACCGCGCCTCGGGCGCGGCCATGGACGTCCGGGCCCGTTTCCGTGTCGGCAGTGTCAGCAAGACCTTCACCGCCGTCGTGGTGCTGCAGCTCGTCGACGAGGGCAGGCTCGCGCTCGACGCCCCGGTCAACCGCTATCTGCCCGGCCTCCTGCCCGACGACCGGATCACGGTGCGGCACCTGCTGACCCACCGCAGCGGACTGGCGGACTACACGGACCGGATGTTCCACGAGACCGTGCCCGGCTTCGAGGCCGTCCGCAACCGGGTCTTCAGCCAGCGGGAACTCGTGGACCTCTCCCTCGCCGAGCCGCGCACCACCGAGCCCGGTGCGGCGTACAAGTACTCGAACACCAACTTCGTGGTGGCCGGGATGCTCGTCGAGAACGTCACCGGCCGGCCGGTGGCGCACGCGTACCAGCAACGGATCATCGACCCTCTCCGGCTGCGCGACACCTCGTACGTACACCCCGACACCCGGATCGCGGGGCTGCGCGTGCGCGGGTACCTCCACCCCGACGAGGCCGGCGCCCCACTGGTGGACTCCACGGAGCAGACGGTGTCCTGGGCCCAGTCGGCCGGGGCGGTCATCTCCGCCCCCGCGGACCTCAACACCTTCATGACCGCGCTGATGCGCGGCAGGCTGCTGTCGCCCCGCATGCTCGACGCCATGACCACCGTCACACCGACGGACGCCACGAACACCCGGTTCTACGGGCTCGGCCTGCGCCGCTACGACCTCACCTGTGGTACGCGGGTGTACGGGCACACCGGCACCGTCCAGGGCTACTACACCTACGCGTTCGCGACCCGGGACGGCAGGCGCGGCCTCTCCGCGATGGCGAACACCTCGAACCGGGGCCAGGCCAACACGGCGCTCGGCGGCACCCTGGAGGCGGCGTTCTGCGGGAAGAAGCCGTCCGCCTCCTGAGAGGTGGTCCGAAGTGGTCCGTTTCAGCCTTCGCTCGGCTGGAGCACCACGAAGTCCGCGCCCGCCGGATCGAGGCAGACGGCCAGCCGGCCGACGCCCTCCGCGTCCTCCGGGCCCATCTGTACGCTGCCGCCGTTGCCGGTGACCGCGGCGACGGCGGCGTCGCAGTCGGTGACGGCGAAGACCGGGTGCCAGTACGGCCGGCCGCCCGCGAGGGCGAGGTCCTGCTCCCTCAGCTGCATCAGCCCGCCGTGCATCCGCTCCTCGGGCTGCCCGGCGGGCGTGATGAGCGTGTACGTGCCCCCGCCGCCCGGCATCTCCATGTCACCGAACTGCCAGCCGAAGACCCCGCCGTAGAACTCCTTGGCCGCGGCGGCGTCGCTCGTGTACAGCTCCGTCCAGCACAGCGAGCCCGGCTGGTCCACCAGCTCGACGCCCTTGGTCTTCCCCGGCTGCCAGACGGCGAACTGGCCGCCCAGCGGATCGCTGTACTGCGCCATCCGGCCCCAGTCCTCGAGGTCCATCGGCGCAACCCGCACCGCGCCACCCGCACCCTCCACCGCCTGGGTCGTGGCATCGGCGTCGGCCACCGAGTGGTAGATCATCCAGGCCGGACGGGCGCCCTCCTCGGTGAGGGTGCCGAGGCCGGCGACGATCTTGCCGTCCTTGCGGAACATCCCGCCTTCCGGCCCCTCTCCCTCGCCCATGGGCTCGTACTCCCAGCCCAGGACCGCGCGGTAGAACGCCGCGGCGGCCGGAACGTCCGGGACGCCGAGGTCGATCCAACAGGGCGAGCCGGAGGCGAAATCAGTGGTGATCACGGCGATTCCCTTTCGCAGTTCCTGTGTCTTCCCAGCCTGACACCCACCACTGACAATCGCCCCTCGGCCGTGCCGAGGGGCGCCGGCCCACAAGGGGCACGCGAACGTCGCAGTTGCGAAGCGAGCATGATCCCTGATCTCCTGACCGGCGAACCTCCCCCGACCGGCGACAGGAACCATGACAGACAGTGCCCACCCCGTGACAGCCGACGACGAGCAGCCGCCGTCCGAGGACGACCGCGCCTTCTTCGGACAGCCCAAGGGCCTGCTGACGCTGTCCGCCCTGGAGGTCTGGGAGCGGTTCTCGTTCCTGGGCATGCAGGCGATCCTGGTCCTGTACTTCGCCGACTCGGTGGCGAACGAGGGCCTCGGCATGGACGCCGGGACCGCCGCGTCCGTGTCGGCGGCCTACGGCACCCTCGTCTACCTGGTCTCCGTCGGGGGCGGCTGGCTCGCCGACCGCATCCTCGGCTCCTACCGGGCGGTCCTGTGGGGCGGCGTCCTCATCGCGCTCGGCCACTACTCCATGGCCGTGCCGACCGCCACCATGACCTGGGTCGGCCTGGGCCTGATCAGCGCCGGCACCGGACTGCTCAAGCCGAACGTGGCCGCCATGGTCGGCAAGCTGTACCGCACCGACGACGACCGCCGCGACGCGGGCTTCGCGCTGTACTACATGGGCATCAACATCGGCGCGTTCGCCGGGCCGCTGATCACCGGCTGGCTGGGCGAGCACCAGGGCTGGCACTGGGGCTTCTCGGCCGCCGCGTTCGGCATGACCCTGGGGCTGATCCAGTACATCGCCGGGCGGCGGCATCTCGCCGGCCGCAAGCACGCCGCCGAGTTCGCCCTGGCCCCGGCGGCCATGCGGCGGGCCGTGTGGCTGATGGCCGCCGGGGCGGTGGCCTTCGCCGTGCTGTGCGGCGTCCTCGCGGGGGCCGGCTGGCTCACCATGGGACGGTTCGTCGACGTCCTCACGCTCGTGTCGGTCGTCGCGCCGGTCGTCTACTTCTGGGTCATGTTCACCAGTCCCAGGGTCACCGCGGAGGAGCGCGGGCGGCTGCGGCCCTACATCGTGCTCTTCCTGGCCTCGGTGGTGTTCAACTTCATCCTCTTCCAGGCGTACTCGACGATGATGCTGCTCGCCTCCACGAACGCGAACACCAACATCCTCGGGTTCGACTTCCCCTCCAGCTGGTACGCCTCCGCGCTCGGCGCCTTCGAGGTGGCGCTGGCGCCCGTGGTCGCCGCCGTCTGGGTGCGGATGGGCCGCCGCCAGCCGCACGCCTCGAACAAGATCGCGTTCGGCGTGATCCTCGGCGGCCTGTCGTTCCTCCTCATGGTGGTGCCGACGTCGGGTCACGAGGGCACCGACTACCGGATGGCCGCCTGGTGGATCGTCGGCTCCTACCTGCTGCTCGGCCTCGGCGACGTCCTCCTGGAGACCTCAGGTCTGTCGGCCAGCAGCAAGCTGGCGCCGAAGGCCTTCTCCAGCCAGACCATGGCCCTGTGGTTCCTGTCCCTGGCCCTCGCCAACGGCATCCAGGCCCAGGTGGTGAAGATCTACGACGACGTGTCCCACCCCGCGTACTTCGGCGTCAACGGCGCGATCGCCGTCGTCCTCGGCCTGGTCGTCGTCGCCCTCGCACCGTGGCTGCGGCGCACGATGCACCCCGTCCACTGACCCGCCCGGCCGCCGGAAGGTGTACCTCCCCATGCGCATCCGCACCGACTTCCCCTACGAGACGACCCACGACGACGTCCGCATCCCCCTGCCGGACGGCACCCGCCTCTACGCACGCGTGTGGCGGCCGGTCACCGACGAGCCGGTCCCCGCCCTCCTGGAATACCTGCCATACCGGCTCAGCGACTGGACCGCGCCCCGGGACAGCCAGCGCCACCCCTGGTACGCGGGCCACGGCTACGCCTCCGTCCGCGTCGACGTGCGCGGGCACGGCAACAGCGAGGGCCTGCCCGGCGACGAGTACGACGCCGCCGAGCTGGCCGACGGCGTCGCCGTCGTCGAGTGGCTTGCCGCGCAGCCCTGGTGCGACGGCAAGGTCGGCATGTTCGGCATCTCCTGGGGCGGTTTCAACTCGCTCCAGATCGCCGCGCTGGCGCCCGAGCCCCTCAAGGCCGTCGTCACCGTCTGCTCCGCGGACGACCGCTACGACAACGACGTGCACTACATGGGCGGCTCGGTGCTCGGCGTCGACATGCACGCCTGGGCATCGACCATGCTCGCCTTCGTCTGCCGTCCGCCGGACCCGGCGTACGCCGGGGAGGAGTGGCGGCAGATGTGGCTGCGGCGGCTGGAGGCGGTCGACCCGTTCATCCACACCTGGCTGTCCCACCAGCTCCGTGACGACTACTGGAAGCACGGCAGCGTCTGCGAGGACTACTCCGCGATCGACGCGGCCGTCCTCGCGGTCGGCGGCTGGCACGACCCGTACCGCGACACCGTGCTGCGGCTCGTGGAGCACCTGCCCGGCGACCGGGTGCGCGGGCTGATCGGTCCCTGGTCGCACCAGTACCCGGACCGCGGGCTGCCGCCGGGTCCGCCGATCGGCTTCCTCCAGGAGACGCTGCGCTGGTGGGACCACCACCTCAAGGGCCGGGACACCGGCGTGATGGAGGAACCGCTGCTCCGTTCCTGGATCAGCGAGTCGCACCGCCCGGCCACCGTCTACCCCGAGCTGCCGGGCCGCTGGGTCGGCGACCCCGCCTGGCCCTCCCCGAACACGACCCCCACGCCCCACGCCCTCGGCGGTGACCCGGTCGTCGTACGTTCGCCCCAGCACACCGGCATCGACGCCGGCCGCTTCTTCCCGTTCGGCAACGACGCCGACCTGCCGCCCGACCAGCGCGAGGAGGACGCCCGCTCGGCGAGCTTCGAGTTCCCCGTCACCGGCGGCCCGGTGGAGATCCTCGGCCGCCCCGAGGTGACCCTGCGGCTGCGGATGGACGTGCCGTACGGGCAGGTCGTGGCCCGGCTGTGCGACGTGGCGCCGGACGGCTCGTCGACCCTCGTGACCCGCGGCGCGCTCAACCTCGCCGCCCGCGAGAGCCGGGACCGCAACGTGCCCTGGCCGCCCGGGGCGACGGAGACGGTGACCTTCCAGCTCAACGGCATCGGCCACACCTTCCCCGCCGGGCACCGCATCCGCCTCGCCGTCTCCTCCGCCTACTGGCCGTGGATCTGGCCGCAAGCAGGCTCCGAGGACGGCTTCGTGCTGGAACCGGCCGGGTCGGCACTCGTGCTGCCCGTCCGGGACGGCGGGGCCCACCCGGAGGACGCCGGCATCCGTTTCGAACCGCCCGAGCAGTCCGAGCCACTGCGCGTCACCGTACCGCCGGCCGAGGGTGAGGAGCGCCCGGAGCGGCTGGTGGTGCGCGATGTCGCCAAGGGCGAATGGCGGCTGGAGGTCGATCCGCGTTACGGCGGCACCCGCGTGTACCCGGACGGCCTGGAGTTCACCGAGGACGCGCTGGAGACGTACACCGTCCGGGAGGACGACCCGCTGTCGGCGCGGGCCGCATCCGAGTGGACCGTGCGCCTGCGCCGGCCGGAGCGTGCCTGGGACGTACGGGTCGAGACCCGGTCGGAGATCACCTGCGACGCCGAGGACTTCGTCACGTCGAACGAGGTGGTGTGCCGCGACGGCGAGGAGATCGTCTTCCGGCGCAATTGGGAGAGGCGGGTCCCGCGGGTCGCCCGCTGACCTCTCGTCGGTACTCTGCACGGCATGATCAGCTCGTACGCGGGTCTCGACGATGCCGGGGTCGCGGCGGCCGCGGCCGGTGCCGGTGCGGACGTGGTGCGCCGCATGTACGGCCGGCGGCTGTCCCGGTTCGACAAGGGCGCGGGGGATTTCGCCACCGCCGCCGACGTGGAGGCCGAGAAGGCGATCGTCGGTGTCATCCGTGCCGCTCGGCCCGATGACGCGGTGCTCGGCGAGGAGGGCGGGCGGCGAGGTCCGGTCGCCGCCGTACGCGAGTGGCTGGTGGACCCCTTGTGCGGCACGTTGAACTACGCCTCCGGCAGCATGCTGGTGGCCGTCAACGTGGCGCTGCGCCAAGGGGCGTCGGCCGTGGCCGACCCGTTCAGCGGGGAGGTCTTCCGCACCGACGGTGACAGCGCGTGGGTGCGGCACGACGAGGTCGACGCACAGCTGACCCCCACGTCCGCCACCCGGCTGGTCGACGTCAATCTCGACCCGCCGTTTCCGAGCGCGCCCGGGTTCCGGGCCGTGGACCTGCTGGCCCACCCCGGGTTCGCCGAGCGGTTCCGGCCGCGCGTCGTGTCGACGACGCTCGCACTGGCCTGGGTCGCGGCCGGCAGGCGTGCCGCGTACGTCACCGATGGCGGGGACCTGTCCGGCAGCGTGCACTTCGCCGCCGGCCTCGCCGTGTGCCGGGCCGCCGGTTGCGTCGTCACCGGCATCGACGGCGGGCCGCTCGGCCAGGCGGGCCGCGGGCTCGTCGTGGCCGCCGACGCGGAGACCCACGGTCTGCTGATGTCGATGATCGCCGGCAGCGGCTAGGTGTACTGCCTCGCGAGGTCCTCCCCGGGGGCGTCGCCGTCGGGCGCCGGGTCGGCGTTCTCGCCGAGGAAGCCGCCCGACTGGTGCTGCCAGAGCTTGGCGTAGGCGCCGTCCGCGGCGAGCAGTTCGCCGTGGCTGCCCTGCTCGACGACGCGTCCGCGGTCGAGGACGACGAGGCGGTCCATGCCGGCGACGGTGCTGAGACGGTGGGCGACCACGAGAGCCGTACGTCCGTCCATCAGGCGCCACAGGGCGTCCTGGACGAGGAGCTCGCTCTCCGAGTCTAGCGCGCTGGTCGCCTCGTCGAGCAGCAGGATCGGTGCGTCCCGCAGCAGGGCCCGGGCGAGGGCCACCCGCTGGCGCTGGCCGCCCGACAGTTTCACTCCCCGCTCCCCCACCAGGGTGGCGAAGCCGTCGGGGAGCTGGTCGGCGAACTCCGTGACGTGCGCGGCGGCGGCAGCCGCGTGGATCTCCTCGTCGGTGGCTCCGGGCCGGGCGAAGGCGATGTTGTCCCGCAGGCTGCGGTGGAACATCGCGGGTTCCTGGGGGACGTAGGCGATCAGTGAGCGCAGGTCGGTCTGGCGCAGCCGGCTGATGTCCTGCCCGCCGATCAGGATGCGTCCGGCGTCGATGTCGGCCATCCGCAGCAGGAGCCGGGTGAGGGTGGTCTTGCCGCCGCCGGACCTGCCGACGAGGCCGATCCGCGCGCCACCGGGCACGTCCAGGTCGAGGTCCCGGAAGATCGGCTCGGTGCCCGCGTGGGCGAAGGTGACCGCCTCGAAGCGTACCCCGGTGCCCCGCGGGGCGAGCGGCTCGGGCTCGGTCGCGTCCAGCACGGTGGGCGGATCCAGCAGCAGCTCCGTGAACTGCGCGGCCTCGGTCATCGAGCTTTCCAGACGGCGGTAGATCTGGTTGAACTCGAACATGATCTGGGTCGCGTTCGAGTAGTAGGTGAAGGCGACCACGATCTCCTCCACACCCTGCCCCGGGCTGCCGAAGGCGATGGCGACGAACAGGCCCAGCACGTTGGTCAGCACGGACATGGGGGCGATCAGGGTGTCGACCCGCAGGTTGCCGAAGTCCCAGGACTTCAACGTCAGGCGCCGGGAGTCCGCGACGCGGCGGCGGTGCTCGTCGGCCTCCCGGCGCTCGGCCGCGAACGCCCGGATGGTCTCCATGTTGGTGAGGCTGTCGGCGACGTGGCCGGAGACCCGGGCGATGGCCGCCTCACGGTCGTTGACGAGTGCCTGACGGCGACGGATCAGGGGTGCCGCGGCCACGACGGTCAGCACGATCATCAGAAGGAGGCCCGCGACGAGCAGCGGTTCGTAGTGCCACAGCACGACGGCGCCGAAGATCAGCGGCACGAGGTTGCCCACGATCCGGTACGTCACCGTGTCGACGAAGTCCTCGAACCGCTTGCCGAAGCTCAGCACCCGCTTCGTCAGGGAGCCGGCGAAGTTGTCGTGGAAGAACGACGCGTCCTTGGCGAGGAGTTCGTCCATGCCGGTGACGTACAGGTGCTCCATGCCGAGGGCGTCCACGCGGTTCAGGCAGTGCTGACCGACCCGCCACACGGCCTCCGCGAGCAGCAGCACCGCGCCGAAGCCCAGCACGTACGGCAGTGCCGAACCGACCGTGAGACCACCGCCGTCGGCTGCCTGCCCCGCCAGTTTGGCGACCAGCAGGGGCGCGACGTAGCGGATCCCGATGTTGCCCACGGCCGGCAGCAGCAGCGCCGGCAGGGCCGGCCGTCGCAGCCGGAGGAGTTCCCTGCCGTAGCGCCGCAGGGCGAGAACGACCGCGCCCCTGCCCGGCGACGTCACGTGTGCGGCTGTCTGCGTCATCACACTCCCGGAGTTCAGACCCGGAAGTTTCCCTACAAGAGCCGCCACCAGTCCAGGCATTTACCCCGGACAGGCGAGAACCGGACACCCGTCGGCGGTCAGGTGAAGGTGTAGCGGGTGTGGCTGAACACCTGGCCGTCGTGCCCGAAGCCGTACGCCGTGCCGGGCGCCACCGCGAACAGCAGGTCGTTGCCCTCGCGGATGCTGTCGCCGAAGCCGTGGAAGGGCCCCTCCGGGGAGGCTACGCGGTCCCCGTACTGCTCCTCGAACGCGGCGATGACCTCGTCCTGCCGTGCCGGATCCGTCACCCGCTCCGCCGTGCCCTCGACCACGATGTCGAGGCCTTCGGAGAACGTGTTGTTCCCCGTGGTGAGTACGCAATGGGCATTGCCCGCCAGGTTCTCGGCCTTCTGTTCCCCCGACCCGGTGCTGAAGTGCAGCGCGCCGTCGTGCCAGGCGGCGATCAGCGGCGTGACGTGGAGGCGACCGTCCGGCCGGACCGTGGTGATCCAGAAGATCTCGGCGGCGCGCAGTCGCCGCTCGGCCTCGGCCCATTCCGTGGCGGTGACATCCTCCGCGCCCGGACGCGGGTTGAGTGCGGCGCTGTAGCGGGCGTCGAGCTCGGTCTTGGGATGCTTCGGTGTCATGCCGGAATCCTCCCCCCTTCGTCCTGGGGCGCGGGGCGAGGCTCGCCGGTGCGACCGTGGCCCCGGGCGCTCAACGCCGGAGCACCGAACGTGAATTCGCTGTCCGGTACCGTAGGCATGCACGATCATGGCCGGCATGGACGCTCGTTTCGTCGGCATCGCCGACCTGGTCGAAGCCCCCTCCGTGGCGGTCGTGGTCGACGTCATGCGCGCTTTCACCGTGGCCGCCTGGGCCTTTGCCCGGGGTGCGGAAAGGATCGTCCTCGCCGAGTCGCTGGACGAAGCCCTGGCCCTGAAGGCTCGCCACCCGGACTGGGCGGCGATCAAGGACGGTCCGCCCGAGACCGGGTTCGACGCCGTCAACTCGCCGGGTCTGCTGCGGTCCGTCGACCTTGCCGGGCGGACCGTTGTGCAGAGGACCACGGCGGGGACGGTCGGCGCCCTCGCGGTCAAGGACGCGTCACTGGTGCTGTGCGCCGGCTTCGTGGTGGCCGAGGCGACGGCCGGACTATTGCGTTCACACGAGTGCGCCCGCGTCACGTTCGTGGTCACCGGCGAGGACGGGCACGCCGACGAAGACCTGGCGTGCGCCCAGTACATCGCGCACAGGGCCACCGGGACGGAGACGGACGCCTCCGAGTTCCTGCGCCGGGCCGCCGCCTCCCGGGCCGCCGTCGAGCTGACGACGGGCGTGCGTCAGGGAACCCATCCTGATGACGTCGCGCTCTGCCTCGAGCTCGACCGCTTTCCCTTCGCCATGGTGGCGGCCCCGGAAGGCCCACTCATGGTCCTGCGCCCGTGTGCGGACCCTTCACCGACCGACGTGGCTGCGAGCTGATCGCGGCCCGGCGGCGCCGCCGCAGTTCCTGCTCCACATGGGCGCGGAAGCCGCGCGGGGCCCGGCCGGTCACGCGCCGGACGGTGTCGGTGACGCGGTCCTCCGCCCCTTCGGCGATGGACCGGTCCAGGCCGGCCAGCATGGCGGCGAACTCCGGCGGCACCACCGCGGTGAGGCGCTCGGTCATCTCCTCGTGGGTCAGCCGGTGGTGGACCACCGGGCGACCCGTGACGTCGGTCATGACCGCGGCGATGTCGTCATGGCTGAGCGCCTCCGGTCCGGTCAGGACGAGATCGGTGCAGGGTGCCCGCTCGTCGGTCAGGGCGTGGAAGGCGACGGCCGCGATGTCGTCGGCGTCGACGAAGCCGGTCCGGCCGGCTCCGGTCGCCGTCCGGATGGCGCCGTCCTCACGGATGCTCCGGGCGTGCACGTGTGTGCCGGTGAAGTTCTGCATGAACCACGACGGGCGCAGCACCGCCCACTGTTCGAACAGCTCCCGCACCGGCCCGTAGACCTCCCCCACCGCGGGGCCGCCCTCGCCGACGGCCGAGGAACCGAGGAGGACCGCACGGCGGACACCCGCGGCCTGGGCCTGCCGGAGGAAGGGCAGCACGGTCGCCGCGGGGTCGGCGTCGCCGACGGGCGGTACGAGGTAGACGCGGTCGGCTCCGCGGAGGGCCGCGGGGTGGGTGGCGGAGTCGTACCAGTCGAAGGGGACCGGCTCGGCACCGGGGACCGGGGTGGCACGGCGGCTCGCCGCCCTGACACGGTGTCCGGCGGCGGTCAGCCGCGCGACCGTGCGGCTGCCGGTGGTACCGGTCGCGCCGACGACGAGAGTGGTGCCGGTGGTCATCGGCCGCTCCGGAAGTCCGCGCCGGGTTCGAGGACCGCAAGGGGGTTCCAGTAGTCGCGGTACGAGGTGAAGCGCCCTGCCTCGACGGTCACGACGGCGATGTACGTCATGTCGAAGGGCGCGTCGGTCCGTACGAGGCGGCCGACGCCGCGCATCTCGACGACGAGCGTCTCCGGCTCGACGGTCCGGTGGATGCGCAGGTCCGGGAAGTCGTGCAGATCGATGTGGTCGGGATAGCCGCGCATGTAGGCGCCGACGGCCTCCTTCCCCTCCAGTCGTCGCGGCCAGCCCTCTGGGGCGAACGGGAACTCCATGACTCCGTCGTCGGCCCACAGACCGGTCCAGGCGGCGATGTCCTTGTCGAGCAGCAGTCGCAGGCTGTGGCGGTAGAGATCCGCCGGGGAGGTCGGTGCGGACATGGGTGTCCTCCATCTCGTAGAATCCGGACCATGGGTCCGTTTCAACGACGATACGGACCCCGGGTCCGTTTTGCAAACGAAGGAGCAGCACCATGGCCGAGCGCAGGCCCCGCAAGGACGCCGCCCGCAACCGGGAGGCCGTCCTCGCGGCAGCCGACGCCCTCTTCGCCGGGCGCGACAGCCCGGAGGACGTCACCATGGCCGATGTCGCGGCCGCCGCCGGCGTCGGCAAGGGCACGCTCTTCAGGGCGTTCGGCGACCGGCCGGGACTGCTCCGTGCCCTGTACGAGAGGCGGCTCGAACCGGTCAGGGTGGCCGTCGAATCGGGTCCGCCGCCGCTGGGGCCCGCCACTGAGCCGGGGCAGCGGGTGGCCGCCCTGCTCGACGCCGTCCTGTGCTTCAAGTACGACAACCGTCGCCTGGCGCTGGCTCTGGAGGACGGTGGGGCCGGCAGCCCGTACGGGGCGGAGCACTACGCGCGCTGGCACGCCCTGCTCCGGACGGTACTGGAGCAGATCCCCGGCCTTCCCGACGGCGACTTCACCGCGCACGCCCTGCTCGCCGCGGTCCGGGCCGACCTCGTCGAGCATCTCGCGGGTCAGGAGGGTGTGCCGCGGGAGAGGATGCGGGAGCAACTGGCGGAGTTCACCGGCAGGGTTCTGGCCGTCAGCGACGCCGGCGGGCGTTGAGCCGGGCCGCCCGGCGCGTCAGGTGGTCGCGCTCGGCGAGGCTGGACGCCTTGCGGGCCGCCTCGGCGTACAGCCGTGCCGCCGTCGCCGGGTCGCCGTCGCGCTCGTGGAGGTACGCCGCCACCGCGGCGTGGCGGGGCAGTGTGTCCTCCAGCTCCGCGAGCGCGGCCAGTCCGGCGCGCGGTCCGTCCGCCTCGCCGACGGCCACCGCGCGGTTGAGCCGGACGACCGGGCTGTCGGTGAGCCGCACGAGTTCGTCGTACCACTCGACGATCTGCACCCAGTCGGTCTCCCCGGCGGTGGGCGCGTCGGCGTGGAGTGCCGCGACGGCGGCCTGTGCCTGGAACTCACCCAACCGGTCGCTGGCGAGCGCCGCCTGGAGGATTGCGACGCCCTCGGCGATCGACGCGGTGTCCCACCGGCCGCGGTCCTGTTCGGCGAGCGGCACCAGGCTGCCGTCGGGCGCGGTCCGGGTGGCGCGCCGGGCGTGGTGGAGCAGCATGAGGGCGAGCAGCCCGGCGACCTCGGGGTGCTCGATCGTGGCCGCGAGCTGCCGGGTGAGCCGAATGGCCTCGGCGGCGAGGTCGACGTCGCCGGAGTAGCCCTCGTTGAAGACCAGGTAGAGGACGCGCAGCACGGTGGCGACGTCGCCGGGCCGGTCGAAGCGGACGCCGGAGACGGTGCGCTTGGCCCGGCTGATTCGCTGGGCCATGGTCGCCTCGGGCACCAGGTAGGCCTGGGCGATCTGGCGGGTGGTCAGGCCGCCGACGGCGCGCAGGGTGAGCGCGACCGCGGACGACGGTGTCAGCGACGGGTGCGCGCACAGGAAGTAGAGCTGGAGCGTGTCGTCCGCCGAGGACGCGGGGCCGGCGGCCGGCTCCTGGTCGGCCAGGTCCTCCCGCCGGCGGCGGGCGGTGTCCGCCCTCGTCGCGTCGAGGAACTTGCGCCAGGCCGCGGTGATCAGCCAGCCCTTGGGATCGCGGGGCGGGTCGGCCGGCCACACCCGGACCGCCTCGACCAGCGCCTCCTGGACGGCGTCCTCGGCCGCCGCGAAGTCGGCTCCGCGGCGGACGAGGACGGTGAGGACGCTCGGCGTGAGGCTCCTGAGCAGGGCCTCGTCGATGGCTGGGGTCATTCCGTGACGGTGGGCGAGACGCCGTAGAACGGGCGCAGCTCGAGCCACTCGTGGATCGGCTTCCCGCCCGCCCCGGGGGCTGCCGACAGTTCCCCGGCCAGCTCGACGGCTCGCTCGTAGCCGTCGACGTCGATCACCATCCAGCCGGCGATGAGGTCCTTGGTCTCGGCGAACGGCCCGTCCGTGACCGGCGGGCGCCCCTCACCGTCGTACCGCACCCACGTCCCCTCGGGAGCGAGCGCCTGACCGTCGACGAACTCGCCGGTCTTCTCGAGCCGGTCCGCGAAGTCCTGCATGTACTGCATGTGGGCCGAGATCTCGTCCGGCGTCCACTGGTCCATGGGCACGTCGTTGACCGCCGCCGGTGCGCCCCGGTAGTGCTTGAGCAACAGGTACTTGGCCATCGTTGTCTCCTCGGTGCGGGTGCGACCCATTCTGGTCGCGTTCACAGCGGGGACGGAGCCGGTCACGGATTCTCGACATCGCCGCCGAAGTTTTTTCCGCGAGGCTCTCGTGGAGGGGACGGTCCCCGCCCGACCAGTACTGTGACGTCTCATGACCGACTCCGCATTCGAGATCACCGCGGACCTGGTCCGCGATCTGCTGCACGAGCAGCACCCCGACCTCGCGGACCTGGCCATCCGTGAGGTGGCGGGCGGATGGGACAACCAGCAGTGGCGCCTCGGGGACGAGCTGGCCGTGCGCGTGCCCCGTACGGAACGTGCCCCGGATCTCCAGCGCAAGGAGCGCCGGTGGCTGCCCGTCCTGGCCCCGCGCCTGCCGCTCCCCGTCCCGGAACCGGTGCGGATCGGCGAACCGTCCGCGCGCTTCCCCAAGCCGTGGACCGTCATGACGTGGGTCCCCGGCGAGCCGCTGGACCGCAGTCCGATCAGCGGTGACGACTCGGCCGGCAGGCTGGCGGACTTCCTCGGGGCGCTGCACGTTCCGGCGCCCGCCGAGGCACCGGCCGGTTCGGACCGCGGCGCTCACCCCAAGGAGTGCACGGACGGCTTCGACCACTTCTTCGAGGCCGTCGCCCCCGGCGACATCGCCGAGGGCCTCCGGGCCGTGTGGGACGACGCCGTGGCGGCCCCCGAGTGGGAGGGCCCGCCGGTATGGGTGCACGGTGATCTTCATCCCGCGAACGTCGTCGTCTCGGACGGAGCCCTCTCGGGCGTGGTCGACTTCGGTGACCTGTTCGCCGGCGATCCGGCGTGGGACCTCGCGGCCGCGTGGGTGGTCCTTCCCGGGGGCGCCGCCGCGCGCTTCTTCGACGTGTACGCGCACGCGGACGAGGGGACCGTCCGGCGCGCCCGCGGGTTGGCCGCCCTGAAGGGCCTCGTTCTCATGCTGATCGGCCGGAACGGGGACCGGGGGCTGCCCGGCGGCAAGCCGACGTGGGGCCCCGCGGGCCGGGCGGCACTCGACCGCGTTCTTCAGGGCGGCCCGGTGTAGACGCGCCGGGCCCGGGGTCAGGCCGGCAGCTTCTCGTCGACGACGAAGGCGATCTCGACGACCTGACCGGGGAAGGTCAGTTCGGTGACGCCGACGACCGTGCTGACCGGGCGGTGCTCACCGAAGTACGCCAGATTGCCCGCCGCCGTCGCCGCGGCGTTCTGCCTCAGGTCCACCACGTACAGGGTCTGCGAGACGACCTGGTTCCGGGTGACGCGGAAGTGGGCCAGGACCTTGTCGGCGTTGGCGTACGTCTGCTCGAGCTGGGCGGCGAAGTCGTCCGCGTGGACGAACTCGCCCGCCCGGTCGAGCGAGAGCTGTCCGGAGACGTGGATCAGATCGCGGGACTTGATCGCCTGCGCGTAGCCGAACTCGCTCTCGGCCGGCACACGGTGGTTGAAGACGTCCATGGCAGTCAACGTGCTCACCCTTCGGTTCACTCTCTTGTGGTTACTGAAGAACTGTAGGAGAGTGAGCGCGGACCTGGAAGAACGCACTTTTCGGTGACTGAGGAACCAGATGGTGACCAAACAGCTGCTCAAGGGCTTGCCCGAGGACGCGGACCTGCGGCGCGCGGACTCCCTGGCGCGGGAGATCTTCTCGGACGTCGCCAACAAGTGGGCGCTCCTGATCATCGAAGCGCTCGGCGAGCGCACCCTGCGGTTCAGCGAGTTGCGCGACGAGGTGGAGGGCGTCAGCCACAAGATGCTCACGCAGAACCTGCGCATGCTGGAGCGCAACGGCCTGCTGGAGCGGAAGGTGTACCCCACGGTGCCGCCGCGGGTCGAGTACACGCTCACCGAGCCGGGCCGGGCGCTGCGCACCACGGTCGACGCCATGTGTGGCTGGACCCACCAGTACCTCGGCCACATCGAGGACGCGCGCCGCACGTTCGGCGAGTGACGGGGCGCTCCGAGAGCGCGGCACCGCGTCACGGCTCCGAGACGACGAACAGGCAGAACGGATGCCCGGAGCATGGAGCCTCCGCGTTCCTCTTCACATGGCCGGTCCCCGTTGCCCTGCCCGTTCGCCGCCCCGAGGACCGACCCCCGCGGGTCGGGGCCGGGGCCCGGCCGCGTCCGAGCCTAGGATCGGTGGCGTGGACATTCCCGAGGACCTGATCAGCCTTGAGCGGGCGGCGGAAGAACAGCGCGCGCGACTCGCCGGACTCGACGGCGAGGAGTTCGAAGCGCAGCAACGGGCCTGGCAGGAGGCCGCCCAGGCGGCGCGGGCGGCGATCGCCGATCACGCCGCGGCCGGCGGCCTGTCGGTGGAAGCGGTCGAGAAGGCGGTCCATCGCGCCGTACGGCAGGCGGAGGAGGATCCCGCCGGGTAACCGGGTAATCCGCACCCCCGGGACGCGCGGGCCCGTACGCGGACTGTCGGTTACCGAGTCCGTGCAGGTACGCGTACTCAATCCGGCGATCTTGTGCAGCTTTCCGGTCGGCGTCATGGAACCCGGACGAGGCCGCACATCTTGCCCGGTCCGGTCCGCCCACGGCGTGGTAACACCGAGTGTTCCGACTCGAAAGGGCCACGTCACATGGGTATCTTCAGCCGTCGCCAGACCGCCGTCGCCGAGCCGCCGCCGGCCGTGGGGTCCGGTGGGCCCGGTGCGCGGGTCACGGCGGCCGGCGCCGCACTCGACCCGGCGCTGCGCGCACTGACCGGACACTGGACCATCGACCGCCCGCACAGCCGGATCGGCTTCTCCGTGCGGCACGCCATGGTCACGACCGTCCGCGGGTCCTTCGCCGACTACGACAGCGCGCTCTACTTCGACGGAGCCCGCCCCGCCGAGTCCCGGGCCGAACTCGTCATCCGGGTCGGGAGCGTCGACACGGGCGTGGAGCAGCGGGACGGGCACCTGGTCGGCAAGGACTTCTTCGACGTGCGCCGCCACCCGGAGATGACGTTCCGCAGCACCTCGACCGTCCACGACGGCGGGGAGAGTTTCCGTATGACGGGCGACCTCACGATTCGCGGCACGACCAGGTCCGTCGACATCCAACTGGACTACCTCGGCTCGGTCATGGATCCGTTCGGCTACGAGCGGGCGGGCTTCGACGGCACCACCACCATCGACCGCCGCGACTGGGGGCTCGTCTACAACCAGCGGCTCGAGGCGGGCGGCAGCATGGTCAGCGAGAAGGTCCGGCTCCAGTTCGACATCTCCGCGATCCGCTCCACCGCACCGGAGCACTCACCGTCGGCATCCGGCATAGAGTTCCCTCGGCACTGACACGGCGTGTGGGGGAGCACATGATGGCTGAGGCGGCCCCGAGGTGGGCATCGACGCTCGATTCGGTGGTGGTGTATGCGCAAGGCGCCCTCTGCCGCCGGCTCGCCCGCGGCGGCGTGCCCCGGGGCGGGCGGGTACGGGTGACCGGTCTGCCCCGTTCGATGGACCCGGGTTCCCTGCGGGTGCGGGTCGTCGGCGCCACCGGGGTACGGGTCACCGGGGCGAGAGTGGCCGTCGAGGCCGAACCGCTCGACAGCCGCCCGGTCGGCGAGCTCCGGCGTGAGGTGGAACGGCTCCGCGACGCCCGGGAGGCCGTCCAGGCCCGCCGGAACCGGCAGCAGGAGCTGATCGACGAGGTGGCGGCCCTGCGCCCGGTGCCGCCGCCCCGCGACGACGAGGCTCCCCACCGTCGCACCCCCGTCGAGGCCTGGCTGGGCCTCG
Organism: Streptomyces sp. AC602_WCS936; assembly: GCF_019049125.1. Classification (NCBI taxonomy): domain Bacteria; kingdom Bacillati; phylum Actinomycetota; class Actinomycetes; order Kitasatosporales; family Streptomycetaceae; genus Streptomyces; species Streptomyces sp. AC602_WCS936. Next base: position 249,585 of record NZ_JAGMUF010000137.1, on the reverse strand, counting down.
CCGACTTCGTGGACGACCGGCTGACCGTGCTGCACGCCCGCCTGCGCGAGACGGAGGAGGAACTGACGCACGCCGAGCACGAGTGGGAGGTCGCCGCCGACAGGCTCGCCCGGGCCTCCACCGACGCGCCCGCCTCGCGCTCCGAGACCACTGCGTGCGCGGACGTGACCCTCACGGGCGGCGCGGACACGGACGTCGAGGTCGAGGTGGAGTACGGGGTGCCCGGCGCCGTCTGGGTGCCGGCCTACCGCCTCACCCACCATCAGGGCGGAAGCGACGGACGGCTGCTGCTGCGGGCGTCGATCGCCCAGCGCACCGGCGAGGACTGGACCGGCGTCCGCGTCTCGCTGGCCACGGCCGATCTGCGACGGCGCACCGATGTGCCCCGGCTGCGATCGATCCGCATCGGACGCGAGCAGCCGACTCCCGCGCCGTCGGGATGGCGTGAGCCCCCGCGCGGACTGCCCGACCTCTTCAGCGGCTACGACGCGGCAGGACCGCCCCCGGGCGCCGGCGGCTCCGCCGTGACCGTCCACGACGCGGTGGCGGCCGCGGCGGCTCCCGCGCCCGGTTCCGTAGCGCCGCCCGCCCCGCCGATGGCGGGCCACGGCTACGGTGGGCCTCCCGGTGCCCTCCCGCCGCCACCCGGCGCGCTGCCGCCCCCGCCCGGCGGCATGCCGGTGAGCGCCGAGGGCCCGATGCCGGGCGACTCGGCGCCCGGCGCCCCGCAGCCGTACGCCCGCCGCAGGAGCGGCGCGCCCCGCCCCGTGGCTCCCGCGGCGCCCGGCCGGGCCGCGGCACCGTCCGCAGCCGTCCCTCAGGCAGTACCCGCCCCGTCACCGGCCCCGGAGACCGGGCCACCGCGACCGAGCGGTGCCGAACTCGACTACGCGGCACTGGTGCTCACCGGCGCCGACGGACCACCGGAGCGTCGCGGGCGACTGTTCCCCGACTCCGCCTCCGACCCGGTGGCGGCCGAACACCGGCGGCGTGCCGAGACGGTCACCGCGCTGCCCCTGCCGGGGAACGCCGTGCGCCCCCGCGAGTCGGCCGGTTCCTTCGACCACCGCTACGACGCCGCGGCACGCGCCGACGTCCCCTCGGACGGTACGTGGCACACGATCACCGTCGGTGAGGTGGCGGTCGGTCTGCGGACCGAGTACCTGTGCGTCCCGTCGATGGAACAGGCGGTCTACACGACCCTGGTGCTGTCCAACGCGACGGACCAGGCTCTGTTGGCCGGCCCGCTGGAGGTCTCGGCCGACGGGGACTTCCTGCTGACCACCGCGCTGCCCACGCTCGCCCCCGGCGGCGTGCGCCGCGTGGGCCTGGGCGCCAACGAGGCCATCGGGGTCACGCGCCGTACGAGTCTGCTCGAATCGACCTCCGGGCTGCGCAACAACGTGACCGTCCTCGACCACCGCGTGCACGTGGAACTGGCCAACCGCCTCCCGGTCCCCGTCACCGTCGAGGTGCGCGAGCGGGTGCCGGTCACCTCCGACGCGGACATCAGGATCGAGGAGAAGGCCGGCTGGCAGGCGCCCGCGGCCGGCACCGACGCCGAGCGGCACGCTCCCGGCACCCGCCTGTGGCGGGTCGAGATCCCGGCCCACTCCACCTCCGCCGTCGACGGCGGCTACGTCATCCGCATCCCCGCCGGCAAGGCCCTGACCGGCGGCAACCGCAGGAGCTGACCCCCTCATGCCCACGAGCCCCGATCCGATCGCCCTCCCCGCCACCGCCGTCACCTGTCTGGAGGACCGGGCGTACGTCGAGCGGACCGCCGTGGTCGACCTCGCGGCCGGCACCCAGTCGCTGCGTCTCGGACCGGTCAGCGCCCTGACCGTCGACCACAGCCTGCACGCCGAACTGTCCGCCGACGGCCCGGTGACCGTGCTCGATGCCCGGGTCGTGCGCGAGTGGACACCGAGAGCACCGGGTCGTGCCGACGACGACTCCGCCCTGCGGCACCGTGTGAGAGACCTCGAGGAGGAACAGCAGGCGCTGGGCCGGCAGCGCGAGCGCCTGCACGCCCGTGTCGACCTCCTCGGCCGCCTCGCCACCGATCTGCTGCGGGAGATCGGCGAGGGCGCGGGGCTCGGTGAGTCCGACGCCGCCCGGTGGGCCCGCGAACTGGACCGGGTCGACAGGGAGCGCGACACCTGCGGCGAGCGGCTGCGCACGGTCGACTCCCGGCTGACGGCGCTCGCCGCCGAACTCACCGACGCGCGGCACGCCTTGGCGGACACGGAGTCGGAACCCTCCGAACTGGTCGGCCACATCGAACTGACCGTACGGGCGGGCGACGCGGGTCCGGCCGCGCTGCGCGTGGCCCACCTCGTCCCGTGCGCCCTGTGGCGGCCCGCCTACCGCGCCGTGCTCGACGGGGACTCGCTCACCCTGGACACGGACGCGATGGTCTGGCAGCGCACCGGCGAGGACTGGTCGGACGTACGCCTGACCCTGTCCACGGCCCGCAGCACGCTCGCCACCGAGCCTCCGCGCCTGGCGGAGGACCGGCTGACCCTCCGGGACCGGTCGGCGGCGGAACGCCGCACCGTCCAGGTCGAATGGCGCGAGGAGGAGATCACCGACCTCGGTCCGGCGCCCGTACAGGGCCTGCCGGGAGTCGACGACGGCGGCGAGGTCCGGGTCCTGCACTGCGACGCCCCGGTCTCGGTACCGTCCGACGGCCGGGCCCACCGGGTGCCGCTCTCCTCCTTCGAGACGCCCACGACCACGGAGTACGCCTGCTCGCCCGAGCTGTCCCCGCTGGTCGGGCGACTGGTCCGGTTCGACAACCGCTCGGGGCACGCACTGCTCGCCGGGCCCGTGGACCTCGTCAGCGGCGGCGGCTTCCTCGGTCGTGGCACGCTGGACTTCACCGCTCCCGGCGCCCCGGCCGCCCTCGCCTTCGGCAGCCGCGACGACCACCGGGTCGTGAGGCAGACCGAGGAGACTCGTGACACCGCCGGTCTCACCCAGCGGACCGTGCTCACCCGGACCGTCCGCCTGCACCTGTCACGGTTCTCGGGGCCCGGCGAGCGACATGAGCACATGGTCGTCGTCCGGGAACGCGTCCCCGTCTCCGAGACGTCGGCGGTGGAGGTGAGCCTGCGCCGGGGCGCCTGCGCTCCCCCGCCCGACGACGTCGACGCGGACGGCGTCGTCCGCTGGAACGTCCTCCTGCCTCCCGGCGGCCGGCGCACCCTCGAACTGGTCTACGAGATCTCGACGAACGCCAAGGTGCACGGACTCTAGCCGTGTCGGCCCGTAGCGGTCAGTGCTCCCGCCCGTGCTGCTCCGTGTAGTGGGCGCGGAGGAGATCGGCCCCCCAGTCGTGGCGGACGTGCCGCCAGACGGAGTGGGCGTGGTTGCCGTCGTCCTGAGTGTTGTCGTACTCGATGAGCAGGTCCGGGGCGCGGACGCAGTAGTAGTGCCGGTCGCCGGGCGCGCGGCCGCCCGCCCAGGCGAACGCCAGGGTGTCCAGTCCGCGCGCCGCCAGGTCGGACCAGCACTGCTCGGCGTACGCCGCGGGTGCCCGGTCGAGGTAGCGGCGCACCAGGCGGGCGAGCAGCCGCTGCTGACCCGGGGTAATGTCGCCGTGCGGCAGACCGGCCGGCAGCAGGTCCGGGTCGGCGAACGGGTCGTCCCGGCTGAGGATGTCGTCCGGTGGAGCGGCGGCGAAGACCGCTCTCGCGCGCCGGTCGGCGTCCAGGTCCGTGACCAGTTCCCGGGCCAGGTCCTCCTCCGGCCCCAGCAGCCGGCGTCCGGCCTGTGGACCGTCCGTGATGCGGGCCGGCTCCGCCCCGACGAAGTGGGGTGTCACGCGGATTCCGGCGGCCGCGACCAGCACGTGTACGGCGAGGTGGTGGCCGTTCATCCGCCAGCTCCAGGGGCCGTCCCCGTCCGGGTCTCCCAGCAGCCGCACCCAGTAGCGGTCGGCGCCCGTGGCACCGGCCGTGGCGCGGCGGTGCCGCTCCACCTCGATCGCCCCGCGCGCCAGCGCCGCTCCGGGTGTGCCGTGGGCCGCGGCCAGCAGCGCGTCGACCGCCTCGCGCTGCCGGCCGTCCAGGCCCTCGGTGGACAGACCGGGGCGCGTACCGGGCAGGTAGGTCCACTCCCTCAGCTCGGGAGCGTCGAGCCGGCCGGGTCCCGCGCGCAGCTCGCGCACCTGCGCCGGCTCCAGTACGGACAGCAGTTCGCGCGCCGCCTCCCGCATCGCCGTGGCGGCAGCCTCGGCTCGATGGACGCCCACCGTTTCACCTCTCGCGCGGTGTCCCGTACGGCTGCGCACCCTACCCGTACCGACACCTGCGAACACCTCGAGATGCTCCACTTCGCAGTACGTCGGCGGTGCGTTGTCAGTGGCTGGTGAGAGCCTGGGCTCATGGCGGACACCACGGACTTCGACTGGCGGACCTTCCTCCTCGAGTGGAGCGGTGAGTGGGCGGACTGCCCACCGGGGGGCGAGACACGGGACGAGGAGGACGAGGCCGCCCGGCGGTCCCGGTGGCTGGGCTTCCCGCCCGCCGACGAGGAGCGGATCGCGGCGGCCGAGGCCCGCCTCGGCCGCCGTCTGCCCCCGTCCTACCGGGAGTTCCTCCTGGTCAGCGACGGATGGCGACACGCGGGCGGATTCGTGTGGCTGCTGGCGGGCACCGCGGAGGTGCGCTGGCACGACGACGCGTCGGGACTGGCGGACACGTTCGAGGAGGACCTGGACGAGGACTCCACGCCTCAGGAGCGGCGGGAGGCGGACATCTGGCGGCGCGGACTGCAGCTCGACGTCCAGTCCGACGCCACCTACGTCCTCATGGATCCGGAGGACGTGGACGAGGACGGCGAATGGGCCATGTACACCTGGGCGGGCTGGCGGGCCGCGCCACCGGAGCGGCATGCGAACTTCCGTGAGTTCATGCGGGACATGCACCGTGAGTTCCACAGTCTGCACGCCAGTCCGGGCGAGGGGGAGCCGGAGTTCGTCAACGGCACGACGCGCAGGCTCGACGCGCTCGTCGAGGAGGCCCGGCTGGAGGCGCTGCGCGGCGGTTGGGAACGAGCCGTGCGGATGCTGGACGAGGCCAGGGGGTACGGCCGGCCGCGGGCCGCCGGACTGGGCGACCAGATTCGCCGTCTGCTCGGCGAGACCTACATGGTGTACTTCGAGGGTCTGGTCACGGACCCTCGGTACGCGCCCGAATTGCTGCCGCTCCTGGCCGCCGAGCACTCGGCCCACCCGTACCGGGACGACCGCACGCTGACGTTCCATCTGCGGGGTGCGGATGAGGGCCTGACGGGGGCGGCGTTCACGACGCTCGATCAGCTGAGGAACGGCACGTACGCGTACACGGCGACCGGGCCGTTCGGCGAGGCGGTCGAGCGGGCGCGGGAGCTGGCGCGGTGGGGAGACACCGACGCGGCATGGCGGGCACTGACGGGCGCTCTGCGCGGGTGGGAGCCGCTGGGCCCGGATCACCTGGCGCCGGTGGGGTGGGTCGCCGACCCGCTGCTCGGGCCGCTGCTGACCCCGGAGCGGGGACGCGAGCTGCTGTCCACGCCCCGGGGCGGGCAGGCCGGTGAGGCACCCCGGTCGACGCCCCCGCTGGACCCGGACGGCCTGGCGTGGCTCGCCGAGCCGGACCCGGGCAACAACCGCACGTCCTACCGGTTCGTACTGGTCGAAGGAGTCGCGCCGGAGGAGCTGCCCGGGCGGCTCGCGGACGAGGACGGCGCCGTGCTGAACGAGCCCACGACCTTCCGGCAGGCGCGCCGCGGCTCGTCGCAGAGCCGGCAAGAGTTCTCGTCGTACGAGGACCGGGCCCTCATGGCGGTCGGCCGGGCGGGCGCGGGGTGGAGCTTCGGCTTCGACGGCGAACCCGGATCGTTCGACCGGCAGCGTCTCGTCTCCCCCGCCGCGGCCGCTTCGGCGGGCACCCGCGCGGTGGTGGTCTGGAGCGGCCTGCGGAAGCGGCACGGCGAACCGTACTTCCACCTCTCGGTGGCACAGGACGGTGCCGAGCGGTACGCCTTCACGTTCGAGGAGGGGGAGACCCGCAGGGACGGGGAGATACCGCCGGCGCTGGATCCGGACCGGTTCTTCGGCGACCGGGCGGACTCCACCGATGCGGAACGTGCGCTGCTGGAAGCGGTGGGCAGGGAGTTCGGCGCGCACCTGCCCCGGCACGCGCTCGCGCACGGAAGGCTCCACACCTTCACCAGCCGCTCCTGGACACGTCCGCCGAGGGACGGGGAGACCTACCTTGTCTTCCACACGTACGTGGCTCCTGTGGGCTCGGTGGAGACCGGGCCGGCGGGAGAGGACGGGAGTGAGCCCACGTAGAGGCGCACTTCGGCGTTTCAGTCGTCCCGGCGGTCCCCGGCCCACACCGTGGGCGTCCGGCCCGACCAGGGGCTGGCCTGTTCGAGTTGTCCGGCGAGGCGGAAGAGGCTGTCCTCCAGGCCGTAACCGGCGGCGAACTGCATACCTATAGGCAGCCCCGACGCGGCGTCGGCCGTCACCGGTACGGACATGGCGGGCGTGCCCGCCACGTTGAACACGGCGGTGAACGGCGAGATGTCGAAGAGCCGTCGCAGCCAGCCGAGGCCGTCCAGCCTCCCGGCGCCCTCGGCATGCGTGCCGAGGGGCACGGGGAGCTCGGGCAGCGTCGGGGTGAGCAGCATGTCGTGCCCGGCGAAGTAGCCCGCCAGGGCTCGGGCGACCTTGTTGCGCGTCGCCAGCGCGGTGACGAACTCGGCGGCTGTGACCTCCTGTCCGTAGCGGTAACTGGCGAGTATGGGCTCCTCCAGGGTCGCCGAGCTCACGGACCGGCCCGACGCGGCGGCCAGCTCGTCGACCGACGCCGTCAGATTGGCGGTCCACTGACGGGCGTTGGCCAGGAGGAAGTCCTCCCAGTCGACCCCCAGGCCGACCTCGGCCTCCTCCACCTCGTGGCCCAGGGCCTCGAGCAGACGCATGGTGCGGGAGAGCGCGTCGGCCACCGGCGCGGTGGTGCGGTGTCCGCCCCACGCCTGGGTGAGGACACCGATCCGCAGCGGCCCCGGGTCGCGGGTGACTTCCTCCGCGTACGGCCGGGACGGCTCCTGGGCGAAGTAGGGGTCGCCCGGTTCCGGACCGCGGATCTGGTCGAGCAGGACCGCGCTGTCGCGTACCGTGCGGCTGACACTGCCGTGCACGGCCAGGCCGTTGAAGATCTCGTCGGAGTGCGGGCCCACGGAGACGCGGCCGCGGGTCGGCTTCAGGCCGAAGAGGCCGTTGTAGGCAGCGGGGACGCGGATCGAACCGGCGGCGTCGGTGGCGTGCGCCATCGGGACCACCCCGGCGGCGACGGCCGCGCCCGCGCCCCCGCTGGATCCGCCGGCGCTCCGCTCCGGGTCCCACGGGTTGCGGGTGGCGCCGTACAGCACTGGTTCCGTCGTGTTGCTGTAAGCCATCTCCGGTGTCGCGGTGCGCCCGAACGTCATGAGGCCGGCGCGGCGGAAGCGCAGCGTCAGGGACGAGTCGGAGCGGGCCACGTGGCCGGCCGCCAGGCGGCTGCCCATCTCCATGCGCCGGCCGGCCATGGCGACGCCGATGTCCTTGATCAGGAAAGGGACGCCGGCCAGCGGGGTGCTGCCCGGCTCCGGCAGGTCGTCCGCCGGCCACGTCTCGACGACGGCGTTGATCTCCGGATTGACCGCCTGCGCGGCGTCACGTGCGGCCGCTTCCAGTTCGGCGGGGGTGACCTCACCCTTCGCCACCAGTTCCGCGAGCCCTACGGCGTCAAAGCGTACGTACTCGTCGATTCTCACTGTCACTCCAAGACAAGGGGCGGGGCACCGCGACCATCGCGATACCGAATGGTCCCGTTCGATACCGATCGGTATCGAACGGGACGGACTGGTACCGTAGCAGGCGATGAGGGGCCCGACGCCCCACGGGACCGGACGTCACGGAGCAGTCATGGCAACGACCGCCGCAAGGCCGGGCAGGGTGGCGAAACTGCCGCCGCGCGAGCGCATCCTCGACGCGGCGGAGGAGCTCTTCCAGAGCGAGGGGATCCGGCGGGTGGGCGTCCAGGCGATCGCCGAGAAGGCGGAGACCACCAAGATGGCGATCTACCGGCACTTCGAGACCAAGGACGCGCTCGTCGCGGAGTGGCTGCGCATCGTCGCCGCCGAGTACCGGGCGGCCTTCGACCGGGTGGAGGCCGAACATCCCGGCCGCCCCAGGGAGCAGATCCTGGGCCTCGCATGCTTCATCGCCGAGGGACTGCCCGCGATCTCGCACCGGGGCTGTCCGTTCATCAACTCGCTGGCCGAGCTTCCCGACCGCTCCCATCCCGCACGACAGGTCATCGAGGAGCACAAGGCCGACCAGACCCGCAGAATGGTCGGCATGTGCGCAGACGCGGGACTGCCCGACCCCGAGCAGTCCGCCGCCGAGATCACCTTCGTACTCGAAGGCGCACAGGTCAGCACGCAGAACGGCAGCATCGACCGGGCGGGCGACCGGCTGATGCGCATCGTCGAGGGGATCGTGGACCGGCACCGCTCCCCGGCCACCTGAACGTGCGCCGCTCGCGCCCTGCCGGGCCGCTACTCCCGTACGGGCCGTCGCGCCGGTCGACGCATGCGGCTCAGGCACGAGGCTGAGACCACGAACGGCCACAGCGACTGAAGGAAGGTCACGACGCGTTCCGCGACACCGGCGTTGCCGTGTCGGTGCATCTCGAACAGGAACCATGCTCCGCCCACGGCCATCAGCGCGCACACCGCCACCGCGGGCGCGATCCGCAGAGCCCAGGGAGCGGCCGCCGTGCCGTCGACGGCCAGCAGCGGCCACACCGCCAGAAGTGTGAACCCGACGACCGCCACCGCGCCGTGCCGCAGTGAACCCCCGCTGCTCGGCGCGGGAAGCAGGGCCACGGCCAGCGCCGCCACACCCCCGCCGCCCAGCGCCAGGCGTCCGGCGGTCGCTGCCGCCCGCAGCCCCCAGGCGGTCAGCAGGTGACAGGCGCCCAGAGCGAGGAACGCCGTCGTCATCACCCAGTAGCCCGCGGCCCCGTAGGCGCCCAGAACGCTGATCGTCTGGGTGGCGGGGTCGTACGCGGGTCCTTCGAACAGTGCCGCGCCCGACCAGCCTCCGATCAGCAGGACGGGCGCACACCCGGAGGAGACGAGGACCCATCTGGGGACAACACGCATCAAGTAACCATAAAGTGACCGTCAGGCGGCTCGGCAGAGCCCCGCGGGAGCGGCCGGGACCGAGGCATGGTGAACGGGACGGGTGACGGGACCGGCCGCTCCGGCGGCCTGCGACCGGGTTCGGGCGAAGACGACCATGCGCAGCACCGCGAACCGCGCGACACCAGCGAGCGCGGAGGCGGACAGGTACACGACCTGCTCGAGCACCGCGTCGGGCGTCGCCACGAGTTGGCGCAGGGCGAGCATCGCCATGCTGGTCACCGCGTAGGCGGCCGCGGCGGAACCGGCCGACTGCGTGTGCTGGCGCCAGGTCGCGCGCCGGCCCGCACCGAAGGTGAAACGTGCGTGCAGTTCCGTGGCGAGCAGCGTGGAGACCACGGTGATCAGGGCGTTGGCCAGGATCCAGGGGATCCACGAGGCGAGAGCCGCCACGGCGAAGCTCGATGCGAGCCCCACTCCACCACCACAGAGCACGAAACGAGCGAAGGCGGTGAAGGCGCCGGGTGCGGCCTGCTCCCGATTCTGCGTTGCGTCCATGGTCTACCCCCCCTCGATTCTTTCCGACGAGGGAAACGCTACGTTGCATTCACAAAGCAGGCAACCAATTTATTGCGGAAATCAGCTAGTTTTGCAGGTCAGCACCTTAGAATCGTTGCAATGTGTTTCGATTAACGCAACACGCAACCGCGGTTCGTTGCAATGCTCACAGGGCACGCAGCCCCCGGTCGGCGAAGTCGATCAGCCATTCGAAACTCTCGTCGACGTCGGCGCTCCACTGGAAGCCGTCCGCGGCCTGCAACGTGGCGAAGCCGTGGCACAGGCTGCGGAGCATGCGCAGGGCGTGGGACACGTCGGCCGGGTCGATCTCGTAGCCCCGCAGGACGGCCATGAACGCGTCGAGAAGTCGCCGTGCGGCGGCGGCCAGCGGGTCGTCGGGACCGGACGGTTCCTGTCCGATCGTGGCCGCGTACCGGCCGGGGTGCTCCAGCACGAAGGCACGGAACGCCCGGGCCGCCGCCGCCAGGGCGTCGCGGCCCGCGTACCCCTGGACCGCGCCGCCGACCGCGTCGGCGGCCTCGCTCATCGCCAGGACGGCGATGCGCCGAAGGAGATCTTCCTGTCCACCCACGTGCTTGTACAGGGACGGGGCCCGCACACCGACCCGCTCCGCCAGCGAACCCATCGTCAGATTGGCGAGACCCACCTCGTCGGCGAGGGCGGCACCGGCCGCGACCACCGCCGCCGGATCCAGCCCGGCCCTAGGCACGGGCGGCGCCCGTACGCAGGAAGCCGAGCACGAGCGAAACCACCTGGTCGGGATACTGGTCGTGCGGGTAGTGCCCGGCACCCTCGATCATTTCGAGACGGCCGAGGCCGGACGGCAGCGCCTCGACGACCGCCGAGCCCTCGGCGTGCGGGTCGGCCCAGTCGGGATCGAGTGTTCCCATGACGACCAGGACCGGGCAGCGGACGTTGCCGAGCCGGGCGCCGGCGTCCGTCGGGGCACTGCGCCCCATGGCCTGCATGGCCTTCATCCGGCCCGGCTCGCGCAGCAGGGAGTCGATGCGCCCGAGCCGCTCCGCCCAGTCGGCCGGCTTCACGCCCGGGTAGGCGAGGTCGAGGTACGAGCGCCACAGCGGCAGACTGCCGAGCAGACCCGCACCGAGCAGCCGCAGCATGCCCTGCCGGAAACGCCTCACCTTCAGGTCGCCAAGGCCGACCGACTGCTCGCGGGTGAACGGCGCCAGCTCGACGACCGCGGTGACCAGCGAGGGCTCCCGCGCCGCGGCGATGGTGGCGGCACCGCCGGAGACCGAATGGCCGACGAGCACGGCCGGGCCGCCCAGACTGCGGATCACGGCGAGCAGGTCACCGGCGATGTCGGTGCGGCTCCAGGCCGGCCAGTCGACGCTGGACTCGCCGCAGCCGCGCAGGTCCACCGAGGCCACCCGGTATCCCGCCGCGACCAGCTGCGGGACGACGGCACGGTAGGCGGCGCGGCTGTCACCCATGCCGTGGGCGAGAACGATCAGGGGGCCGGAGCCCGCCACCTCGTACGCGATCGTCCCGCCGTCGACGGGGAGGTACTCGGTCATGAACGCCTCCGGAGAGCGTTGGCTAATTACATTAGCCATAAGCTATTGCCATTAGCCTGACCCGTCAATGCCGTCCCTCACCGCCGTACGGCGACCGCTCACTACTCCTGGGTGACGATCTGGATCAGGTTGCCGCAGCCGTCCTCGAAGACGGCCGCGGTGACGGGGCCCATTTCCACCGGCTCCTGGGTGAAGCGGACGCCGTGACCGCGCAGCCGCTCGTACTCCGCCTTGACGTCGTCGACGGCGAACTGGGCGAGCGGGATGCCGTCCGCGACGAGGGCGTCGCGGTAGGTCCGCGCGGCCGGGTGCCCGAGGGGCTCCAGGAGGAGCTCCGGGCCTTCGGGGTCCTCGGGCGAGACGACGGTCAGCCACCGGTCCGTCTCGCCCACCGGGACGTCGTGCTTCTTCACGAAGCCGAGGACCTCGGTGTAGAAGCGCAGTGCCGCTGCCTGGTCGTCGACGAAGACGCTGGTCATATGGATCTTCACGGGGTGCTCTCTTCCGGTTCGGGCGTGTCGGGGTCGGACGCGGGCCAACGCTCGGCTATCTGCCGGAGCGGGCTCACGTTCAGGTCGTGGAACTTGTAGCGCCCCTCCCGCCTGGTCTCGACGAGCCCGGCGCCTTCCAGCACGGCGAGGTGCTGGGAGACCGCCTGACGCGAGATGCCGAGGTGATGTCTCATGCTCAGCCGCGAGCAGATTTCGAACAGGGTCTGCCCGGACTTCTCTGTGAGCTCGTCGAGGATGATGCGGCGCGTGGGGTCGGCCAGCGCTTTGAAGAGGTCGTCGGCCACCACTCCAAGGTAGGCAAGCTCTCACTTGCCTATCAAGTCGGGGCGGTCTCCAGGCGGCGGTCGTCACACCCTTGACACGTTCACGTTGACCGCTTGTATGGTCTAGTCCAACAGAACTCGCCGCTCCGCTTGCGGAGTTGGGCCCCGCGCGGGCTCACCACTCCATTGGTGGGCGGCGGCGGGTGCGCGTCACCTTCGCGTCTCTCGACCCCCACTCAGAGAGGCCGTTCCCGACGTGCGGTCATCCCCACACACATGACCGCACGCCCCGGACGGCCCGAGGTGAAGGAGCTTCACATGCACGCCAGCAGGAAGACCGCTGCCCTGATCGGCGCGGCCCTCGCCCCTGTCATCGCCGTCAGCCTCCCGGCCTCGTCGGCGAGCGCGCACGGCTACATCTCCGATCCGCCCAGCCGCCAGGCCCAGTGCGCGGCGGGCACGGTGTCCTGCGGGGACATCAAGTACGAGCCTCAGAGCGTCGAGGGCCCCAAGGGCCTGACCAGTTGCAGCGGCGGCAACAGCCGCTTCGCGGAGCTGGACGACGACAGCAAGGGCTGGACCGTCACCCCGGTGCCGAAGAACGCGACGTTCTCGTGGCGGCTCACCGCGCAGCACGCCACCAGCACCTGGGAGTACTACGTGGGCGGACAGCGGATCGCCGTGTTCGACGACGGCGGTGCCAAGCCCGACGCCGTCGTGAACCACCAGGTCGACTTCGGTGGCCTGTCCGGTCCGCAGAAGGTGCTCGCCGTGTGGAACGTGGCCGACACCGACAACGCCTTCTACGCCTGCATCGACGTCAACGTCGGCGGCTGAGCGCGACCGCGTTCGCCCGGTGACGAGGGGGAAGGTACCCGCCGCGAGCGGGCGCCTTCCCCCTCGCCGAGGGTCGGACACGTGCGTAATAGGCTACGAATCGTCGGCCCGTCCGAGCGCCGAGGCGAGGAGTTGGCTATGTGCGCACAGGACGCGCGGGAGACGGCGGAGCGGCTGCGGACCATCGGCGACGAACTGTCGGACCGCTTCTACGAGCGGGCCGACGTCGTGCGGACGCTGGTGGTGACGCTGCTCGCCGGACAGCACTCACTGGTGCTCGGACCGCCCGGAACGGCCAAGTCGGAACTGGCCCGGGAACTGACGAGCCGGATCGACGGTGCCTCCTACTGGGAGATCCTGCTGTCGAAGTTCACCGCGCCGACGAGGATGTTCGGTCCCATCGACGTAGCCGCGCTGGCCCGGGGCGAGTACCGGCAGGTCTACGACGGCCGCGCCACGACCGCGCACATCGCGTTCATCGACGAGATCTTCAAGTGCTCCACGGCGGCGCTCAACGAGACGCTCGGCTTCCTCAACGAGCGGATCTACCACCCCGAGAACGGCGGCGAACCGATCCGCTGTCCCCTGATCGGAGCGATCACGGCGAGCAACGAGCTGCCCACCGGAGAGGACTCGGCCGCGATCTACGACCGGCTGCTCGTGCGCCTCGAGGTCGGCTACCTGACGGACCCCTCCAACTTCGCCGCGCTGGTCCGCTCCGCCGTCGGCGGCACCGAGGCACCGCCGCGGACCACGATCGAGCTGGCCTCGCTGCAGCACGCCGTGGCCGAGGCCGTCCCGGCCGTCGAGGTCCCCGACGCCGTCGTCGACGCCGTGTGCACGCTGCGGGCCGCGCTGCGCCGCAAGGAACTCGTCGCCTCGGACCGCCGCTGGCGGCAGGCCGTCCGCCTGCTCCAGGCCTCCGCCTACCTCGACGGCCGCCCCGCGGTCACCGACACCGACCTGTCGGTGCTGACGCACGTGCTGTGGGACTCCCCCGCCCAGCGTCCGGTCGTCGAGCGGGAGGTGCTGCACCTGGTCAACCCCGACGCCAAGGAGGCCCTCGACCTGGCGGACACCGTCGAGGAACTGGAGGCCCAGCTCGACGCCATGGCCGGCCAGTCCCGCGAGGCGCTGAGCGAGTGGGTCATCAAGAAGGCCCACCATCAGCTCGCCACGACGGGGAAGCGGCTGGAGAAGCTGCGCGCGGAGGCGGCGAGCGCGGGACGCACCACCGCCGCCATCGACCGCGTCGCCCGTCGCCAACGCGCGGTACGCGCCCGCGTCCTGACCGAGGCCCTCGGCGTGGACGCGAGCACGGTACAGGCCCAGCTCTGAGCACCGGGGCGGTCGGAAACATGGACGGGGCGCCGGACGCGACACCGGACGCGCACGGCGAGCCGGCGAGCCGGACCGGAAAGTGGCTGAGCCTTGCGAGCGCCACGGCCGAGCGGCACACCGCCGCCGTGGTCGCGGACCGGTTCGACCTCATGACCTGGCGCGACATGAACGGGCAGTCGGACGGACTGCGCGAGCTGGCCCGGGAACTGGACGAACGCCACGCCCACGCCGCCGATCTCCTGGCCGACGCGTTCCTGGCCGCCTACAAGGCACGGCCGCGGTTGCGGCGGTCGGCGGAGATGGACCCCTCCCGGCTGGTCAACCACCAGATCATCACGTCCCTGACGGACTCCCCGGAATTCGCCGCGCTGCACCGGGAGACGGCCGGTGACGCGTACGCCGCCGCCATGGCCGTACTCGCCCAGGCCGGCGCGCTGCGCCGGATGCTGGAGCACTCCGGGCGCGCCCAGGAACAAGCTGAGCGGGCGAAGCGAAGCCTGCTGGACGCCGAGGAGGCGGCCACCGCCGTGGCCGACGCCCTCCGGCAGGCCGCCCAGGAGACGCAGGAGGACGGCGCCGACGCCGTTGGACGGGCGGCCGAGGCGGCCGAGAACGCCGAGGACGCCGCGCGCGAGGCCGCCGTCGGCGCCGCACAGGCGCTCGGGGTGGCCGTCCCCGGGACCCGGGCCGCCGCTAGCGGCGCCGTGGCCCGGGCCGCCGAGGCCACGCGGAACGAGACCGCGCTGATGCGGGCGTGGGGCGTCGGCCCCGGCGAACTGGAGCGGATGCCCTTCGAGCAGCGGGCCCGGCTCGCCGAGCGGCTCCGGACCGGCCGGCTGGCCCAGTGGGCCGAGCTGATCGGACGGTTTAGGCAGATGGCCGGCGGCGAGCGAGCCCGCAGGGTGGAGAACGCCACCGGGGAACTGATCGGCGTCACGCTCGGCGACGACCTCTCTCGCGTCCTCCCCTCCGAGCTGGCGGCCCTCGGACTGCCCGAACTGCGGGCCGTGTTCGCCGCCCGCTACGCCGCCGGTGAGCTGATGCTCTACGACAGCCAGGGCGAGCAGGTTACCGGTCAGGGCGCGGTCATCGCCTGCGTGGACACCTCGCACTCCATGTACGAGGCGGGGCCCGGCGGCATCACCCGGGAGGCGTGGGCCAAGGCGTGCGCCCTGGCGCTGCTGGACCAGGCCCGCGACGCCGGGCGCGACTTCGTGGGGATCCTGTTCGCCGCCGCCGACAAGCTCCAGGTCTTCCGCTTCCCGGCCGGCCGGCCCGCACCCGTCACCGACGTGCTCGACTTCGCGGAGTCCTTCCTCGGCGGCGGCACCAGCTACCAGCGGCCGCTCACGGAAGCCGCCGCGGTGCTGGAGGAGGAGTTCAACGACACGGCCCGCGCCCGCGGCGACATCGTGATGCTGACCGACGACGACTGCGGCGTCACCGAGAAGTGGATGCGCGACTGGAACGCCGCCAAGCAGCGGCTCGGTTTCCGTGTCTTCGGCATCGCCGTCGGCACGCCGCGCGTCGCCGAGACCGACTCGGTCCTCGACGCCCTGTGCGACAACCTCCGCGCCGTCGAGGACCTCACCGACGTCCACGCCGCCGCGGACCTCTTCCGCGTCATCTGACCGGAGGCGATGGAGGTTTCCCGCGCCGTGCCGGGGTACCCCGCCGAACCTGGGAGGAGAGAGGAGAGCCGTGTCTGACGACAATCTCAAGAACGTCTTCGTGGTCGGTCTCGACGAGGCCAACCTGCCGACGCTCCAGGCCGTGCCGGGTGCCGACTCGCTCCGCTTCCACGGCCTGTTGACGGTCGAGGAGCTGCAGGACGGCGAGGTGCGCCTGCCGGCGGTGCTGGAGAAGGCACAGACGGTGCTGGACGCGTTCGACGGGAGCATCGACGCGATCGTCGGCTACTGGGACTTCCCGGTCAGCACCCTCGTCCCGATCCTCGGCGAGAGGTACGGCACCCGGACCACGAGTCTCGAGTCGGTGGTCAAGTGCGAGCACAAGTACTGGAGCCGGCTCGAACAGCGGGAGGTGACGGACCGGCATCCGCGTTTCGGCCGCGTCGACCTGGCGGCGGACCCGCCGCGTCCGCCGGACGGCGTGCGGTTCCCGATGTGGCTCAAGCCCGCGTTGTCCTATTCGTCCGAACTCGCCTTCGGGGTCGGGGACGAGGAGGAGTTCCGCAAGGCCGTCGCGGAGATGCGCGAGGGCATCTCCCGTGTCGGCCGACCCTTCGAGCACATCCTCGACCGGGTGGACCTGCCGCCAGAGATGGACGGTGTCGGGGGCCGGGTGTGTCTCGCAGAGGAGGCGCTGTCGGGCGTGCAGGTCGCGGTGGAGGGCTATGTGCACGACGGCGAGGTGATCGTCTACGGCACGCTCGACTCCATCGACTATCCGGACTCACCGTGCTTCCTGCGCCACCAGTACCCCTCCATGCTGCCCCCGGACGTCGTCGCCCGGCTGCGCGACGTGACCGAGCGGGTGATGCGCCGGATCGGCTTCGACAACGCGACGTTCAGCGTGGAGTACTTCTACGATCCGGGCAGCCAGGACATCAGCCTGCTGGAGATCAACCCGCGCCATTCCCAGTCGCACGCCGAGCTGTTCCAGTACGTGGACGGCGTGCCCAACCACCACGCGATGCTCGCCCTCGCCCTCGGGGACGATCCGCGCATGCCGCACCGCGAGGGCCCGTACGCGATGGCGGCGAAGTGGTATTACCGGTGGTTCACGGACGGTGTGGTGCGGCACGTGCCCTCCGCCGAGGACATCGCCCGCGTCGAACGCGAGATACCGGGCGTGCGGATCGAGGTCCTGCCCGAGCCGGGCCGACGGCTCTCCGACCTCTCCCAGCAGGACAGTTACAGCTACGAACTCGCGCACATCTTCACCGGCGGCGACGACGAGGAGGACCTGCGCAGGAAGTACGACCAGTGCGTCGCTGCCCTGTGCCTCACCTTCGACGGGCCGCCGGAAGGAGCGCGGGGTTAAGGAGCGCCGACCATGCGTCATGTGACCCACCTGCCGTACACGACGAAGGAAGAGGAACACGTCGTCGTCCCCATGTCGGACGGCGTCCGTCTGTCGGCGCGGATCTGGCGGCCCACGTCGTCGGACCACGAGCCGGTGCCGGCGGTGCTGGAGTACATCCCGTACCGCAAGCGGGACCTCACCGCCGAACGCGACTCCGTCCACCACCCCTACATCGCCGGGCACGGCTACGCCTGTGTCCGCGTCGACCTGCGGGGCACCGGCGAGTCTGAGGGGGTGCTGCGCGACGAGTACCTGGAGATCGAGCAGCGGGACGCCGAGGAGGTGCTGGCCTGGCTCGCCGACCAGCCCTGGTGCGACGGCAGCACGGGGATGATGGGGCTGTCGTGGGGGGCGTTCGCGGCCCTCCAGGTGGCGGCCCGGCGGCCACCGAGCCTGAAGGCCGTCGTGATCGCGTCCTTCACCGACGACCGGCACGCCGACGACATGCACTACATGGGCGGGGCCATGCTGTCGGACAACCTGGCCGAGGCGGGCACCATGTTCGCCTACGCCACCTGTCCCCCCGACCCGGCCGTGGCCGGCGACAGCTGGCGCGACATGTGGCACGAACGGCTCGAGCACGCGCGCCCCTGGGTCGTGGAGTGGCTGCGCCACCAGCGGCTCGACGACTATTGGCGGCACGCCTCGGTCGCCGAGAACTACGCGGACGTGCGCTGTCCGGTGCTGGCCTCCAGCGGCTGGGCGGACGGCTACTCCAACGCCGTGACCCGGCTGCTCGCCCACCTGGACGTGCCCCGCAAGGGACTCATCGGCCCCTGGTCGCACAAGTTCCCCCACCTCGGCGAACCGGGGCCCGCCATCGGCTACCTCCAGGAGGTCGTGCGCTGGTGGGACCACTGGCTCAAGGGCGTCGACAACGGCGTGATGGACGGCCCGATGCTGCGGACGTGGATGCAGGACAGCGTCCCGCCGTCCACCTCGTACGAGGAGCGGCCGGGACGCTGGGTGGCGGAGCCCGAGTGGCCGTCGCCGCACGTCCGTCCGGTCACGCACCCGCTCACCGGGCGGCGGATCGGGCCCGCCCTCGAAGCGGACGCCGAGGCGGGTCCCGGGGACGAGGGGGAGGTCCTGACCGTGCGGTCCCCGTTGTCCGTCGGTCAGTTCGCGGGCAAGTGGGCGTCGTACAACGCGCCGCCCGACCTGCCGTACGACCAGCGCGAGGAGGACGGCGGTTCCCTCGTCTTCGAGACCGAGCCGCTGACCGAGCGGGTGGAGATCCTCGGTTCGCCGACCGTCGACCTCGACCTGACGGTCGACCAGCCCGTCGCCATGGTGGCCGCGCGCCTGTCGGACGTCCACCCGGACGGAGCCGCCACCCGGGTCACCTACGGCCTGCTCAACCTCACCCGCCTGGACAGCGCCGAAGAGCCCGAGCCGCTGGTGCCCGGCCGCCGCTACCGGGCCAGGGTCCACCTCAACGGAGTGGCGCAGAGCTTCCCGCCCGGCCACCGCGTCCGGCTCTCGCTGTCCACGTCCTACTGGCCGCTCGCCTGGCCGCCGCCGAAACCGGCGATGGTCAGCCTCCGCGAGGGCTCCAGCACGCTCACCCTCCCGATCCGTCCCCCGGAAAAGGCCGACGACAGCCTGGCGATGCCGTTCGGCGAGCCCGAGGGCACCCCGCCCCTCGCCACCACGACGCTCACACCCCCGGAGGAACGGTGGGACGTGAAGCGGGACCTGGTCGGCTACCACGCCGAGCTGGAGACGGTGAAGGACCGGGGCACGGTCCGCTTCGAGGAGATCGGCCTCGACGTCGGCCGCCGCGCGCACGAACGCTACGCGTCCGTCGCCGACGACTTCACGTCCGTGAGCGGTGAGTCCACGTGGACGATGGACTTCAGGCGCGCCGACTGGGACGTGCGTGTGGTCACGCACACCCGTCTCACCTGCGACGAGAGCCGGTTCTTCGTCGACGCCACGCTGGACGGCTACGAGGGCGGCCGACGGGTGTTCTCCCGCACCTGGAACGAGACGGTGCCCCGCGACCTGCTGTAGGGCCGGTGGCTCCGGACGGTCGCGACAGTGTGAAATGGCCGGGTGAACTCTCGTACTCCCGGCGCCGAGCGCCCCGAACGCGCCCGCCCCGTCTCCCACAGTCTCACCGGTGTCGGCCTCGCCGTCCTCGATCCCGCCGGCCGCGTCCTGCTCGGCCTCGGCCACGACGGCCGCTGGGAACTCCCGGGCGGCAAGGTCGACACCGGTGAGGACTTCGAGACGGCCGCCGCCCGGGAACTGGCCGAGGAGACCGGGCTCGTGGTGGACCCGGCGGACGTACGGGTCCTGGCGGTTCTCGTCGACGGTCTGGCCGGGCTGACCCGCGTGACGGCCGCGGCCGTCACCGAGGGCGCGGCGGGGACGCCCCGGGTCACCGAGCCGGACAAAATCGTGCGCTGGGAGTGGTTCGCCCGCCCGGCGGTGCCCTCCGCGCTCTTCCCGCCGTCCGCTTGTGTGCTGGACTGCCTGTGGCCCGAGGCGACACCACGAGGGCCCGCCGAAGTACGGCACTACCGACTGCTCGGCGGCGCGGACACCCGGACCGGCTGAACCGGGCCGCTCAGCGCGTCGGGTCCGCCGGGCCGGTCGAGCCGAGTACGTCCCTCAGCCGGTCGCACACGCGCTCCACCTCCGCCGCGTCCGGGAAGTACCCGGCCTGCCCCATCGCCACCTGCAGCGCCGGTCCGAAGGCGTCGAAGCGGGTCATGTCCGCGCCGCCGACGGGCTGCACGACGAAGTGGATGTGGCCGGGCACTCCCCCGGCGTGCGACCACAGGCACACGTACACCTGCTCCGGGCTCATCACCTCGGTGACGGCGGCGCTGACCTGCTGCAGCAGCGGCCCCAGTTCGGCGGACTCCTCCGCGGTCAGGCCGGCGACGTGCAGCACGTGCCGGACGGGCTTGACCACGAGGGTGCCCGGACCGAACGGCCCGACGCAGTGTTCCACCGCCCATGCCCCGGTGCGCAGTACGGTGCCGCCCGGCAACGGCGCCTTCCCCGTCATCAGGTCGCACGCCAGGCAGTCGTCGTCCGCACCGGAATCCGTGACCACGCCAATCCCCCCACCACTGGACAGGTCGGCAACCCTACCCCCTCGCCGCACATTGACATGGACGCGCCCTGGCGAGACTCTGAGAGCGCTCTCAAGTTCGGTACGGACCAATCTCCCCCCACACCCGCACGGAGGTCGAGAGTGCTCTCCAGTCTCAAACACCGTCTGCTCGCCGTGGTCTCGGCCGCGGGCCTGGCCGGCGCCCTGCTCACGTTCGGCGCCTCGCCACCCGCCGACGCGGCGGTCCCCGCCACCATCCCCCTGAAGATCACGAACAACTCCAGCCGCGGCGAGCCGGTCCACATCTACAACCTGGGCACCTCGCTGACGACCGGTCAGCAGGGCTGGGCCGACGCGAACGGCACCTTCCACGCCTGGCCCGCCGGCGGCAATCCCCCCACCCCCGCGCCGGACGCGTCCATCCCCGGACCCGCCGCCGGACAGACCAAGACGATCCGCATTCCCAAGCTGTCGGGGCGCATCTACTTCTCGTACGGCCAGAAGCTCGACTTCCGGCTCACCACGGGCGGCCTGGTGCAACCGGCGGTCCAGAACCCGAACGACGCCAACCGCGACATCCTGTTCAACTGGTCCGAGTACACACTCAACGACTCCGGGCTGTGGCTGAACAGCACGCAGGTCGACATGTTCTCCGCGCCCTACACCGTCGGCGTGCAGCGCGCCGACGGCAGTGTGAGCAGCGCGGGCCGGCTGGAGGCCGGCGGCTACAAGGGCGTGTTCAGCGCGCTGCGGGCGCAGCCCGGCTGGGGCGGGCTGATCCAGACCCGGTCCGACGGCACCGTGCTGCGGGCGCTGGCGCCGCTGTACGGCGTGGAGACCGGGGCGCTGCCCGCGTCGGTCATGGACGACTACATCGACCGGGTCTGGCAGAAGTACACGACGAGCACCCTCACCGTCACCCCGTTCGCCGACCGGCCCGGCACGAAGTACTACGGACGCGTCTCGGGCGGCGTCATGCACTTCGCCGACGGCTCCGGTGCGGTCGTGACGAGCTTCCAGAAGCCCGACGCCTCCAGCGTCTTCGGCTGCCACAAGCTCCTGGACGCCCCGAACGACCAGGTGCGCGGGCCGATCTCCCGCACCCTGTGCGCCGGATTCAACCGTTCGACGCTGCTGAGCAACCCGAACCAGCCCGACCCCTCGGCGGACGGCTTCTACCAGGACTCCGTGACCAACCACTACGCGCGGATCATCCACGACCACATGGCCGACGGGAAGGCGTACGCCTTCGCCTTCGACGATGTCGGCCACCACGAGTCGCTGGTGCACGACGGCAACCCGGTCGAGGCGCGGCTGACGCTCGACCCGCTCGACTGACCCGGTCGCAAGGTACCCCGCCCCCGGCCCCGCGCATCGGCGCGGGCCGGGGGCGGGCTTTTGGCGCGGCACCGCGCGGGGCGGTGGATGGCGGTGCCGCACCGGGTCCGGTCAGGCGCCGGGCAGAACGCCGGTCCGGGCGACCTCGGAGTACCAGCGGGCGCTCGCCTTCGGGATGCGGGTGCCGGTGGGGTAGTCCACGTAGACGGCGCCGAAGCGCTTGCCGTAGCCGTGCGCCCACTCGAAGTTGTCCAGCAGCGACCACAGGAAGTAGCCGCGCACGTCCGCGCCGTCCACGACGGCCCGGTGCACGGCGGCCAGGTGGTCGCGCACGTAGGCGATCCGGGCGGGGTCGTTGACCTGGCCCGCCGGGTCGGCGTAGTCGTCGAACGCGGCACCGTTCTCGGTGATGACCAGCGGCAGCCTCGGGAAGTCGGACGCCAGCCTGCGCAGCAGGTCGTACAGGCCGGTCGGGTCGACGGCCCAGCCCATGGCCGTGGTGTCGCCCGGCGGCTGGTGGAAGGCGACCCGGTCGGCGCCCGGCCAGGGGCTGTGCGGGCTGTTGCCGTGCCCGTCGGAGGTGTGCGCGCCGCTGCCGTCGGCTTCGGAGACGACCGTGGGCGTGTAGTAGTTGACGCCGAGGAAGTCCAGCGGCTGCCGGATCTGCTCCAGGTCACCATCGCGCACGAAGGACCAGTCGGTCAGCGCGGCGGTGTCCTTGAGCAGGTCCTCCGGGTAGGCGCCCTGGAGCATCGGTCCGGTGAAGACCCGGTTGGCGAGCGCGTCGATCCGGCGGGCCGCGTCGGCGTCGGCGTCACTGCCGGTCAGCGGGCGGACGTGGTGGATGTTGAGGGTGACCGAGCACTGGGCGTCCGCGCGGACGCGCTCGCGCAGCGCCTGGACCGCCAGGCCGTGGGCCAGGTTGAGGTGGTGGGCGGCGCGCAGGGCGGCGACCGGGTCGGTGCGGCCGGGGGCGTGCACGCCGGAGCCGTAGCCGAGGAAGGCGCTGCACCAGGGCTCGTTGAGGGTGGTCCAGGTCTTCACCCGGTCGCCGAGGGCGTCGGCGGCGAGGGCCGCGTATTCGGCGAACCGCTCGGCCGTGGCGCGCTCGGGCCAGCCCCCGGCGTCCTCCAGTTCCTGCGGCAGGTCCCAGTGGTAGAGGGTGGCGACGGGCTGGATGCCCTTGTCCAGCAGTTCGTCGACGAGGCGCCGGTAGAAGTCCAGGCCCTTCTGTACGGCGGGGCCGCGGCCGGTGGGCTGGATGCGGGGCCAGGCCAGGGAGAAGCGGTAGGCGCCGAGGCCGAGTTCGGCCATGAGGGCGACGTCCTCGCGCCAGCGGTGGTAGTGGTCGGTGGCGGTGTCGCCGGTGTCGCCGTTGCGGACCCGGCCGGGGGTGCGGGCGTACGTGTCCCAGATGGACGGGGTACGGCCGTCCTCGGTGGCGGCCCCCTCGATCTGGTAGGAGGCGGTCGCGGAGCCCCAGAGGAAGCCCTTGGGGAAGGTCAGGGCGGCGTCCGGGGCGGCGGACGCGGGCTGCTGTGCGGCGGTGGCCACGTGAGTCCTTTCGGGGTGAAGAGTGCGGTGAGGTGGGGGGGCGCGGGCCGGTCAGCCCTTGACGGCGCCCGCCATGATGCCGCTGACGATCTGCCGGCCGAAGACGATGAACATCACCAGCAGGGGCAGCGTGCCGAGCAGCGCGCCCGCCATGATCAGCGACTGGTCGCGCACGTAGCCCGCGCTGAGCTGGGTGAGGGCGACGGGGACGGTCGGGTTGGTCATGTCGAGCACCACGAACGGCCAGAAGAAGTCGTTCCACGCGTGCACGAACGTGATCATGAACAGGACCGCCATGGCGGGCCTCGCGACGGGCAGCACGATGCTCCAGAAGATGCGCAGCGAGTGCGCGCCGTCCACGCGTCCGGCCTCGACGAGTTCGTCCGGCAGCGCCTCCGACAGGTACTGGCGCATGAAGAAGACACCGACCGCGCTGACCAGGGTGGGGAAGATGACGGCGGGCAGCTGCTGCGACCAGCCCAGCTCGGACATCATCATGAACAGCGGCACGACGGCGAGCTGCGGCGGCACCATCATGGTGCCGATCACCAGCATGAGCATCAGGTTGCGGCCCTTGAAGCGCAGCTTGGCAAAGGCGAATCCGGCCAGGGTCGCGAACAGCACCGTGGACAGGGCGATCACCCCGGCCACGATGAGGCTGTTCACCATGGCCTTGCCCATCGCGGCCTCGTCCCAGGCCCGGGCGAGGTTGCTGAACAGGTTCGGTCCGGGCAGGAACGGCGGCGGCGTCTGGCTGACCCGGGTGTTGTCGGTGGAGGCGGCCACCATGGTCCAGTACAGCGGAAAGATCGACAGTACCGCCATGATGGCGAGCAGGACGTAGGCGAGCGGGCCCGCGTGGTGCTGGCGTCCGGCGCGCTGGCGCAGCAGCCGGCGACCGCCACGGCCGGCGGGCTGCACGGCGGGGGTCCGGGCCGGAGCGTCCGTCCGGGCCGGGAGGCTTTGAGTGGTCATGGCGACTCCAGGTCAGGACGTGCGGGAGCGCAGGCGCTTGATCAGACGCTGCGCCACGAAGGCGAGGACGAGCAGCATGAACATCGCCCAGGCGACGGTCGCCGAGCGGCCCATCTGGTAGTTCCTCCAGCCCTCCTCGTACAGGAGCAGGCCGAGCGTCTGGTACTGGTTGTCCGCGCCGCCGGTGATGCCGTTGGGGCCCTGGCCGAAGATCAGCGGCTCGCCGAACAGCTGGGTGGCGCCGATCGTGGAGAGCACGATGGTGAAGACGATGGTGGAGCGGATGCCAGGGATGGTGACGTGAATGAACTGCTTCCACCGGGAGGCGCCGTCGAGGGAGGCGGCCTCGTAGCGGTCGGCGGGGATGGCCTGCATGGCGGCCAGGTAGAGCAGCGCGTTGTAGCCGGTCCAGCGCCAGATGACGATGGTGGAGATCGCGACCTGGGCGGGCCACTTGTCGGCCTCCCAGTTCACCGGGTCGACACCGACGGTGCCGAGCGCCCAGTTGATCATGCCGAAGTCGCGTTCGAAGATCATGGTGAAAACGAGGGCGGCGGCGGCGACCGACGTGGCGTAGGGCACGAGCGAGGCGACGCGGAAGAACAGCGAGGCGCGCATCCGGTAGTTGAGCAGGTGGGCCAGGCCCAGCGCCATCATCAGCTGCGGCACCGTGGAGATGATGCCGATGGTGATGGTGTTCTGCAGCGCGTTCCAGAAGCGTGAGTCGCCCCAGAGCTCGACGTAGTTGTCGAAGGCCACCCACTCCATGACGTCGAGGGTGGCCAGTTCCACGTCGTGCAGGGAGATCCACGAGGTGTAGACGAGGGGGTAGAAGCTGAACGCCGCGAAGACGACGAAGAACGGCGCGACGAAGGCGTACGGGGCGCCCTTGACGTCGAGCCGGTGCATCAGTGCGCCGCGCCGCCGGGCGGTGCCCTCGGCGCCCGTCCTGCCGGGCGGCTCCTCGCCGGTCAGGGCCTTGGTGGTGGAGGTGGCCACCGGACTTCCTTCCTGAGAGCGGAAAGCGGATGTGCGGGCCGGGGCACGGGCCCGCCGCCGGCCTGGCGGCGGGCCCGGACGGCCTCGGGAGCGAGCGGTCGGCGGGTCAGCCGACCGCCTTCTCGATGCGCTCCGCGGTGGTCTTCCACGCCTCCTCGCGCGGGGTGCCCTGCTCGATCAGGGCCAGGCCCTGGGAGAAGGTGTCCTTGATCGTGCCGTCCTTGCGGCCGAGGACCTGCTTGTCCGGTATCTCCTGGGCGGCGGCGCCGAAGATCTGGCCGATCGGCGCGTCGCTGAAGTACTCCGACTTGGCGTTCTTGACGTCGGCGGACTCCAGCGCCTGCTCCGAGGACGGGATGTTGCCGATCTCCTTGAAGATGTGGGCCTGCTGCTCGGGCGCGGTCAGCCAGGCGACGAGCTTCTTGGCCTCCTCCTTGACCGGGCTCTGCTCGATCACGCCGAGGAAGGAGCCGCCCCAGTTGGCGCCCTTCGGGGCCCGGGCGACGTCCCACTTGCCCTTGTTGGCCTCACCGGCCTTCTCGCTGATGTGGCTGAGCATCCACGCCGGGCACACGGCCGTGGCGAACGTGCCGTTGGCCAGGCCGGGGTCCCAACCGGGCTGGAACTGGCGGAGCTTGGCGGTGAGCCCTTCCTCACCCGCGTCGGCGGCGAGGTTCCACGCCTCCTTGACGGCCGGGTTCGTCTGGTGGATCAGGTCGCCCTGCTCGTTGTAGTACTGCTCGGGGTAGCCGTAGACCATGGCGTTGAACAGGCCGCTGGCCGCGTCCATGTAGGCCACGTCGTCACCCTTGAAGTCCTTCTTGAAGGTGCGGCCGACCTCGACGTACTTCTTCCAGTCGCCCGCCCACAGCTTGGCGACCTCCTCGCGGTCGGTGGGCAGGCCGGCCTGCTCGAAGTAGTCCTTGCGGTAGCAGACGGCCATGGGGCCGATGTCGGTGCCCAGGCCCAGCACCTTGCCGTCCTCGGTGCTGATCTGCGACTCCTTCCAGGGCAGGAAGTGGTCGGTGCCCGTCATCTTCGAGAAGTCGGCGAACTTGTCCGCCTGCGTCTCGGTGATCTCCTTGGCGCGGCCGATCTCGATGCCCTGGATGTCCTTCAGGCCCTTGCCGGCGGCGAGCCTGGTCTGCAGCGCGGTGTAGTACGTCTGCTCGTCACCGGCGATCTCGGCCTGGATGTCGACGTCCGGGTTCTCCTTCTCGTACTTCTCGATCAGGCCCGTCTCCTTGATGCCCATCACCCCGTACAGGCCCATGGTGATGACGGTCTTGCCGTCCTTCTTGCCGCCGCCGGTGACCGAGTCGTCACCGCTGCTGCAGCCGACGACGAGTGTCAGCGCGCCGACGGCCGCGACCGCCGCCACCGCCCTCGTGCGCAACGAACCGAGACTGCCCATGGATCTCCTCCTAGCGACGGCGCTCACACATGAGGTGGGAACGTGCCCAGTTTGGTGGGCACGTTCCCACCCGGCGCTGTGAAGACTCGTGGGAGCGCGCCCATCTGTCAATGACTTGAACGCAAGTTGCCCGCAAGTCCGAGGCCCCGCATTCGTTTCCCAGACCCCGAAGTCGCTCCGCACATGGCTGCGTCTGCAAGAATTGCCGCAGGTCACCTCCGCGGCAGGCATCGCCGCCGCGGCCGCCGAGGGGGGAGTACATGACCTCAGACCGCCGTCCCACGATCAAAACGGTCGCCGCCCGTGCCGGCGTGGGCCGCACCACCGTCTCCCGGGTCGTCAACGGCTCGGATCTCGTCAGCGCCGACGCACGGGCCCGCGTACTTGCGGCCATCAAGGAACTCAACTACGTTCCCAACTCGGTCGCGCGCGGCCTGGTCACCAACCGCACCGACGCCGTGGCCCTGGTGATCCCGGAATCGGAGAGCAGGCTCGGTTCGGAGCCGTTCTTCGCCGCGCTGATCCGCGGCGTCAGCGGCGCGCTCGCCGACAGCCGGACCCAGTTGCAGCTGATGCTCGTCCGCGACCAGGCGGAGCGGGACCAGTTGACCGAGTCGGTGGCGACCCGCCGCGTGGACGGGGTCCTCCTGGTCTCCGTGCACTCCGAGGACCGGCTGCCGGGCATGCTGGAGGAGATGGGCCTGCCCACCGTGCTGGCCGGCCGCCGGGACGCGGGCGAACGGCTGAGCTACGTCAACTCCGACAACGCCGGGGGCGCCGCCGCGGCGGTCCGGCACCTGCTCGGCAGGGGCCGGAGGAGGATCGCCACGATCGCCGGGCCGCTGGACATGGACGTCGGCCGCAGCCGGCTGGCGGGCTGGCGGACCGCGCACGAGGAGGCGGGGATGCCCGCCGGTGAACTCCTGGTCGAGGCGGGTGACTTCACCGAGGAGGGCGGTCGGCGGGCCATGCGTTTGCTTCTTGAACGCGTCCCGGATCTGGACGCGGTCTTCGCCGCCTCCGACCTCATGGCGGTCGGTGCTCTGGCCGAACTCCGCGGGCAGGGCAGGCAGGTGCCCGGGGACGTCGCCGTCGTCGGGTTCGAGGACTCCGTCCTCGCCCGCCACACCGATCCGCCGCTCACGACGGTGCGTCAGCCGGTGGAGGAGCTGGGCCGGACCATGGCCCGTATCCTCACCGACATCACGCGGCACGGCGCGCCCCGGCAGCAGACGACGCTTCCGACGGAGCTGGTGGTGCGCGAGTCGTCCTGACGCTCAGCCGAGCCGGTCGGCCAGGTCCGCCAGGCCGTCGGCGTGCAGGTCGAAGTGGTCCGACGAGGTGGGCGGGTCGCCGACAGGTCGGGCGACGTAGGCGGTGCGCAGGCCGAGGGCCTGTGCGGCACGCAGGTCCCAGGCGTGGGCGGCGACCATGAGGAGCCGGTTCGGCGGTCGGCCGGACACGGTGACGGCCAACCGGTATACCGCCGGATCCGGTTTGTAGCTGCGGGCGTCCTCGGCGGACAGCGCCTGGTGCCAGCGCAGTCCGGCGTGGGAATTGAGCTGGAGCAGTGCCGTCCGGCCGGCGTTGGAGAGACCGAGCAGCGGGAACCGCTCGGCGAGCCGGGCGAGCCCCGGCACGGTGTCGGGCCATGGCGGGAGCCTGCGACCCGACCGGGCCAGTTCCTCGACGGCGGCCGGATCGTGGACTCCGGCGGCGTCGGCGACGAGCCGGGCGGCTTCCAGGTCGAGGACGTCGCTGGTGAGGTAGGGCCGGGCACCGTCGAGGACGCGGCGCTGCTCCCGTTCGACGTGGCGCTGCCACAGTGCGAGCAGTTCCTCGACCCCGGCCTCGTCGGCGGACGGGGCCAGCGCACGGATTCCGGCGCGGATGCCGGCGGGTTCGTCGACGAGCGTGCCGAGCACGTCGAGGACGAGGGCGTCGATCTCCAGTGGTTTCATGGCAGGGTGCTCCCGGTGGGATACGGACGGTGCGGCTGTGGCAGTAGTGCCAACATCGCCGGGAGCCGACCGGATTCCTGTGCACGCCGCCGGTGGCGACGTGACCGAAGCCGTGGAACGGCTCACCCCGCGTCGGGCAGCGCTCCCGGGCATTCGCCGTCCTGCGCCTGCCGCGTGGCGCGGCGCGCGTTCTCCTCGCGTACGGCATCCAGCCGGCGCCACGGTTTGAGCTCGTCCAAGGTGAGGCCGGGGCAGGCGAGTTGGTGAGGGATGCGGCAGGTCGAGCCCGGCGGGGGTTCGCCCAGCCCTCCGTTCCACGCCTGCCCGCCCGGGTCGATGTGCCACCGGTGCCCTGCGGGGACCAGGTGGGCGGGGACGATGAGCCCGGGTTCGAGCAGCACGTGCCGGCCGGTGTAGGTGAGGCGGCGTTCACCGGTCAGACCGCAGAGCGGGCAGACGGGCCGGGCAGGAGGCTCCGGCCCGGTGGCTCCGTCATCTGCGGCTTGCCTCCGGTCGGCGATCTCCCAGGGACGCGGAGCGTCGGGGGGTGGCTGCCGACTGCCGTCGGGACCGGGTAACGGGACGAGGCGCGGTGCGTGTGTATCCGCCATGAAGCTGAGGGTGCGACGCAGGCCGGAGGCCGGGGAGGGCGCAAAGCGGGCGCAACGGCAGCATGGAGGGTGGGCCGGACGGGGCTCACGGATCCCCCGAATACCCGAATAACTTGCGTTTCACGTGAAACCGGACGGTCCTCGCCGGGAGCGGCAACACCCTCGCTCCCGGCTCGCTGCGGTCTACGCGTGCGTCCTCAGGCGGCCGGTGAGCGCGGCTCGCGCCGCATGGCCCACAGCACCGGCCCGCCTCCCGGCAGAGAGAACTCCTCGCGCACGGTGAAGCCGAAGTGCTCGTAGAACCCGAGGTTCGACGACTTGGAGGACTCCAGGCAGACGGGCAGGCCCGCCGTGTCCGCCTTGGCCAGCCCCGAGCGCAGCAGGGTGGCTCCGTGCCCCCCGCCCTGTGCGGCCGGGTCGGCGCCGATCACCGCCAGGTACCAGTGGGGTTCCTGAGGAGTGTGCCGGCCCGCGGTCTCGACGGCGTCGCGGAACAGCCCGGCCCGGTCGCCGAGGATGCTCACCAGTTCCTGGATCGTCTCCGCGTCGGGCACGGCCTGCGCCTGACCCTCGGGCGGCACCCAGAAGGCCGCCGCGGCACCCGTGCGCTCGCACACGCCATGGCGGACGTACTGCCGGGTGAAGATCGTGGTGAAGTAGCGGCCCAGCGCCTCCTGGCGCGAGGAGTCGTCGGGGAAGAACCAGCGCATCATGGGGTCGTCGTCGAAGGCGCGGGCCAGGGTTGCGCTGACCGCTGCGGCGTCGTCCGGCGTCGCTGTCTCCGGAGTGCTCGTTATCGGCATGAGGGCCATTCTGCACGGCAGTTGATCATGAGTGGTCGGCAGGTGCCCGACTGACACGTGTGCGCCTGGCAGACTGGCGGACGTGACAGCGCACGAGACGGTACACGCACCCGCGTTCGCACAGCTGATGCGGGATCAGGACGCCACCGAGGCCGTACGACGGGACCTCGGGGAGTGCTGGGCGGCGGTCATCAACGCCGGGGGCGCGGTCGTGCCCATGGGCTGCCCGCTTCCGCCGGTCTCCCCGCGACAGCTGGAACCGGCGGTGGACGCAATCCTCCGGGGACTCTCTCCGCAGCGCGGCCGACTACTCCTGGCCTCCGTCGGGGACGCTCTCGCCGGGTGGGTGCTGCTGCGCCGCGAGGCGCACGCCCTGGAGGCGCACTGCGGAACGGTGAACCACCTTCAGACGCACGTCCGTTTCCGCGGTACGGGCGTCGGAGCCGCTCTGATGCGCCGGCTCCCCGCGATCGCCCGCGAGGAGATGGGCCTGGAGCGGCTGCGGCTCACGGTGCGGGACGGTCTGGGCCTGGAGGACTTCTACCGTGGCGTCGGCTGGTCCGAGGTCGGCCGGTGGCCGGGGGCGCTGCGCGTGGCGCCCGGTGACGACCGCGACGAGATCCTGATGAGTCTCGCGCTCTGACCCGACGCTCAGGGCACTCCCCTTCCCGGATCAGTCGCCCACGACCGCCACCAGCACCGCGCTGTCGCCGAACCTCCAGACCGGCGCGACATGACGGAAGCCGGCCCCGGCCAGCAACTCGGCGTGCCGCTCCAGCGCGAGGTCCTCGCCGGGCCCGCTCCCGCCGTGGGCCTCGTGGCGCCGCGCACGCTCGGCGTACAGGTCGGCCAGTTCGGGGTCCCGTGCGGCCGCGCCCCACCACGCGTGCCAGTCCTCGTGGGCGTGGCCGCCGGTCCGCTCGGCACGGCGCCGCCCCACGTGCGCGGTGATGGCCGCGCAGGAGGCGTCGCCGGGCGGGAAGTGGTCGCCGTTGACGAGTACCCCGCCAGGGCGCAGCAGGGCGGCGAGCCGTCGGTAGGTGTCCAGCAGGACCGGTTCGGGGAGGTAGTGCAGGGCCGTGGTCGAGACGGCGGCGTCCAGCGGGCGGTCCAGGCCGAGGGCGTCGGTCCAGCCGTCGGCGCCGATCACGGTGTCCACGTAGCGGGCGGCGTCGGCGTGGTGGGTCCGCCCCAGCTCGAGCAGCAGGGGATCCATGTCGGCGGCGACGATCTCCGCGTGCGGCAGGCGGCCGACGAGCCTGGCGGCCAGGGAGCCCGGGCCGCACCCGAGGTCGAGCAGGAGCGGACGGGGGCGGCCGGCGGTGACGTACTCGACGACATCCGTGATCACCGTGAACCGTTCCTCGCGGTCCACGGCGTAGCGCTGCTGCTGCCGCTCCCAGCGCTCCACCCACTTCCCGGCCACCGCCATGCTGATGCCCATCTGGTCGCGCCACCTCTTCCGATTCGCACCCGTCGTGGTCGGGACCGAATCTACAGGTGGAAACGGTTATCAGTTGCCTCACGGGGCACCGGTTCACGCCAACGAGGCGAGTACGCCGTGCAGGCGGTCGATCTCCTCCCCCGTGTTGTACGCGTGCACGCTCACCCGCACCGACCCCTTCCCGTCTTCCGCGCCCGCCTGGCAGAGGCTGTCGGCGCGCACCATGAGGCCGTGGCTGTAGAGGATGAAGCCGAGGTCGTCGGACGGGATGTCCCGGTGCCGGAAGGTGACGATGCCGTGGCGCCGCTGGGCGCCGGGGAGCACGGAGTCGGCGGCCAGGCTCGTGGGGCAGCCGAGCATCTCGTACGCGTCGAGGTGCCGCAGCCGGTCGGTGAGCCGGGTCGTGAGGCCGGCCGTCCAGCGGGCGATCCGGTCCACTCCGGCCAGGTCGAGCCAGTCGAGCGCGGCCCCCAGCGACACGATGCCCACCGTGTTGGGCGTGCCCTGCCAGCCGCCCGGCCGGAACACGGGCCCCCGCGTGTTGCGCGCCCACACCGCCCCCGAACCGGGCAGGGCCATCGCCTTGTGGCCCGAGAAGACCACGAAGTCGACGTCCAGCGAGGGGTCGGTCAGGTCGATGGGCAGATGGCCGACGCTCTGGGCCGCGTCGAGGCAGATCGGCACGTCCGGGCCGACCGCCGCGCGGATGCGGTGCACGTTCATGTCACCGCCGTAGACGTGATGGACGTGGGTCGCGGCCACGAAGCGGGTCCGGGGACCGACGAGGTCGCCGAGGGCACGGTGGTCGTAGTCGCCCGACACCGCCTGGTACGGCAGGGCCCGGACGTGCACCTCCACGCCGCGTTCGGCCAGCAACTGCCGGACTTCGAGCCACGGGTCCAGGTTGGCGCGGTGATCGGCGTACGGCACGAGGATCTCGTCGCCGTCGGAGAGATACGGCACGAGCCAGTCGCGGGCGACGGTGCGCAGTCCCTCGGTGGTGCCGCTGGTGAAGTGCACGGTGGAGCGGTCCGGTTCCGGATCGTGAAGGAACGCCTTGACCCGCTCCCTGGTGTCCTCCACGAGCCGGGTGGTGGTGTTGGCCCAGGGGTAGGTGCCCCGGCCGGCGTTCGCGTTCGACGTCGTGAGGTAGGTCTGGGCGGCCTCCAGTACGGCCCGCGGCTTCTGGGAGGTCGCCGCGCTGTCCAGGTAGGCCGACTCCGGGTGGGCGGTGACGATGGGGAACTGTTCCCTCAGCTCCCGCTGCCACAACTGGTCCTGTGCCTCCTCGGCGTACCCGCCGGCCGGGAGCGGGCGGTCGGCGCTCACTCGCGCACCAGGGGCGCGCCCGCGTCCCGCCAGGCGACGATTCCGCCGGCCAGGCTCCGCACGTCGGGGTGGCCCATGCGGGTCAGCAGCGCCGCGTGGCGCAGCGACTTCTCGCCCACCGGGCAGGCCAGCAGCACCGGCGTTCGTTTGCTGAAGGGAAGCCCGCCGCGGACGAGTTCCTCGAACAGCTCGTCGACGATGTTGACCGAGCCCTCGATGTGCAGGACCGCGTAGGCGTGCGGGCTGCGCAGGTCGACGACGAGCGGCCGGGGATCGCCCTCGGCGATCCAGCGGCGGGCGTCGTCCACGCCCACGGAACGGGCGTCCGCCCGCACGTCGTCCTCGGTGAGCGTGGCGAGGGTGGGCACCCGGCTCGTCCTGCCCAGCAGTTCGGGTCGTCGTGCGCGCACGTAGCTGAGGTAGCTCTCGGCCCGGTCGCACACGATGAACACCGCGGTCTCCCGGCGTCCCGTCCCCTCCAGTGCCTCGTCGGCGTCCCGCAGGTGCCGCACGGCGCCCTGGTAGGCGGCGCCCCCGGTCGGCCCCGACAGCAGTCCGCAGCGGCGGATCAGGGTGAGCATCCCGTCGATGGCCTCGCCCGAGGTGACCGACTCGATCGTGTCGTACGTCGCGGGGTCGAACAGGCCCACCTGATGGACCTCGTCGATGGTGCGGATGCCCGGAATGAAGTCGGACTTGTGGGCGACCAGACCGAGGACCCGCACGTCCGGGTCGTGCTCGCGCAGCACCCTGGCGACGCCGGTCGAGGAACCGGCCGTGCCGACACAGGCGACGAACCAGTCCGGAGCCCGCCCGTCCAGGTCCTTGACGATCTCCGGTCCGGTGCCGGCGGCGTGGGCCTCGACGTTGCGCGGGTTGAAGTACTGGTCGGTGTGCAGGTAGGTGCTGCCGGGCTCGGTGAGGGCCTGGTGGAAGTGGGTCAGCGGATCGTCCGTGTCGGTCGGGTCCAGGCATTCGCTGCGCCCGGGCAGCTCCTCGATCTCGGCGCCGAGGAGCAGGAGCAGCTCCTTGATCTCCGGTACGCGCATGCGGTTGGTGACGCTCTTGAACTTCAGGCCGTGCATGCCGGCCAGCAGGGCCAGCGCCTTGGCGGTGTTGCCGCTGGAGAGCTCGACGACCGTCCCCTCGCCGTCGCCCGCGTCCTCCAGATGGGGGCGGGCCATGTGCCAGGCGGGACGGTCCTTGACGGAGCCGAAGGGGTTGAGCATCTCCAGCTTCGCGTACAGGTCGATGTTGCGCAGCCCGTGCACGGCGGGGTCGATGCGGACCAGCGGTGTGTTGCCGATGGCGTCCGTGATGCTGTCGTACCTCATGCGGGCGTTCCCCCCGGGTGTGTGATCGGCCAGTAGTCCTCGTCCGGGCACCAGCGCCAGGAGTCGCCCTCCCTCTCCACGGCCACCGTCCGCGCCGACGGCTGCCGCTGCGCGTGGTGGGCGTGGAAGTCCATCGCGTATCCCGCGGTGTTGACGAACGCCAGCACGTCACCGGGGCGCGGCAGTCTCGGGAGGAACACGAGCCGACGGGTGATCAGGTCGGCCTCCAGGCACAGGTTGCCGACGAGGTGGACGCCGACCGGGGTCTCCGTCTCCGGGCCGCCGCCCCGGCCGTCCCCCGGCGGGTCACCGCGGGACAGCAGCACGGGGTCCATCAGGACTCCGTGCTCCTCCAGGCTCACGTCGCCCGCGTTCATGCCGAGACGCACCAGGTACGGGTCCGGGTCCGCGCCGCTGCCCCGGACGTCCAGCACCCGTGCCAGCGACAGCCCGCACTGGTCGACGAGGGAACGGCCGGGTTCGATGTGGAGGTCGTGCAGGTGCTCGAGGAGGAGCGTGCCCGGCTCCCGGCCCAGGACCGGTGCCGGGAGCGAGAGGAGTTCGTCGAGGTACCCGGGGCCGGCGTCGGGGCGGTGGCCGGGGTACAGGGCGACGGACCCGCGCACCGTGCCGCTCTCGTTGCGCAGCCCGTAGCCGTGGCCGCGCCAGGTCAGGGGCGGGCGGCCGCCGAGGACCGCCTCACTGAGCGCGGTGGTCCAGCGCTGCCACTCCCCCGCGTCGGCGACGTAGCCGACGCCGAAGCCGCCGCCGATGTCGACGGCACGCGGCGCGAGGCCCCGCTCGCGGCAGGCGTCCATGAGCAGCACGCACTGTTCCAGCGCACGGGCCTTCTCCTCCAGGCCGGTGGTGTCCAAGTGGTAGGCGAGACCGGTGAGTTCGACGGCGTCCGCTTGCCGCTCCAGGGCCGACCAGAGTGCCTCCGCGTCCCGCACGGGCGTGCCGAAACGGCTGCGCCGGGACAGCAGGCGGGTGCCCGCGCCGTTGTGACCGGCGGTCGACTCGAAGCCGGACAGGCGCGCCAGCACACGGACCCGGGCGAGTCCGTGATCGCGTACGAGAGCGGCCAGTTGCTCCAGCTCACGGGGCGAGTCCAGGTTCACCGTGGCACCGACCCGGGCCGCCAGCCACAGGAACTCCGGGTCCTTGGGGCCCGTGGCCATGACGCGGTCCCCGGTGAACCCGCAGCTCAAGGCGTGCCGCAGCTCCGCGAGCGACGCGACGTCGATTCCGACGGCCGCCGGGTCCTCGGCCGCCAGTCTGCGCACCAGGGCGCTGGAGCGGTTCGCCTTGTGCGCGAAATAGAGCCGGCCGGTGAGACGGTGGCGGCGGTAGACGGCCCGGAAGCGCGCCGCGTTCTCGGCGATCGTCTCGGGCAGCAGTACGTTGAGCGGAGATCCGAGGGCGTCGACGAGTGAGTGCAGGAACGGTGCGGCGCCCAGCAGTGAGGCGAGCGACGGTTCCACCCGCGGCCTCAGATATAAGGGCACGTCCACGAAAGACCCCTCCCCGTGTCGGCCGACCGTCGTTTCGACGACCGTTCGGGAGTAGTCGTTTCCAGGTACACGCTCCGCTAAGCCTCGGTTCCCGTCGGTGAGCAGGCCTCGGCGATCGAAAGACTGTTCTCGTACAGGTGGTGCCGGGTGATCCTGCCGTCCTCGACGGTGAGGCGCAGCGCGAACGGGCCCTCGAAGGACTTTCCCGTGGCCCGTACCGTTCCGGAGAGGTGGCCCGTCAGGACGGCGTCCGTGCCGTCGACGAGGAAGGCGTCCACACTGGCGCGCGCGTCCTGGGGCACGGTGTGGGCCGTCAGCTCCTCGGACTGTGCGGCACATTCGGCGGCCGTGGAGCGCGGACGGATCCACGGGACGGTGGGGTTGTCGGCCAGCAGCCAGTCGACCTCGTCGGCGAAGAGGCCGACGAGCCGATCGGTGTCGCCGGCGAGCCGGGCGGCGAGGAAGGCCTGCACGACGGCGCGGGTCGCCTCGGCGGTCGAACTCATCAGGTCTGCGGTGGACTTGGGGGACACCGGCATCGTCCTCTCCTCTTCGAATCGCGGCGGCTCCCGGCGGCTGTCCGTCGGGGCCGTGCCGATGCCCCGATCCTGCCGGGCCGCGGGAGGGCGGTCGATTACCCCGGAGGTAGGGCCGCGGACGGCAGGGGCGGACGGTCAGGGTTCGAGCGGCGGGAGACCATCCAGTCCGGTCTCGCGCATGATCCGGTCGACGGTGTCGGCGAGCGTGCTGCCGGCGCCGATGACGGTCTCGGCGCCCGAGGAGAGCAGGTCGCGCGGCCGGTACCACTCACGCAGCTGTGCCTCGTCGACCTCGTCGGCGGTCGGCGTGGTGGCGTGCCGCGCCACGGTCTCGGCGAGCGGTACGTCCAGGTAGTAGCCGTGAGTGGGGCCGCGGTGGTCGGCGCGCAGGCGGGCCGGCATGTCGCCGTAGTGGTCGGCGTACAGGATGCCCTCCACCAGGACGTGGTACCCGGCGTCCAGTGCGTAGCGTGCCGTCAACTCGATGAGGCCGATGTTCGCCGCTCCGGGCCGGTCCCGTTCCCTGAGTACGATCCGGCGGAGGTTGTCCTGGCCGACCAGGGCGAGGCCGCGTTCGAATCTGTCGCGGATGCCGGCCGCGACGGACGACTTGCCCGAGGCGCTGTTGCCGCGCAGCACGACCAGCCGGGTTGCTTCCGTGCCCACTTTCATCCGCGGCACGCTACCGGCAACCGCCCCGGGCCGGGCCGCCGTTGCCCCGGGCGACGAAACCGCGGCCGCATGCACCCGAGTGGAGCAGCCGGGGAGCGGAATGCGTTTCCGCACGGGTCAGCGCTCGTTGAGGTCGGCATGATCAAGAAGCTCGCCTGTGCCTCCGTCATGGCCACCGCCCTCCTCGCGGCCGCGCCCGCCGCCGAGGCGGCCCCCGAACCCGCCCCCTCCTCCGGAGTCCCCGGCGGACCGCTCCTGAACAGTCTGCTCGGTTCCCTCGAGATCGGTCATCCGGCCACCTCCCCCCAGTCGCTGCTGCCCGAGGGGCTCGTCGGCAGGTGACGGGGTACCGCGCCGAGCGTGATGGTGCGTAACCACCCCTTCGGCCTCGGATCAGCCGGTTCACCGTTCCGGTCCACTGGCTGATCCCGGCGCCGCCAGACCGCGGCAGGCTTCCCGTAACCGGCGTCCGCCAGCCTCAAGGGAGTCGTTCGATCCCGGGAGGCCGAAGTGAACCATGTGAGCAAGAAGCGCGCGAGCCCGGTCGTGGCCGTGCTGAGCGGGCTGGCCCTGGCGTCCGCCGCGACCACCGCGCACGCCGACGCGCGCACCTCCGGGGCTCCGGACGTCATCGCGCACCGGGGCTCCTCCGGAACGGCCCCCGAGAACACCGCCGCCGCCATCGACCTGGCCGTCGAGCAACGCGCCGACTTCGTCGAGATCGACGTCCAGCGCACCAAGGACGGCAGGCTGGTCAACTTCCACGACTGCACCATGGAACGCACCACCGACGTCGAGGACGTCTACCCCGGCCGGGCCCGCTACCGCGTCTCCGACTTCACCTGGGCCGAACTGCGCCGTCTCGACGCCGGTTCCTGGTTCCACGAGGACTACGCCGACGAACCCCTGATCACCGTCGACGAGGTCGTCTCCCGGGTGCAGAACACCCGGACCGGACTCCTCGCCGAGATCAGCCCCTGCGGTCACTACACCCGCATCGCCACCGACTTCGCGGAGTCCCTGCGGGACAAGCCCCGCTACGTCCGCCGCGCACTCGACCGCGAACAGCTCGCCGTCCAGTCCTTCCAGACCGACGACGCCCGGGAGTTCCACGCTCTCATGCCGGACGTCCCCATCGGCATCCTGGACGCCGACCGCCCCACGGACACCGAACTGGTCCGGCTCAGCCGGTGGGCCGACCAGATCAACCCGCAGTACACGGTCACCGACCAGGACCTCGTCGACCGCGTCCACGAGCTCGGCATGGACATCAACGTCTGGACGGTCGACGAACCCGGCGCCATGCGCACGATGGCCGGCCTGGGCGTGGACGGCATCATCACCGACTTCCCCCAGTCGCTCACCCAGCGCCGGGAAAGCTAGGCGTTCCTCGGCCCGCGGGCCGCCGCCTTCTTCGCCGCCGTCTTCTTCGCCGCGGGCTTCTTCCCGGCCGGTTCCTTCGCCGCGGCCTTGGAGGTCTTGGCGGCGGGTGTCTTCTTCGCGGCGGCCTTCTTCATCCGCCCGGGCAGCTCCCGCACCTCCGCGTGGTCGTCCTCGCCCCGGGACTCCTTCGCCTTGGAGACGGACTCCTGGAGGGCGGCCATCAGGTCCAGCACCTGCCCCGGCCGCTCCTCCGGCTCCGGTGCCGCCTCCGGCTCCCTGTGTTCGCGCTTCGCCTCGATGAGTTCCGCGACGGCCTCCGTGTAGGCGTCGCGGAACTCGTCGCCCTCCAGGTCTTCCCGGGTCATCGTGTCCATCAGCGCGAGCGCCCCGTCGATCTCGTCCTCGGACACCTCGACCGGGGGCGGGGTGAGGGACGAGGGGTCGCGGATCTCGTCCGGCCAGCGCATGGCGTGCAGCACGATCGCCTCGCCGCGCACCCGCAGCAGGCCCAGGCGCTCCCGCCCGGACCACGCGTACCTCGCCACGGCCACCTTCGCCGACCGGGCGAGCGCCTGC
Organism: Streptomyces sp. AC602_WCS936; assembly: GCF_019049125.1. NCBI lineage: Bacteria > Bacillati > Actinomycetota > Actinomycetes > Kitasatosporales > Streptomycetaceae > Streptomyces > Streptomyces sp. AC602_WCS936. Next base: position 210,765 of record NZ_JAGMUF010000137.1, on the reverse strand, counting down.
CGCAGCAGTTTGTACGGCTTCGCCGCCACCTGCCCGTCCGGCTGCAGGTAGTAGCCGTCGCCGATCCGGATGGGGTCCACGGACGCGAGCGGCACGAACGCCACGATCTCGATGGCCTTGGCCGTCGGCAGCGGCAGCTCCCGCAGGTCCTCGTCGGTGATGGGCACCACCTGGGTGCTGGTGAGCTCGTACCCCTTGCCGATCTCGTCGGAGCGGACCTCCCGGTCCTCGAGCTCGCAGACCTTCCGGGTCCGTATCCGGCCCTGGTCGGCCAGGTGGTAGCGGTGGAAACGGATGCTGTGGTCCTCGGTCGCGCCGACCACGTGGATCGGCACGGTGACCAGGCCGAACGAGATGGCTCCGCTCCAGATCGACCGGGGCATGGACAGGCCTCTCCACGTGACGTCCCCGAGCGGTACCAGCCTATGAGCGGCACGCCGCCCCCGCATGCGTGCCGCCGGTTCCGACCGCACGCTGGTGCCATGACGACCGCAACGCCTGTGATCGTGTACCCGCCCGACGAGGAGGGCGGACGCCGGGTGCGCGTGGACGGAGAGGTCCTGGGCCGGGCCTACGGCGTGCGGGACGTCGCCCGCTTCCTTCAGGAGGCCGGCCTGCAGGACTGGGACGAGATGGACGTGGTCCGGTCGGCCATGGTCGAGTGGCGCGGGGGTGGCCCGGACGTGTGGGACCACTGACGGAGTACCGGCGGTCACGTCCTCGCATGCCGCCACGGGGAAGCGGGCGTAGTGTCCTCATATGGGTGATGTTCGGTGTGGCCGGCGTCGGGCGGCCCCGCCGGATCCCGTGAGACTCGGCCGTCGGCGGGCGGACATCTGATGCACACCACGATGGACACCGCGATGGACACCGCGATGACCGCCGTGGTGCGCGACAGCGGTGCCTACGGAGGGTTGTTGTACGTGCTGCCCCCGCGCGACGACGCCTTGTGGCTGGTCATGACGGCGGGGGTGCCGCAGGACATCGCCCTTCCGTGGCGGCGTGTCGCGCCGACCGATCCGATGCCGGTGGCGGACGCCGTGCGCGAGGAGCGCGTGGTGTGGGTGGGCGGCCGGGAGGAGATGGCGCGCCAGTACCCCCGGCCGGCGCTCGTGCTGCCGTACGACTTCGCGCTGGGGGCGGCACCGGTCGTTTCGGGCGGCGCCGTACGGGGCGGGCTGGTGCTGCTGTGGCCCGGCACCCATGCGTCGCGGCTGAGCCGCGAGGAACGGGACGTCGTCGAGACGGGCTGCCGCCGCCTGGCCGGACTGCTGCGGCAGGCGGCGGACAGCGGCGACCCGCTGCTGCCCGCGGAGCGGCCACGCACGCTGCGGCCGCCGGCCGGGCGCGTTCCCGCACCCGCCGAGGCGACCGCGCTCGCGGCCTTCGTCGACCGTCTGCCAGGCGGATCGTGCGGGCTGGACCTGAACGGACACATCACCTTCATCACCCCGGCCGCGGCCGACCTGGTGGGTGCCGAGCAGGCCGCCCTGGTGGGTGCGCTGCCCTGGGAGGCGCTGCCGTGGATGGACGTGCCCCAGGTCGAGGACCGCTACCGGGCCGCCCTGGTCAGCCGTCTGCCGCAGGCCTTCACGGTGCTGCGGCCACCGCGGACCTGGCTGGCCTTCGAGCTGTACCCGGACTCCACCGGCATCAGTGTCCGCATCACTCGCGGTGATCCGGCCGACGGTGCTCCGGCGCGGGCGCTGCCGATCGCGGGGCCCAGCCGCGCCACCGTGCTGTACCACCTGATGCACCTGGCCTCGACCCTGACCGAGGCCATCGGCGTGCAGGAGGTGGTCGAGCAGACCGCCGACCAGTTGCTGCCGGCGCTGGGCGCGCAGGCCATGGTGCTGATGACCGCCGAGGACGGCCGTCTGCGGATCGCGGGCCACCGCGGCTACAGCACCGAGCTCATGGACCGTTTCGACGGCATTCCGCTGAGTTCCGAGGTGCCCGGCGCCGACGTCATGGCCACGGGCGTCGCGGGGTTCTTCGAGACCTTCGCCGAGATGGCCGACGCCTATCCGGCCATGGTGCACGAGGACGGGATGGCCGCGTGGGCGGTGCTGCCGCTGATCGCGTCCGGCCGCCCCATCGGCTCCCTCCTCCTCTCCTACGAGCGGCCCCACACCTTCCCGCCGGGCGAGCGCGCCGCTCTGACCTCACTGGCCGGTCTCGTCGGCCAGGCCCTGGACCGGGCCCGTCTCTACGACGCCAAGCACCACCTCGCCCACCGTCTGCAGTCCGCTCTGCTGCCGCACACCCTCCCCTGCGTGCCCCGTCTGCGGGTCGCCGCACGCTACCTGCCGGCCGCCCGGGGGCTGGGCGTCGGCGGCGACTTCTACGACGTCATCCGTCTCGACGAGCACACCGTCGGCGCCACCATCGGCGACGTCCAGGGCCACAACGTGGACGCGGCCGCGCTCATGGGCCAGGTCCGGACCGCCGTCCACGCCCACGCCACGGTGGGCGCCTCCCCCGACGACGTCCTGGCCCGCACCAACCGCCTGCTCACCGATCTGGACCCCGGCCTCTTCACGAGCTGTGTATACGTGCACCTCGACCTCGCGACGCACCGCGCCTGCCTGGCCACCGCCGGCCACCCGCCGCCCCTGCTGCGGCATGCCGACGGACGCACCGAACTGGTCCGCGTGCCGCCCGGTCTGCTGCTCGGCATCGAGCCGGACACCCGTTACCCGGCGCTGGAGTTCTCGCTGCCGCCCGGCAGTGTCCTCGCCCTGTACACCGACGGGCTCGTCGAGGCGCCCGGCGTCGACCTGGACGACGCCGTCGCGGCCCTCGCCGGACTTCTGGAACACGCGGACCCCGGTGACCTCGACGCCATGGCCGACGCTCTGATCCGGCACGCGCCCGCCCCCGGCGACGACGTCGCCCTGCTCCTCATCAGCCCGAGCGCGTGAGGCGGGGGCACTCACCGGGCCGGCGGACCGTTTCACATGACAAGAAGGACGAACGCCGGCCCATCCCGGCCGGCAGCGGAGGAGAGACCCTCGATGAAGCACCAGAAGGTGAGCGATCTGATGAGCGACGCCGTGGTCCGGGCCCAGCCCGGGACACCGTTCAAGGAGATCGCCCACCTACTGCAGGAGTACGACATCACCGCGGTGCCCGTCGTCGACGAGGAGGACCGGCCGGTGGGGGTGGTGTCGGAGGCGGACCTCCTGCGGAAGATGTGGGGCGGGGAGCCGGACGGCCCTCCCGGTGACGGGGAAGTGTCCCGGCCGGCCGACGCCAAGGCGTCCGCCACGGACGCGGCCGGGCTGATGACATCGCCCGCCGTCTGCGCGCGCGAGGACTGGAGCGTCGTCGAGGCCGCCCGGGTGATGGCCCGGCACGGCATCAAGCGGCTCCTCGTCGTCGACGAGGCGGGCCGGCTGATCGGGGTCGTCAGCAGGGGTGACCTGCTGCGCGTCTTCCTGCGCACGGACCGGGCGATCCGGACCGAGATCATCGAGGAGGCCCTGGTCAAGTCGCTCGGTCTGGCTCCGTCGTCGGTACAGGTGGACGTGGCCCACGGCCATGTCGTCCTCAGCGGCCGGCTCCCGGGCGACGTCTCCGTTTCCGTGCTGGAGGAACTCTGCCGACGCGTCGACGGCGTGGTCGCCGTGGAGTTCCGGGCCGCCGGAGAGGCCGACGCCGGGGACCCGGCCTCCGTCGGCCACTGACCGGAGGCCCGCGCCGAAGGGCCCGCCTCCGAGCCGGCGGCGGAGGCGGGCACCCGGTGACGCGGTCGGGCCGCGGTCAGACTCCCGTCGAATCCTTGACCTGGGCGGGCCGCACCGCCGTCTGGGGCACCGCCGCGGGCCCGGGCGGCGGACCGCCCTCGCTGAGGCCGAACCGTCCGTGGGCTCCTCGGGCAGCACGCGCTCGTCCGGTGTTCCGAGGGTGGTGCCCAGCAGAGGGCTCGCGGCGAGCAGCACGCGGTGAGCGCGGTGAGCGCGGGCAGCGCGGTGAGCGCGGGCCGCCGCATGACGGTGCGGGCCGGCCTCCGCCACACGGCACCCCGCGCGTCGGCGCGTCCAGGTTTCGCCCACGGCAGCCGCCCGCTGTCGACCCGGTGCCCCAGCTCGAGAACAGGGCCGGCATCACGAACAGCGTGCCGAGGGCGGCGATGGCGACGACGCCGGCTCCGGCGCAGCCGAAGGAGCGCCGGAAGTACCGGCGGCTTCACCACGGCGCAACTCGCCGCGCCCCGCCTCCTCCTGGTGCTCCCCGAGGAACGAGGTGTGCCCGAACACCTCCAGCACCACGAGACCGTGCAGGTGCCCCCACGCCCTCATGGATGTTCCGCACGTCCATGCGGATCATGGCGGAGGACATCCACCGACGGATTCCCGCCGTCTGATCACGGCGCGGGCGGGTGCTCGTCACCTCCCGGGGGCCGACCGGGGGCGGCCAGGGCCGGGAGCTCCGGGTGGTCGCGCAGCGCGGCGATCACCGCGTTCACCGCGGCCCGTTGGGTGGTGCCGCGGCGTACGAGGACCGCGATGTTGCGGCGCACCGGCGGGTTGAGCTCGCGGGTGACGACGGCATGGTCCGGGGTGACGGCCAGGGCGGGCAGCAGGGCGATCGACCCGGTCGTCTCGACGTGCCGCAGCAGCATCAGGTAGTTGCCGAACCGGCAGGCCACGCGGGGCTCGAAGCCCGACTCACGGCACAGCCGCAGGGTCAGGTCCGCCATGTACGACTGCGGCCGGTCGCAGGCCCAGGTCTCGTCCTTGCAGGCGGCGAGGCTCACCGCGGTCCGCGAGGCGAGCGGGTGGGCGCGCGGCAGTACCAGTACGACCGAGTCGGTGCCGAGGGACATGACCTCGAGGTCCGCGCCCCAGGACAGGCCGGTGTAGTCGGTGGTGGTGACGATGACGTCCGCCTCGCCGGAGCGCAGGGCGGGTCCGCTCTCGTGCGGCTCCATCTCGGTCAGTTCCACGCGCAGGTGCGGGTGGCTGGTCGCGAGGCGGGTGGTCGCCGGTACCGCGAGGGTGTAGATCGCGCTCTGGAACACCCCGAGACGCACGGTGCCGATGGGTTCGTCGTTCAGGGCACGCAGCTCGGCCTCGGTCTCGGCCATGCGGTCCAGGATCTCCCGGCCCCGCCGGGCCAGCAGCAGCCCGGCCGGGGTCAGCCGGACCCGCCGGCCCGTCCGCTCCAGCAGCGGGCACCGGGTCTCGGTCTCGAGCACCGCCAGCTGCTGGGAGACCGTCGACGCGCTCAGGTGCAGCGTGTCGGCGACCGCGCGGACGGTACCGAGGGTGTCCAGCAGGCTGAGCAGTTGCAGCCGTCCCGAATTGAGCACGTGGCCGATTGTAGGCGCGCTTGTGCGGCTGTCGCGAACAGCAGGGTCGATACTGTGCGATGGACACGCGCAGCCCGGCGTCCCTAACGTCGGTCGCATGCCTTCCGAGACTGCATTCGCCGACCCCGAGCGCCACCTCGTCCGATACTCCGGTCACGGCGCCTTCTCACCGGAACTGGTCGTACGCGCCGCGGGCACGTCGGTGTTCACCGAGAGCGGTCGTGAGCTGCTCGACTTCACCTCCGGTCAGATGAGCGCGATCCTCGGGCACTCCCACCCGGCGATCGTCTCGACGGTGCGCGAGCAGGTCGCGCGCCTCGATCACCTGCACAGCGGCATGCTGAGCCCGCCGGTGGTCGAGCTGGCGCGCCGGCTCGCCGGCACCCTGCCCGAACCGCTGGACAAGGCGCTGCTGCTGACCACCGGGGCGGAGGCGAACGAGGCCGCGGTGCGGATGGCGAAGCTCGTCACCGGCCGGCACGAGATCGTCTCCTTCGCCCGGTCCTGGCACGGCATGACCCAGGCCGCCGCGAACGCCACGTACAGCGCGGGCCGCAAGGGCTACGGGCCCGCCGCCCCGGGCAACTTCGCGCTGCCGGTGCCGGACCGGTACCGCCCCTCCATCGTTGACGCCGAGGGCAACCTCGACTGGCGCCGCCAGCTCGACCTGGGCTTCGAGATGATCGACGCCCAGTCGGTCGGCTCCCTGGCCGCCTGCCTGGTCGAGCCGATCCTCAGCTCCGGCGGCGTCGTCGAGCTGCCGCCGGGCTATCTCGCCGCGCTGGCCGAGAAGTGCCGGGAGCGCGGCATGCTGCTGATCCTGGACGAGGCCCAGACCGGGCTGTGCCGCACCGGTGACTGGTACGCCTTCCAGCACGAGGGCGTCGTACCGGACATCCTCACCGTGTCCAAGACGCTCGGCGCGGGGCTCCCGCTGGCCGCCGTGCTGACCAGCCCGGAGATCGAGCAGCGCGCCCACGACCGGGGCTTCCTGTTCTTCACCACCCACGTCAGCGACCCGCTGCCGGCCGCGGTGGGCAACACCGTCCTCGACGTCCTGGTCCGCGACCGCCTCGACGAACGCGCGCGGGTGCTCGGCACGGCACTGCGCGACCGGCTCGACAAGCTCGCCGCCCGCCACGAGGTGGTGGGCGACGTCCGCGGCCGGGGGCTGCTCCTGGGCATGGAGCTGGTCGGCGACGACGTACTGGGTCCGGGCGGCGCGGACCGGCTCGGCGCGGCGGTCACCGCGCGCTGCTTCGAGCTGGGGCTGCACATGAACATCGTCCAGCTGCCGGGGATGGGTGGCATCTTCCGCATCGCACCCCCGTTGACGGCGGGCGACGAGGAGATCGCCCGGGGCGTCGACATCCTGGACGAGGCACTGACCGACGCCTCCAGGGACCTCTGAAAGGCGGCGCCGCCCGGCCTGGTGGTCCAGGCCGGGCGGCGCCGTGGTGGTGCGAGGGTCAGACTCCGGCCGTCTCGGGCTCGCGAGTGGGCTGCGCGGGTCCGGAGGTGTCGCCGAGTTCCTTGTGGAGCTTCTCGCCCTCGACGTCGACGTTCGGCAGGACGCGGTCCAGCCACTTCGGCAGCCACCACGCCTTGGTGCCGAGCAGGGCGAGCACGGCGGGCACGATGGCCATGCGGACGACGAAGGCGTCGAAGAGGACCGCGATGGCGAGGCCGAAGCCCATCATCTTGATCATGTCGTCGTTCTCCATGATGAAGCCGGAGAAGACGCTGATCATGATGATCGCGGCGGCCGCGACGACCCGGCCGCCGTGAGTGAAGCCGGTGGTGACGGACTCGGCGGCGGACGAGCCGTGGACGTAGGCCTCGCGCATCCGGGTCACGAGGAAGACCTCGTAGTCCATCGCCAGACCGAAGACCACGCCGATCATGAAGATGGGCATCATCGACATGATCGGACCCGGCTGGTCCACGCCGAACACGTCCGCGAGCCAGCCCCACTGGAAGACCGCGACCACCGCGCCGAGCGCCGCGGCCACGGAGAGCAGGAAGCCCAGGGCCGCCTTCAGCGGGACGAGGACCGAGCGGAACACCAGCATCAGGAGCAGGAAGGCGAGGCCGACGACCAGGGCCAGGTACGGGACGAGCGCGTCGTCCAGGGTCTGCGAGAAGTCGATCGTCATCGCGGTCATGCCGGTGACCAGCATGGTCGCGCCGGTCTCGGACTTGATGTCCCCGGACAGCGAGCGGATGTCCTTGACCAGTTCCTCGGTGGCCGCGTCGCTGGGCCCGGTCTTGGGCACCACGGTGAGGACGGCGGTGTCGCCCTGCTCGTTGAAGTTGGCCGGGGTGACGGCCGCGGCTTCGCCCAGGCCGGTGATCTCCTTGCCGACGGTGGCGGCGGCGGCCTTCGCGTCGTCCGCGTCCCGGGTGTCGACGGTGACCATCAGCGGGCCGTTGAACCCGGCGCCGAAGGACTCGGACAGCATGTCGTAGGCCTTGCGCTGCGTGGTGTCCGGTGCGGCGCTGCCCTCGTCCGGCAGGCCCAGTTCCATGCTGGCGGCCGGTACGGCGACGGCACCGAGGCCGATCACCGCGGTGAGCAGCACGGTCACCGGGCGGCGCAGGACGAAGCGGGCCCAGCGGGTGCCGAGCTTCGGCTTGTCGGAGACCGCGCGCTGTCCGGCGGCCGCCTTGCGGTCCTTGCGGCTGAGCGCCTTCTTCCCGGCGAAGCCGAGCAGGGCCGGGGTCATGGTGAGCGCGATCAGCACGGCGATGCCGACGGTGGCGGCGGCGGCCAGGCCCATCTTGGTGAGGATCGGGATGTTGACCACCGCGAGGCCCGCCAGAGCCACGATGACGGTGAGTCCGGCGAAGACGACGGCGGAGCCGGCCGTGCCGACGGCGCGTCCCGCGGCGTCCTCGGGGGTTCGGCCCTCGGCGATCTCGGCTCGGTAGCGCGAGACGATGAAGAGCGCGTAGTCGATGGCGACCGCTAGGCCGATCATCATGGCGAGGGTGGACGTCGTCGCGGAGAGTTCGAGGGTGCTGCCGAGCGCGCCGATGGCGGAGATGCCGATGCCGACGCCGATGATCGCCGAGAGCAGCGGCATGCCGGCCGCGACCAGTGAGCCGAAGGTCAGCAGGAGCACGACGGCCGCGACGCCGATGCCGATCAGCTCCGCGGTGCCGCCCATCTCCTGCTCGGCCATGACCGCGTCGCCGCCGGTCTCGACGGTGAAGCCGTCGCCGCGCGCGTCGTCGGTGGCCGCGGTGAGGGACTCGCGGGCCTGGTCGGTCAGCTCCATGGCATTGACCTTGTAGGTCACCGAGGCGTACGCGGTGGTCCCGTCCTGGCTCACGGCGTTCGCCTCGAACGGGTCGTCCACCGAGGCGACCTGCGGGCCGTTCCCGAGGGCGGTGACCAACTCCTCGACCTTGGCCTTGCCGGCCGGGTCGGAGATCTTGTCGCCCTCGGGGGCGCGGATGACGACCCGCGCCGTGGCGCCTTCGGCACTGGCTGCCGGGAAGCGCTCGTCGAGCAGGTCGAACGCCTTCTGCGACTCGGTGCCGGGCATGGAGAAGGAGTCTTCGGGCGGGGCGGGCGCGGTGGACGCGGCGACGCCGGCGCCCACGAGTATGGCCACCCAGAGCAGGGCGACGAGGCCGCGGCGCCGGAACGCGCGTCGGCCGAGTCGGTAAAGGAACGTAGCCACCTGGGACCAATCCGTCGGATACGGGCAGGACGAGACCCGGCAGATGGGAACGCAGGCGTTCTCTCCGGGGTACCCACCCATGCTCACCCGGCTTCTGTTTCATTTGATCCGCCCCTGGGGCTGGACCGGCGTACTGCATTGGGTGTAGCGCGCCCCCGTCCCCCTCTCCTCGGGGTGTAGATCCCGAGGATGGGTGTACGCCGCATTTGTTCCAACGTGGAACCAGTGTCCGTCCCCGTCACTCGCCGAGGGGCGCGGTGACCCGCACCCGGTCGCTGTCCTGGTCGGAGAGGAAGGACGCCAGAGCCCGCCCTTCCTCGGCGACGGCCGTGCGGTCGGCCCCGGAGAGGCGGCGCAGCGGGGTGACGGTCACCGTCTCCGCCTCGACGCTCCAGGTCGCGGCGACCCGGCCGTCGACCAGGACCACACGGGCGCCTGCGACCGACAGTCCGCGGTGGGCGTCGTCGATGATTCTGCCCCGGTCGTGGTAGCCGAGGACCGCGTTGTCGAACGCCGGCAGGAACCGCACAGGTGCGGGGGTGCCGGGATCGGGCCGTGGCGCGTCGGGCAGGTCCAGCAGTTCCCGGCCCCGCTCGTCGCGGAAGGCGACCAGCTCCTCGCGGACGGCGGCGACGGCCGCGGGCAGTCCGGCGAGGCCGCACCAGGCGCGCAGGTCCGCCGAGGCGGCGGGGCCGAACGCCGCGAGGTAGCGCCGTACCAGTGCCTGGCCGACCGGGTCGGAGCCGTGCGGCGCCGGCGGATCGATCTCCCGGCCCACCCAGCGGGAGAGCGGCAGGTAGCGTGCGCCCGCCTTGGTGCGCCACAATCCGCGCGGCGGCAGCTGCGCCATCGGGATCAGGGCGGCGGCCAGCATCTCCCCCAGGGCCCGTGGCCCCGGGGCCGGCCAGCGTCCGGCGAGCGCCCGCGCCAGCTCGCCCATCGAACGGGGCTCGCCGTCGGCCATCACCTCCCGTCCCGCCGCGGCGAGTTCGCCGAGGTCCACTCCTCGCAGCTCGCGGCGGTAGACGCCGAGGACCTTCTGGCGCAGCATGGCGTCGTGCCGGGAGCGCCAGGCCAGGACGTCGTCGGCGGTGACGAGGTGGACGGTCCGGCGCATGAGGTGGGTCCGCACCAGCTGCCGGCCCGTCAGCCGGTCCGAGAGCGCGGCCGGTTCGAAGGCGCGCAGCCTCGACCAGAGCCCGACGAACGGTTCCTGCGGCTCCTGTGCCTGCACGCCACCGAGGTGTGCGACGGCGTCCGGTACCGGGAGGTCGGCCCGGTCGAGCAGCAGTTGCCGGGCCAGTGTGGCGCGGTTCAGCGCGCGGGCGTCGAGAACATGGAGGTGGCGGCTCACTGTTTGCGTCCTGTCTTCCTCGGTGGGGTCCGGCAGCGGGCACTGCCCGGTCCGGCGGTTCCCACCGTGGCAGGGACAGCGGTCAGGTGGTGACCGCTATGCGCCGCAAGTGGTGACCGCAATCCGCCGCAACTCGTGCCGGCACCGCCGCGTGACGCTCGCCCACCCGCGCGCAAGGTCAGACCGGCCGGCCGGACTCCACGCCCGCGGGCTCGGCGGCCATGGCTCCCATCACGATCCGGGACCGGCTGTGCAACCGCAGCGACACCGCGACGAGGACGATCGCGGCCAGGGTCATCCCGGCTCCCGCCCAGGCGGTGGCGGCGTAGCCGAGACCCGCGTCGATCACCGTGCCGCCGAGCCAGGGGCCGCCGGTGTTGCCCAGGTTGAACGCCGCGGTCGTCGTCGCGCCCGCGAGGGTGGGCGCGGCACCCGCGACGTTGAACATGCGGGCGTTGAGGGCCGGCGCCGTGTAGAAGGCGGAGACCCCGAGCAGCAGGGACAGGGCGATCACGACGGCGGGGCTCGACGCGAACAGCGCCAGTGCGGCCAGGAACACGGTGGACGCGGCGATGCCGGAGAGCAGCACGCCAAACAGGTGGGCATCGGCGACCCGGCCGCCGATCGTCGTGCCGATCAGCGCGCCGAGACCGAACAGCGCCAGCACGGTCGGCACCCAGCCGTCGGCCAGACCGGCCACGTCGGTGAGCAGCGGGGCGAGGTAGGAGAAGGCACAGAACACGCCGCCGGCCGCGAGCGCGGTCAGGCCGACGGACAGCCAGACCTGGCGGTCGCGGTAGATCGCCAGCTCGCCCTTCAGCCGGGCCCGCTGCTCGGGCAGCGGGATGCGCGGGATCAAGGTCACCACCCCGACGAGCGCGACGGCGGACGCCGCGCCCACCGCCCAGAACGCGGACCGCCAGCCGAGGTGCTCGCCGAGGAACGCGCCCGCCGGGACGCCGAGGACGTTGGCGATCGACAGTCCGCCGATCATCACGGCCATCGCCCGGGCCCGCGAGGTCTTCGGCACCATCGCGATGGCGACGGCGGCGCCGACCGCCCAGAAACCGGCGCACGCGAGGGCACTGACGACCCGTGAGACGAACAGGACCTCGTACGTCGTCGCCAGCGCGCCCGCGACCTGGCCGAGGCCGAACACCGAGATCAGCGCGATCAGTGTGGTCTTGCGCGGCAGCCGCAGCGTCGCGACCGCGAGCAGCGGCGCGCCGACCACCATGCCGATCGCGAACGCCGATATCAGCAACCCGGCCTGCGGGATGGACACGTCCATGTCGTCGGCGATGGGCGGCAACAGACCGGAGAGCATGAACTCGCTGGTACCGAGCGCGAAGACGGAGAGGCCGAGGATGTAGACGGCGAGCGGCATGCGAGGTGCCGCGGGCCGTGGGGAAGAAGCGGGCATGACAGGTGCCAACGAAGATCCGCTTCCCGCCATTCCCGCCGCGGGACCCGTCTCACCATGCGGCCGCGGGGCCGGCGGCGGACGAGTGTACGTTCGTACGCTTACGGTTGTAGGCTCCGGCGCATGACTGTTGACGTACTGCGCCGGCCGGCCCTGGGCGAGCGGCGGGCCCGCGTGGCCGTCGCCGTGCTGTTCTTCACCAACGGGGCCCTGTTCGCCAACCTCCTGCCGAGGTACCCCCAGATCAAGGCGGACCTCGGCATCGGGAACGCCGCCTACGGGCTGGCCGTGGCGGCGTTCCCGGCGGGCGCCATCGCGGCCGGGCTCGCGGCCGGTGCCCTCGTCCGCCGGTTCGGCTCGGCGCGGGTGGCGGTCGGCGGCACCCTGGTGACCGGCGCGGGGATCCTCGCCGCCGGCCTGGGCGGCTCGGTGGCGCTGTTCGCGGGCGCGCTGCTCCTGGCCGGAGCTGCGGACGCGGTCACCGACGTGGCGCAGAACGCCCATGCGCTGCGGGTGCAGCGCCGTTACGGACGTTCCATCATCAACTCCTTCCACGCCATCTGGTCCATCGGTGCCGTCACCGGAGGGTCCATGGCCGCCGGCGCGATCGCGCTGGACATCCCCCGGGGTCCGCACTTGCTGTTCTCGGCCGTGCTGTTCGCGGTCGCGGCCTGCGTCGCCCTGCGGTTCTGCCTGCCCGGTCCCGACAACGCGACGTCCGGGGAGGACACGGCGGAGGACCACGCCCGGCCGGCACGGGGCGCGCTTCCGGTGCCGGGTGCGCGGACGGGCTACGTGCTCGCCGCGCTCGTGCTGATCGCCACGGCCGGCACGCTCGTCGAGGACGCGGGCAGCTCCTGGGCGACGCTCTACCTCTCCGATTCCCTGCACGCGTCGGTGGCGCTGGCCGCCTCCGGCTACGTCGCCCTGGTCGGGGCCCAGTTCGTGGGCCGGCTCATCGGCGACCGGCTCACGGACCGGTTCGGGCAGCGCGCGGTGGCCCGCTCCGGTGCCCTGATCGCCGCCGTGGGCATGGGCCTGGCGCTGGCGGTGCCCACGGTGCCCGGGACGATCCTCGGGTTCGCCGCGGCGGGGTTCGGGGTGGCGACCCTGGTGCCGGCGGCGATGCACGAGGCGGACGAGCTGCCCGGCCTCAAGCCCGGATCGGGGCTGACCATCGTCTCGTGGCTCATGCGGCTGGGCTTCCTGCTCTCCCCGCCGGTGGTGGGCCTGGTCGCCGACGCGACGAGCCTGCGGGCGGGGCTGCTTGTGGTGCCGCTCGCCGGAGTCATCGTGCTGCTGCTCGCCGGCGTGCTGCGACCCCGCCGAGGCTGAGACGGGCGGTACGGCGACTCAGCGACTCAGCGACTCAGCGACTCAGCGACTCAGCGACTCAGCGAGCGAAGAGTGTACGTTCGTACGCTTCGACGGGTAGGATCGTGCGCATGCCGACCGACCACTTCGCGGACGACCCCCGCTCGAATCTCGAACGCATGCAGGCGGGCGACCTCTACATCGCCGACGACCCCGAGATCGCCCGCAGGCAGCAGCAGGCCGTGCGGCTGGCCGCCCGCTACCAGGCCGCCTACGCGGAGGACGCCGAGGCCGCACGGCCGATTCTGGCGGAACTGCTCGGCTCCCTCGGTGCGGATGCCCAGGTGCGGCCACCGCTGTACGTCGACTACGGCAGCAACATCACGATCGGTGCGCGCACCTTCGTCAACTACAACCTGACGGCACTGGACGTCGCGGCCGTCACGATCGGCGAGGACTGCCAGATCGGACCGAACGTCCAGCTCCTCACGCCCACCCACCCCCTGGAGCCCGGGCCCCGGCGCGACAAGCTGGAGGCGGCCCGGCCCATCACCATCGGCGACAACGTCTGGCTGGGCGGCGGCGCCATCGTCCTGCCCGGCGTGACGATCGGCGACGACTCCGTGATCGGCGCCGGCGCGGTCGTCACGAAGGACGTCCCCTCGGGCGTCATCGCGGTCGGCAACCCAGCCCGGCCGGTGCGGAAGGTGTAAGTCTCCTCCCATGGCAACCGGACACACTGATCCGCGGCGGCGCGAGCGCATCCTCGACGCCACGCTCGACCTGATCGCGGACGAGGGCATCGCACGCGTCTCCCACCGGAGGATCGCCGCGCGCGCCGGCGTCCCCCTGGGCTCGATGACCTACCACTTCAGCGGCATGGACCAGCTGCTGCGGGAGGCGTTCGGCCGTTTCACCGACCACATCGTCGCCGTGTTCGACGCCCGTCTGGGCGCCGCGGCCGACCGCGACCAGGCCCGGACGGCGGTGGCCGACCTCGTGCACTCGCTGTCCGAGGAGAGCCAGCGGGACCTGGTGCTCACGCAGGAGCTGTACACCCTCGCCGCGCGGCAGCCGGCCTACCGGGAGCTCACGCACGAGTGGATGCGCCGCAGCCGCGTCCACCTGGAGAAGCACTTCGACCCGGAGACGGCCCGCCAGCTCGATGCCCTCATCGAGGGCCTGACGCTGCACCGCGCGCTCGCGCGGGAGCCGCACGGCCGGGCGCTCACCGTGGAGGCCATCGCCCGCGTCACCGCCACGGACCGGAACACCCCTGGCGCGGGCACGGGCGCGGGCACCCCCTAGCCGCCCGTGCGGCACAGGCCTGACCCCTGTGCCGCACGGGCATCCCCACTCAGCAGACGCCGTCGCCGGGCTTCGGGTTGCCCAGGCCGAACAGGGGACGCAGCTTGAGGCCGACCCAGGTGCCGGCCAGCGCGAAGGCCGCCCACAGCCAGCCGCTGAGGCTGCCCGAGGCGATGCCGGCGAGATAGGCCCCGATGTTGCAGCCGCCGGCCAGTCGCGCGCCGACGCCCATCAGGACACCGCCGAGCACCGCCGCCACCGCCGTACGCCAGGCGATGCCCCGGTGCAGGGCCCAGGTGCCGCCGAGCGCCGCGGCGAGAGCGGCGCCGATCATGATGCCGATGTCGGTGAGGCTGGTCTTGTCGGCGAGGACCGGGCCGGCCAGCATCTCGGAGTTGCCGGGCCGCTGCCACCACGTCCAGTTCTCCGGGTGGCCGCCGAGCGCGCCCACCAGCTCCGAACCCCAGAGACTGAAGGCGCTCGTCACGCCCCAGGCCCCGCCGGACACCAGGAGGACTCCCGCGCCGAGCAGGGCGAGTGCCAGGGCGCCGGCGGCCAGCGGCCAGGAGCCGCGCAGGGCCCGGACGGCCGCGCCGCGCGCCGAGGGCACCGAACCGAGGGGCGGCGGGTTGCGGCGGACCTGGACGCGTCGTGAGACGAGGACCACGAGCAGCAGCGCCGCGATGGTCACGGCCCACGAACCGAACCAGCCGATGTGGTCGGACAGGACCACCGGGTCCCAGGCCGGGAGGTCCTTCCACAGGTCGAACTGCCAGGCCGCGAGGGTGGCGCCCGCGATGAACCCGCCGAGGGTCAGCACGATCGACGTCTGTCCCGAGCCGACGGCGAAGAGGGTGCCCGACGCGCAGGCGCCGCCGAGCTGCATGCCGATCGCGAAGAGCGCCGAGCCGGCGAACAGACCGACGCCGATGGTCCCGGCGGAGGGAGCCGGCTGGGCTCCGAACAGCCCGGTCTCCGTGCCGATGACCAGCGCGAACAAGGTGGCCGTGGTGCCGAGCAGCAGTGCGTGGGCCCGCAGCCCGGTGCCGTTGCCGACGGCGACCAGCTGCCGCCACGCGGAGGTGAAGCCGAACCGGGAGTGGAAGAGGGCGACGCCCAGGCCGAGGCCGAGCAGGAGGAGGACGCCCGGCCTGGCGCCGTGCGCCGCCCACACGTACGCGGTGAGGGCGGCGGCGAGCAGGGCGGACACCACGAGCGGCGTCCGCCGTACCGGGGGCAGGGGCGGGGCCTCGGGCCGGGCCGAGGAGGTGGGAGAGGGGGCGAACAGGGCCGCGGGCGCGCGCGGCGGCGCGGCCGGGGCGGACCCGGCCGGGGGTGCGGTGGTCACGGAAGATCTCCGGTGGGGTGCACGGGGACGGCGGCGGGCTGGGCGGACCGGCGGCGCGGGTGTCGCGCCGCCGGTGCGGGTTCAGCGGCGACAGAGGCCGTCGTCGACGCACCACGCCGAGTTCGCGAAGAGCGCGAGGCACAGCAGCGGAGCCGATGCATACATGCGTGCGAATATACGGAGTGGGAGGCTCCGTATGCCACGCCGTCTCGCCATGCGGATGGCGAAACGGACAGGCGCGTGCCGCGCGGCTTCCCGCCGCGGCACGCGCCTGCTTCCCCGGTCCGGCCGAGTGCCCCGGACGACCGGCTAGAGCGTGCGCTCCAGGCGGTCCGCCACCAGCTTCACGAACCGGGCCGGCTCCTTGGGCCGGCCGCCCTCGGCGAGTACCGCCAGGGCGTGGAGCAGGTCGGCGGTCTCGGTGAGCTCCGTCCGGTCCTGCTGCTCGGTGCAGGCGCGGTTCAGCGACTTCACCAGCTGGTGCTCGGGGTTCAGTTCGAGGATGCGCTTGGCGTGCGGAACCTCCTGGCCCATCGCCCGGTACATGTTCTCCAGGGCGGGCGTCAGCTCGTTCGCGTCGGAGACGACACAGGCCGGTGAGACCGTGAGGCGGGAGGAGAGACGGACCTCCTTGACGTCCTCGGCCAGGTGCTCCGTCATCCAGCCGAGCAGGTCCGCGTACTCCTCGCCCTGCTGCTCCTTCTCGGCGTCGGACTTCTCCGCCCGGTCGTCGTCGAGGTCGATCTCACCCTTGGCCACCGAGCGCAGCGCCTTGCCCTCGTACTCCCCCACCGCGTCGACCCAGACCTCGTCGACGGCGTCGGTGAGCAGCAGGACCTCGACGCCCTTGGCGCGGAAGGCCTCCATGTGCGGGGAGTCCTCGATGGCGCGACGGGACTCACCCGTCATGAACCAGATGTCCTTCTGGCCGTCCTTCATCCGCTCCACGTAGGCCTGGAGCGTGGTCGGCTCGTCGGCGTCGTGAGTGGTCGCGAAGGAGGAGGCGGCGAGGATCGCGTCCCGGTTCTCGGAGTCGGTGACCAGCCCCTCCTTGAGGACCGGGCCGAACTCCCGCCAGAACGTGGCGTAGCGCTCCGGCGCGGACGTCCTCAGGTCCTTGACCGTGGCCAGGACCTTCTTGGTCAGGCGGCGCTGGATCATGCGGATGTGCCGGTCCTGCTGGAGGATCTCGCGGGAGACGTTGAGCGAGAGGTCCTGGGCGTCGACGACGCCCTTGACGAAGCGCAGGTAGGGCGGGAGCAGTTCCTCGCAGTCGTCCATGATGAAGACGCGCTTCACGTAGAGCTGGACGCCGCGCTGGTAGCCCTGGGTGAACAGGTCGTGCGGGGCGTGCGAGGGCACGAAGAGCAGGGCCTGGTACTCGAAGGTGCCCTCCGCCTGGAGCCGGATCGTCTCCAGCGGCTCGCGCCAGTCGTGCGCGATGTGCTTGTACAGCTCGTGGTACTCGTCGTCGGACACCTCGTCGCGCGGACGCGCCCACAGGGCCTTCATCGAGTTGAGCGTCTCGGCCTCGCCGGACTCGGCGCCGTCCTCGCCCCGTCCGGGCAGCAGCCGGACCGGCCAGGTGATGAAGTCCGAGTACCGCTTGACGATCTCCTTGATCTTCCAGGTGGAGGTGTAGTCGTGGAGCTGGTTCTCGGAGTCCGCCGGCTTGAGGTGGAGGGTGACGGAGGTGCCCTGCGGCGCCTCGTCGACCGTCTCCAGGGTGTAGGTGCCCTCGCCGCGGGACGTCCAGCGGGTGCCCTGGGTCTCGCCGGCGTGCCGGGTCACCAGGGTGACCTCGTCCGCCACCATGAAGCCGGAGTAGAAGCCCACGCCGAACTGGCCGATGAGCCCGTCGGCCCCGGCGGCGTCCTCGGCCTCCCGCAGTTCCTCGAGGAACTTGGCCGTGCCCGAGTTGGCGATGGTGCCGATGAGCCGGGTGACCTCGTCGTAGGACATCCCGATGCCGTTGTCCCGCACGGTGAGGGTGCGGGCCTCCTTGTCGACCTCCAGCTCGATGTGGAGGTCGGACACGTCGGCGTCGGGCAGGTCGTCCCGCAGGGCGGCGAGGCGGAGCTTGTCGAGCGCGTCTGAGGCGTTGGAGACGAGCTCGCGCAGGAACACGTCCTTGTTCGAGTAGACGGAGTGAATCATCAGCTGCAGCAGCTGACGCGCCTCTACCTGGAACTCAAACGTTTCGGTCGGCATGGCTGGTGAGTACCTCACAGGTCCACGGTCGTCTGCACTGGCGGGACAACTCTAGAACAGCGCGGGCCGCCGCCGGCGCCCCTCAGACGTCGGCGGGCGCCGCCGCTTCCGTCAGCCAGTCGGTCAGGGCCTCGGGCGGGTTCAGGCGCAGCGCCCGCTCTTCGTCGCCCGCCTCGGAGGGCACCTCGACGTTGATGAGAACGGAGTGCCGGTCGGTGCCCGTGCCGAAGAGCCCCTCCGCGTCGAGCCGGGCCATGGCCGTCTCCATCGCCCGCAGTCTCAGCTCGAACTCCGCGTCCACTTCGTCGTCGGGCAGGTCGAAGAGTTCGCCCCGCGCGTCGAAGAGCGGCCGCACCGGCTCCAGGTGCCGTTCACCGTGGCAGCAGAACGGGGAGTCGGCGTACGACCACTTGATGGCCGACGGCGCGCAGCCCTGCCGGGCCGCCTCCTCGGCGAGGGCCTGTTCGGACCACGCGGACAGCGCCGGCCCGTACGCCTCGCCGGAGGTGACCAGCACGCAGTAGTAGAAGCGGTGGCCGGGGTGTTCCCGGAACAGGTCCAGGAAGGCGGCGCGGGCGGCGCGGTGGACGGCGTCGGCCAGGTCGGTCTCGGTCGGGATCACAGCGTCGGCTCCGGGCGTCGGGCGGGTGGTGCGGGGCTCGGCGAGCATAGCGGCGGGCACCGACAGCGGGACCGGGCACACCGCACGGCGCCCCCTGCCCCCTCAGCGGCCCGGGTCCCGACGCATGCACCAGGTCTGGGGGCCGCCGTCCGGAAGGGTCACCTCCGCCGTCACCTCGAAGCCGAGGCGGGCGTAGAACCGTACGTTGCCCTCGTCCGACGTCTCCAGGAAGGCGGGGAACCCCGCGCGCTCGGCCGCCTCCAGGCCGGGACGGAGCACGGCGGTGCCGAGACCCGCGCCCTGGGCGTCCGGGTCCACCCCCACGGTGGCGAGGAACCACACCGGGTCGGTGGGACGGTGCGGCGCCAGCGCCCGCTCGGCGGACTCGAGGGCCGCCGCCCGGTCGCCCGCGAGGTCGCCGACCAGCGGCCCCACTTCGGCGAAGGCGGGCCCCGGGTCCCGCTCCGGAGTCGTCCAGGCGGCGACGGCTCGGCGGTCGTCGGTGACCCAGGCACGGCCGTACTCCATGGCGACCCGGGTCAGGAACAGTTCCTGGAAACGGCGGACCCGCTCCGGGTGGCCGTCGGCCGCGACGACGTGGCGGGTGAAGGGGTAGTCCGCGAAGGCGCGGGCCAGGGTCCGCACGGCGGCGGGTACGTCCTCGGGTGTCGCGGGGCGCACAGGGGAAGCGGGGGCGGGCATGGACTCATCCTGATCACACGTGACGACGGTGGGGCAATGTCATTTCCACCGAACCGGTCTCAGACACGCCGAAGACTCACCGTAAGAAGTTCTGTCAACAACGTTGACTACAAGTCAGCGCACCCGCACATTACTTAAAAGTAGAACCGACTGGTAACCCCACGCCCCACCCCCTCACGGGAAGCGAGAGTCCATGCCCAAGCATGCCCTTCGCCGTGTCATGACCGCGACAGTCGCTGCGGTCGGCACCCTGGCCCTCGGTCTCACCGACGCCACCGCCCACGCCACGCCCTCCCTGGACTACGTCGCCCTCGGCGACAGTTACAGCGCCGGCTCGGGCGTCCTGCCCGTCGACCCCACCAACCTGCTCTGCCTGCGCTCCACGGCGAACTACCCCCACGTCATCGCCGCCGAGACGGGCGCCGACCTGGAGGACGTGACCTGCGGCGCCGCCCAGACCTCCCACTTCACCCAGTCGCAGTACCCCGGCGTCGCCCCCCAGGTCGACGCGCTGAGCACCGACACGGACCTGGTGACCCTGACCATCGGCGGCAACGACAACAACACGTTCATCAACGCCATCACGGCCTGCGGCACCGCCGGAATCCTCAGCGGCGGCAAGGGCAGCCCCTGCAAGGACAGACACGGCACGTCCTTCGAGGACGAGATCGAGTCCAGCACCTACCCCGCCCTCAAGGCCGCGCTGCGCACCGTCCGCGCCGAGGCGCCGAACGCCCGGGTGGCGGCCCTGGGTTACCCGTGGATCATGCCGGCCACCGCCGACCCGTCCTGCTTCCTGAAGCTGCCGGTCGCCGCCGGTGACGTGCCCTACCTGCGGGACATCCAGGCGAGCCTCAACGACGCCGTCGAACGCGCCGCCGAGGAGACCGGCGTGACCTTCGTGGACTTCTCCGGGGTGTCCGAGGGCCATGACGCCTGCCAGTCCGCCGGCACCCGCTGGATCGAACCGCTGCTGTTCGGTCACAGCCTCGTCCCCGTCCACCCCAATGCTCTCGGGGAGCGGCGCATGGCGGAGCACACCATGGAGGTGCTCGGACTGAGCTGACGCCGCGTCACCGCGTACGCTCGTGCCGTGCCGTCCTCCCGCCTGCGCCGTGTCGCCGTCCTCGTGCTCGAGGGGGCCAAACCGCTCGACGTCGGCATTCCGGCGCAGGTGTTCACGACGCGCGCGAGCATGCCGTACGAGGTACGGGTGTGCGGGGCGGCGCCCGGCCTGGTGACCGGCGGTGACGGGCTCTCGTACCACGTCGCCCACGGCCTGGACGCGCTGGCGTGGGCCGACGTGGTCTTCCTCCCCGGTTACCGGGCGCCGGACGTCGAGGACCCGCCACGGACCGTCGTCGACGCGCTGACGGCGGCCCACGACCGGGGCGCGCGGCTCGCCGCCATCTCCACGGGCGCCTTCGCGCTCGCCGCCACCGGGCTGCTCGACGGCAGGCGGGCCACCACGCACTGGCACTACACCCGGGCGCTCGCGCGCAAGCACCCCCGCGTCCGGGTCGACGAGAACGTGCTGTTCGTGGACGAGGGCAGCGTGCTGACCTCCGCCGGTGCCGCCTCCGGCATCGACCTGTGCCTGCACATCCTGCGCGGCGACCTCGGGGTGGCCGCCTCCAACCACGCGGCCAGGCGCCTGGTCGCCGCGCCCTACCGCAGCGGCGGTCAGGCGCAGTACGTGCCGCGCAGCGTGCCCGAGCCGCTGGGCGAGCGGTTCGCCGCGACCCGCGAGTGGGCCCTGCGCCGGCTGGACGAGCCGCTGACGCTGGAAGCGCTCGCCCGGCACGCGGCCGTGTCGGCGCGCACCTTCTCCCGGCGCTTCGTCGAGGACACGGGCTACACGCCGATGCAGTGGGTGATGCGCGCCCGCGTCGACATGGCCCGCGAGCTGCTCGAACGCTCGGAGCGCGGCGTCGAGCAGATCGCCGCCGACGTCGGCCTCGGCACCGGCGCGAACCTGCGGCTGCACTTCCAGCGCATCCTGGGCACCACCCCGAGCGAGTACCGGCGCACCTTCACTCAGGGGGAGTAGTCGCGGTCCCTTGGCGTGATCCTTGCGAACCATGGCACTCACGCCGCTGCTCCGGGCGGACACCGCGCGCGAACCTGGAATCGCACCGCACGGCGAACCGGAAGGGCACTCTCATGACTCGCATCGGCATCAACGGCTTCGGACGCATCGGACGCAACGTGCTGCGCGCGCTGCTCGAACGCGACACCAAGCTCGAGGTCGTCGCCGTCAACGACCTCACCGAGCCCGCCACCCTCGCCCGGCTCCTCGCCTTCGACACCACGGCGGGGCGGCTGGGCCGTCCGGTGACCGTCGACGGGGACGCCCTCGTCGTCGACGGGCGCCGCATCCGGGTGCTCGCCGAGCGCGAGCCGGCCCGGCTGCCCTGGGCCGAGCTGGGCGTCGACCTCGTGCTGGAGGCGACCGGCCGCTTCACCTCGGCCGAGGCCGCCCGCGCCCACCTCACCGCCGGCGCGAAGAAGGTCCTGGTCGGCGCGCCCTCGGCGGGTGCCGACGTCACCCTCGCCTACGGTGTGAACACCGACGCCTACGACCCCGCCGCGCACACGGTCGTCTCGAACGCGTCCTGCACCACCAACGCCCTCGCGCCGCTGGCCTCGGTACTCGACGAGCTGGCCGGCATCGAGCACGGCTTCATGACGACGGTGCACGCGTACACCCAGGAGCAGAACCTCCAGGACGGCCCGCACCGCGACCCGCGCCGCGCCCGCGCCGCCGGGGTCAACATCGTGCCGACCACGACGGGCGCCGCCAAGGCGATCGGCCTGGTGCTGCCGAACCTCGACGGCAAGCTGTCGGGCGACTCGATCCGCGTGCCGGTGCCGGTGGGATCCATCGTCGAGCTGAACACGACGGTCGCCCGCGACGTGACCCGCGAGGACGTGCTGGCCGCCTACCGGAGTGCCGCCGAGGGGCCGCTCGCCGGGGTCCTGGAGTACTCGGAGGACCCGCTGGTCTCCTCGGACATCACCGGCAACCCGGCCTCGTCGATCTTCGACTCGGCGCTCACCCGCGTCGACGGCCGGCACGTCAAGGTGGTCGCCTGGTACGACAACGAGTGGGGCTTCTCGAACCGCGTGATCGACACCCTGGAACTGCTCGCCACACGCTGAACGGGAAGCCGGTTCGGCATCACCGGGGCCCTCGGGTCACAATGGTGCGATGAGCAATTCCAAGGTTTACTTCGACATCGACATCGACGGCAAGGACGAGGGCCGTATCGTCTTCGAGCTCTTCGAGGACGTCACCCCCAAGACCGCGAAGAACTTCCTCGAGCTGGCCACCGGCGAGCACGGCTTCGGCTACGCGGGCTCCTCGTTCCACCGCGTGATCCCGCAGTTCATGCTCCAGGGCGGTGACTTCACCCGGGGCGACGGCACCGGCGGCAAGAGCATCTACGGCGAGAAGTTCGCGGACGAGAACTTCCAGCTGAAGCACACCGAGCCGTACCTGCTCTCCATGGCGAACGCGGGCCCGAACACCAACGGCTCGCAGTTCTTCGTCACCACGGTCGTCACCCCGTGGCTGGACGGCAAGCACGTCGTCTTCGGCAAGGTCGTCGAGGGCACGGACGTGGTCGACAAGATCGAGGGCTACGGCTCGCAGTCGGGCCGTACCTCCGCGAAGGTCACGATCCGGGAGTCCGGCAAGCTCTGAGCGCCGACCGGCCGTACGAGGACTGATCCCGACGGGGCCCACCGCACACGTTGCGGTGGGCCCCGCTCCCGTTCCGTCTGGTGGGGTGCGCCGGGTGGTGCGACGCTGGGGTGGAGAGGCGTCCGAGCGAGGCAACCGGGAGGGCCGATGGGACGGGACGTCCCGGCGCTGGTCTTCACCCGCGAGGACCGCCGCCGGTATCGGATCAAGATGCAGGAGTGCCTCGAGGCCTTCGCGCAGATGCTGCGCGAGTCCCGGTTCGAGACCGAGCGCCCTCAGGTGGGTCTCGAGATCGAGCTGAACCTGGTCGACGACGGGGCCGAGCCCGCGATGCGCAACAGCGACGCGCTGGAGGCGATCGCGGACCCCGCCTGGTCCACCGAGCTGGGCCGGTTCAACCTGGAGATCAACATCCCGCCGCGCGCGCTGACGGCGGGCGGCCCCGACGCCTGGGAGACCGAGATCCGCGCGGCCCTGAACCACGCGGACGACCGCGCCGAGTCCGTCGGCGCGCGCCTGATCATGGTCGGCATCCTGCCCACCCTGCGCCAGTCGGACGTCGGCGAGGCCGCCCTCTCGGAGAACCCGCGCTACCGGCTGCTCAACGACCAGGTGTTCGCGGCCCGGGGCGAGGACCTGCACATCGAGGTCGACGGCGTGGACCGGCTGCGGACCTACGCGGACACGATCACGCCGGAGGCCGCCTGCACCAGCACCCAGTTCCACCTCCAGGTGGCCCCCGAGGAGTTCCCCGACTACTGGAACGCGGCCCAGGCCATCGCCGGCGTCCAGGTCGCCCTCGCGGCCAACTCGCCCTTCCTGCTCGGCAAGGAGCTGTGGCACGAGAGCCGTATCCCGCTGTTCGAGCAGGCCACCGACACCCGCCCGCAGGAGATCAAGGCGCAGGGAGTGCGGCCCCGGGTCTGGTTCGGGGAGCGGTGGATCAACAGCGTCTTCGACCTCTTCGAGGAGAACCTGCGCTACTTCCCGGCCCTGCTTCCCCTGTGCGACGAGCAGGACCCGGCGGAGACCCTGGACCGGGGAGACATCCCGGAGCTGGGCGAACTCACCCTCCACAACGGCACCATCTACCGCTGGAACCGTCCCGTCTACGCCGTCGCCCACGACAAACCCCACGTGCGCGTGGAGAACCGCGTGCTGCCCGCCGGCCCGACCGTCGCCGACACCCTCGCCAACGGCGCCTTCTACTACGGGCTCACCCGCGCCCTGGTGGAGGAGGAGCGGCCGGTGTGGTCGCGGATGTCCTTCTCGGTCGCCGAGGACAACCTGCACACCGCGGCACGGCACGGCATCGAGGCCCGGCTGTACTGGCCGGGCGTGGGCGAGGTGACCGTGCCCGAGCTCGTGCTCCGGCGGCTGCTGCCGCTGGCGCACCGGGGACTGGAGCTGTCCGGCATGGACTCGGCCTGGCGGGAGCCGCTGCTGGGCATCATCGAGCAGCGGTGCGTCACCGGCCGCAACGGCGCGGTCTGGCAGAAGGAGATGTTCCACCACATCGACGCGACCGCCCGTCCCGGCCGCCACGAGGCACTGCGCCGTATGACGCGGCAGTACATGGACTACATGCACCTGAACGCCCCGGTCCACACCTGGCCGGTCGACTGACGTCCCAAGACCAGGGAGGCTGCGGACGATGTGCCGATGGCTCGCCTACTCGGGAACGCCCGTGCTGCTGGAGACGCTCCTCTACCAGCCCGAGCACTCGCTCATCGACCAGAGTCTGCACGCCCGCATGGGTGTCGAGACGACGAACGGGGACGGGTTCGGCGTGGGCTGGTTCGGGCCGGAGATGACGACGCCCGCGATCGTCCGGGAGATCGGTCCGGCGTGGAGCAACCGCAATCTGCGGGAGATCGCGAGCCATGTCCGCTCGCCCCTGTTCTTCGCGCACATCCGGGCCTCGACGGGCAGCGCGGTGCAGCAGACCAATTGCCATCCCTTCCGCCACGGCCGCTGGATGTGGATGCACAACGGCGCGATCGCCGAGTTCCACCGGCTGCGCCGGGACCTCGCCCTGGCCGTCGATCCGCGGCTCTTCCTGGACATCGAGGGCTCGACGGACTCGGAGATGATGTTCTACCTGGCACTCACCCTCGGTCTGGAGGACGACCCTCCGACGGCCGTGGCGCGGATGGCGGGGCTGGTGGAGGAGATCGGCCACGAGCACGATGTGGAGTTCCCGCTGCAGATGACGGTCGCCGTGACCGACGGACTGCGGTTGTGGGCCTTCCGCTACTCCAGCCAGGCCCAGAGCCGGTCGCTCTACTACAGCAGCCGGGTGGAGAGCCTGCGGGCGCTGCACCCCGGGCTGCCGTTCCTCCAGGAGGCATCCGACGACGCCCGGCTGATCGTGTCGGAGCCGCTGGGTGACCTGCCGGGCGTCTGGAACAAGGTGCCGGAGGGCAGTTACGGGGTCGTGCAGCCCGAGGGGGACGCCCTGCGGCCCTTCACTCCGCTGCCGGCGTGACCACCGCCCCATTGACAGCGGCGGGTGAAGATCACACAATCGGTGCCATGACCACATACCGGCTCGGCACCACGGCGGAGTGTCTTCGCGTGCCCGAGCGCACCGGATGTGAGCGTTCCGGCCGATAACCGGCCGTCCCCGGGTTGAGTCCCGCTCTCCGGCGAGCAGCACGGAGCACCTTCTTTTCTTCCTGGCCATCACGCCTCGACGTGGTGCCGCCATGGCCCGTACCCGTATCACCACACGCACCCGTATCACCATGAATGGGGAGGATTCCCATGACCGTCATGTCTGCCGGACCCACCGTCGAACTGCGCGAAGCGCGTATCCCCGCCGACGGCCTGTACGAGGGGCGGCGCGTGCTGCGCCGACTGCCCGAGGGGTGGGAGGAGCGGCCTTACGAACACTTCGAGGTCGTTCCGCAGGCCCGTACCATCGGGGCCGAGCTCAGGGGCGTCGACCTGTCACGCCCCCTCACTCCCGCGCTGCGCGAGGAGTTGAACCGCGCCCTGCTGGAGTGGAAGGTGCTGTTCTTCCGCTCCCAGCACCTCACCTCCGGGCAGCAGCGCGTGTTCGCGGGCAACTGGGGCGAGCTGGAGACCAATCCGCTGCTCGCCGCCGGTACCAGCGACGACGTCGTGCGGTTCGACAAGGGCGACGGCGCCGTTCCGACGTACGAGAACGTCTGGCACACCGACGTCACCTTCCGCGAGCGGCCCGCGCTCGGCGCGGTGCTCCAGTTGCGCGAGGTGCCGCCGTTCGGCGGGGACACGATGTGGGCGGACATGGCCGCCGCCTACGACAACCTCCCCCAAGAGGTGAAGGACCGCATCGACGGCGCCCGCGCCGTGCACGACTTCATCCCCGGTTTCGCGAGGTTCTACGGGCCCGAGCGGCTGGCCCCGCACCAGGACCTCTTCCCGCCCGTGGAGCACCCCGTCGTGCGCATGCACCCGGAGACCGGGCGGCGCATGCTGTTCGTCAACACCTCCTTCACCACCCGCATCACCGGCATGGACCGGGACGAGAGCGACCGGCTGCTGCGCTTCCTGTTCCAGCAGGCGCACGTGCCCGAGTACCAGGTCCGCTTCCGCTGGCAGCCCGGCGACGTCGCCTTCTGGGACAACCGGGCCACGCAGCACTACGCCGTGGGCGACTACGGCTCGGAGCGCCGGGTCGCGGAACGCGTCGCCATCGAGGGCGACCGTCCCTTCTGACCCGCCGCGCACGCGGGCCGGAGGCGGCGGTACGCCTCCGGCCCGGGGCCCCCTAGGACGGGTCCTGCTCCTCGATGGCGGCCGGGCGAAGCTGTGCGGCACGGATGCGCTCGACGTCGAGCTTGGCGCCGCGGTCGAAGCGGTAGACGCCGTTCTGCTCCTGGAAGACGTCGGTCAGCTGCGTGTAGCAGTAGCCGAACATGTCGCGGTCCGACAGGAGTACTTCGGTGAGTCCGGCGAACCGCTCGTGGAACTCCTCCTCGTTGCGGACGCGTTCGCCGTAGCCCCAGGAGACGGTGCGGTCCTCGCCGGACCGGTCGGCCGCCGCCTCCGGGTCCCACCAGATGCCGCCGAACTCGCTGACGAAGTAGGGCTGGCCGCGGTACGGCTGGGAGTAGGGGGCGCCGTTGTCGTAGGCGTTTACGAAGGGGGCGTCCTTGGCGAGGCCGGACATGAGTTGCCGGAAGGCGGCCGGGTCCTGCTCGTAGTTGTGGGCGTCGTAGATGTCGGTCTCGGGGACGCGGTGGGCGTAGCCGGAGGCGTCGATGACCGGGCGGGTGGTGTCCATGGCCTTGGTGGCGAGGAACATCGCGCGGGCCACGTCGTCCAGGGTGGTGATGCGGTCGTGGAGCTTCTGGTAGGTCTCGTTGAGCGGGCACCAGCCGATGATCGAGGGGTGCGAGTAGTCGCGTTCGAGGGCCTCCAGCCACTGGGCGACGTAGGAGGCGTCGGGCCGCTGGTTGTCGCCCGAGGAGCCGCCGGTTTCGCAGCCCCAGTCGCCGAACTCGCCCCAGACCAGGTAGCCGAGGCGGTCGGCGTGGTAGAGGAAGCGCTCCTCGAAGACCTTCTGGTGCAGCCGGGCCCCGTTGAAGCCGGCCGCCATGGCCAGCTCGATGTCCCGCACCAGTGCCTCGTCGGTGGGGGCGGTCATCAGCCCGTCCGGGTACCAGCCCTGGTCGAGGACGAGGCGCTGGAAGACCGGGCGGCCGTTGAGGAGGACGGCCTTGCCGCGCAGGCCGACGGCGCGCAGACCGGCGTAGCTCTCCGCGCTGTCGACGACCTGTCCGGCGGCGTCGAGGAGTTCGAGGCGCAGGTCGTACAGGTGCGGGTCCTCGGGGCACCACTCGCGGCGCCGGCCATCGGGCACCGGCAGGTGCAGGCGCGGGGCGAGGTCCAGGTCGGCGCGTGCCTCGGCGCGGCTCACCTCGCCGTCGGCGTCGCTGAGGACGGCGCGTACCCGGTGGCCGGGCCGGTTGCCGGACAGGGGCAGCTCCACGTGGAAGGCGGAGCCGGCCAGGTCGGGGGTGATGCGAGGGCGGCGCAGGTGCGGGTCGGGGACGGGCTCCAGCCAGACGGTCTGCCAGATGCCGGTGACCCGGGTGTAGTTGCAGTCGTGGTTGGCGTACTGGACGGCCTGCTTGCCGCGGGCCTGCGGGCCGGACCTGGGGTCGCGGGCGCGGACGGTGATGACGACCTCCTCCCCCGCCCCGGCGATGTCCCCGAGGTCGGCGGTGAAGGGCGTGAAGCCGCCGCGGTGCCGGGCGACCTCCTTGCCGTCGGCCCACACGGTGGTGTCGTGGTCGACGGCGCCGAAGTGCAGCAGCACCCGGCGCCCGGCCCAAGCCGCGGGCAGGGTGAGGACGCGCCGGTACCAGACGGCCTCCAGGAAGTCGGTGTCGCCGATGCCGGACAGCTCGGACTCGGGCGGGAAGGGGACCAGGATCTCGCCGGTCAGTTCGCGCTCCAGGAGGCCGCGTTCGAGTCCGCTGTCGCCTCGGTCGGTCTCGAACTGCCAGGCGCCGTTCAGGTTGAGCCAGTCGCGGCGCACGAACTGCGGACGCGGGTACTCCGGACGCGGGTACTCCGGGCGCGGGGCGGAGTGAGTGGGCACACATGCTCCAGTCGATCGGTGGGCCGGCGCGGGACGCGCCGGACCCGTGGGTACAGCCGGGGTGAGGGTCAGGAGCCGCCGAGGCCGGTGGTGGCCACGGAGTTGACGATGCGGCGCTGGAAGAGGAGGAAGACCACGATCAGCGGCAGTGCCGCGAGCAGCGCGGAGGCCATGGACTGCGCGTACTGGATGCCGTAGGCGTCCTTGACGGTGGCCAGGCCCACCGGGAGGGTCATCAGGTCGGTGTCGTTGGTGACGATGAAGGGCCACATGAAGTTGTTCCAGGCGCCGATGAAGACGAAGATCGCCACGGCCGCCACGATCGGCCGCGACAGCGGCAGCACGATCGACCGGAACACCCGGAACTCGGAGGCGCCGTCGATCCGGGCCGCCTCCTCCAGTTCCTTGGGGACGGCGTCGAAGAAGCGCTTGAGGATGAAGACCATGATCGGCGCGACGACCTGCGGCAGGATGACCGCCGCGTAGGTGTCGACCATGTTGAACAGGGTCATCTGGTCGAACAGCGGCACGACCAGCAGCTGCGGCGGAACCATGATGGCGGCGACGGTGACGCCGAGCAGCGCCCGGCGGCCGCGGAAGGTGCCGCGCGAGAAGCCGTACGCGGCCAGGGTGGAGACGGCGACGGTGATCAGTGTGACCAGGGCGGAGATCAGGAAGCTGTTGAAGGCCCAGACGGTGACGTTCCCGCGTTCCAGTATCTGCTGGTAGGCGTCGAGGGTGAAGGCCCCCTTGAACGGGGACAGCCCGGTGGTGTTGATGTCCTCCTCGCTCTGCACCGAGGTGATGACCGCCCACACGAACGGCAGCAGCCACACGGCGGCGAGGACGACGAGCGCGGTGCCGGCCAGGACGCGGGGCAGTCGGCCGTGGCCGAGGAGCAGGGGTGAACCGGCCGCTTCTCTGGGTGGACGGCGCCGGGCTCGGAAAGTGGTGGCGGTTGCGGACACGGTCAGTCCTCCCGGCGGAAGAGGCGGAGCTGCACGAGCGAGACGACGACGATCAGGGCGAAGAAGAGGTACGAGATGGCGGAGGCGTAGCCGAGGCGGTAGCCGGTGAAGCCGACGTCGTAGACGTACTCGAGGACGGGGCGGGTGGAGCCGTTGGGTCCGCCCTTGGTGAGGATGTAGATCTGGTCGAAGACCTTGAGGGAGGCCAGGATCTGGAGCATGGCCACCAGGCCGGTGGTCCTGCGCAGTTGCGGCAGGGTGATGGACCACAGGCGGCGCCAGGCTCCGGCCCCGTCGAGTGCGGCGGCCTCGTCGAAGGTCGTGGGCAGGGACTGGAGCGCCGCGAGGTACAGGAGGAAGTTGAAGCCGACCGTCCACCAGACGGTGAGGGCCGCGACGGACCACATGGCGACGGACTCGTCGGACAGCCAGCCGACCGGTTCCATGCCGAGTGTGGTCAGGAGCTGGTTGGCCATGCCCAGTTCCGGCTGGTAGAGCCAGGTCCAGATCATGGTGACGACGGTCACGGGCAGCAGGTAGGGGGCGAAGAACGACAGGCGCCACGCCCACTGCCCGGCGAGTCCGCTGTGCACCAGCAGGGCCATCACGAGCGCGACCAGCACGAGCGGGACGCTGGAGACCACGGTGAAGAAGACGGTGTTGCCGAGGCTGCTCCAGACGTCCGGATCGCCGAACGCCTCCGTGTAGTTGTCGAAGCCGACGAAGTTCGTGTCGCGCAGGGCGAGGGAGCTGTCGGTGAGGCTCATCCAGAGCCCCTGCACGATCGGCCACACCATGAAGAGGCCGAACACCAGCAGGAACGGCAGGACGAACACGAGCCCGTTGCCGGAGCGCGTGCGGCGCGGGGCGGTACGGCGTCCGCCCGCGGGGTCGGCGGGCGAGCCGGTCTGCTCCTCGGTGCCGAGGGGTGCGGTGGTGGTCACGTCGGTCACTCCTTCTCCTGGTCAGGCCACCGGGTTGGGCTGCCGCAGCAGCGTGTCCGCCTCGCGGACCATCTGCCGCACCGCCTTCTCGGCACTCGTGTTGCCCAGCAGCGCCGACTGGAGCGGCTGGCACATGCGGTTCTGGAAGTTCGAACCGGCACCGGCGAACCAGTTGGGCGGATCGAGCACGGCCACCTTCGCGGCGTCCGCGTACGAGGACTGCGGGTCGAGCGCCGCGTACTCCGGCTCCGCGAGGACGGGCTGGTACGCGGGGATGTGTCCGGCGCTCGCCCAGGTGAGGCTCTGCTTGAGTATCTGCGCGACGTACCGGTGGGCCTCGCGCCGCCGGTCCGGGTCGGGGTCGTCCTGGTGCGGGAGGACGAAGCTGTGGCTGTCGGTGTAGACGGCCGGCTCGTCGAAGACCTGCGGGAAGGGCGCGGCGCCCAGGTCGATGTCGGACTTCTTCAGGGTCGGCAGCTCCCACTCGCCGAGCATCGCCATGCCGCCGCGGCCACTGGTGAACGCGGCCAGCGCGCCGTTGTAGTCCAGGTTGTTGGGGTTGGTCCTCCCGTCGAAGAGCCGCGTCATGAGGGTCACGACGCGTACGGCGGCGTCCACGTCGATCTTCGGGGGACCGCCGTCCGGCAGGGCGAACTCGGCGCCGGTCTGCGCGTAGAGCCCGGCGAACAGGCGCCAGTTCTGTGCGGTGTCGGTGACGTGGCCGAACAGGATGCCCGCCTCCCCGGTCGCCTCGGCGAGGGCCCTGCCCGCCTCCAGCAGGGCCTCGGGCGAGCCCATGGGGGCCAGCTCGCCGGAGGAGGTCAGCAGTCCCGCCTTCTCCGCGGCCTGCTTGTCGTAGAACACGATGAAGGGGTGGACGTCCAGCGGGATCGCGTAGACGGTCCCCTCGTGCCGGGTGCGCGACCACACGGCCGGCGTGAAGTCCTCGGCCGTGACGCCGAACTCGGCGAGCAGGTCCAGGTCGAAGGGGTCCACCAGGCCGCCGGGCGCGTACCCCGCGAGCCGGGACAGGTGCATGGCGGCCACGTCGGAGGCCCGACCGCCGGCGGCGGACATGGCGAGCTTGGTGTAGTACGACGGTCCCCAGTCGAGGATCGTACGGTCCACCTCGAAGCCCTCGGTGCCCTGGGCGCCCTTGGACACGGCCTCGATCATCTCGTCCATCAGCATGCCGTCGCCGCCCTGGAACAGGTCCCAGACGCTCAGCGCGGAGGCGCCGGAGGCGGAGGCCGGTGAGGCGCAGCCGGACAGCGGGCCGGCGGCGAGCAGGCCTCCCGCCGCGGCCATGGTGTGACGCAGCAGCCGACGGCGGCCGATGCGACGTACGGGATCGGACGCGGCCGCCCCCTGGGCAGGCAAACGGGAACTCATCACGGACCTTTCGACGGCCGGACGCTCATGCGGTGGCTAGTTTTTACATCGATGTACATTGGCTGTAAAGAGGCGGCGCCCGGGTTGGGGGTGATCGACTGCCGGGACATAGACTCGGGCAGCGCGAGGAGGCAGGGAGGTCTCGGTGGCACGGCCCAGGATCAAGGACGTCGCACGTCACGCGGGCGTGTCGGAGAAGACGGTGTCCAATGTCATCAACGACTACGCCCATGTCTCCGACCGGACCAGACGTGTGGTGCGGGAGGCCATAGAACACCTCGGCTACCGGGTGAACCTGGCCGGCCGTCACCTGCGCAAGGGCCGCACCGGCATCATCGCGCTGGTCGTGCCCGAGCTGGACATCCCGTACTTCGCGGAGCTGGCCCGGCACGTCGTCCGGGAGGCCGAGAAGTGCTCCCTGACCGTCCTGATCCACCAGTCCGGGGCGGACCGCGCCCATGAGCTGGCGGCGCTGGCCGGTTTCGGCTCCACGTTCGTGGACGGGATCATCCTGAGCCCGCTCGCCCTGACCGCCGACGACCTGCGCGACCGCGCCGGCGCCCCGCCCACCGTGCTGCTCGGGGAGCTGCTGGAGGAGGGCGCCGACCACGTGGCGATCGACAACGAGCGGGCCGCGCACGAGGCCACGAGCCACCTGATCGGACTGGGCCGCCGCACCGTCCTCGCGGTGGGCGGGCGCGACGACCCGGGTCTCGGCACGGCTCAGGCCCGCACCCGCGGGTACCGTGCGGCCCTGGCCGAGGCGGGCATCGCCTACGACCCGGGCGCCCTGCTGCCGGTCGAGTCGTTCCGGATGCCCGACGGTGCCGAGGCGGTGGCACGGGCGCTCGGGGCGGGTCCGCGGCCGGACGCACTGCTCTGCCTCAACGACCAGCTCGCGCTCGGGGCGTTGCGCGCCCTGCACGAGCACGGGATCAGGGTGCCCGAGGACGTCGCGGTCATCGGCTTCGACGACGTGGAGGGCGGGCGGTACTCCGTGCCGACGCTGAGCACGGTGGCGCCCGACAAGGCGGCGGTGGCCAAGGTCGCGGTGCAGCTGCTCCAGCACCGCATCGAGGAGGCGACCGGACCGGAGGGCGTGAGCGAGGGCGCGGAGTCCGGCGTGCCGTCGCCCCAGGACCGCATCGTGGCCCACCGGCTCGTCCTGCGGGAGAGCACGGAGGGCCACGACCGGCGCTGACGGCCCGTCGCCGGACGCGTCAGTTCACGTAGACCTCGGCGCGGTCGACGCTCACGAAGGACGCCCCGGACTGGGAGTTGCGCTCCCCCGTCACGCGGACGCGCAGGGTGTGCTCGCCGTACGGCAGCCTGGGGCTGACGTACTGCACCGCCTCGCCGACGCGGATCGGGCCGTGGAAGTCCACCCGCTGCTCGGGCCCGCCGTCGACGCTGATACCGGCGTAGCCGTTGCCGGTGTCCTTGACGGAGAGCAGGGCGATGCGGGTGCCGGTGAAGGTGAAGGTCGCCGTGGCCCCGGCCCGGTCGCTCCAGTGGTCGTCGCTCCAGAAGCACTGCGTGGCGCAGCCCGTGCCGGAGTTCCAGGCGCCGGTGTAGGTGACGCCGCCGGGGCCGCTGGAACGGCCGTCGTCGTTGATCCAGTAGGTGCCGGACCCGGGGTCGCCGGAGGGCAGGTCCTGAGTGGCGCCCATGGCGAGCGGGCGGCCGAAGTCGGGGCTGCCGTCGGCCCGCCAGGTGAACTTCTGGGCCCGCGTCGTGCGGTTGCTGTAGGTGTACACCGACGTGGTCTTCGCGTGGTAGACGATCCAGTCCTCGGTGCCGTCCGGCGACTTGAAGAAGGCGTGGTGGCCCGGCCCGAACACGCCCCGGTCGTCGGCCCGGGAGAACACCGGGCCCTGGTGCTGGTGCCAGTTGCCCGGTACGAGCGGGTCGGCGTCCAGCGGCATCGACATCATCCAGACCTGGTAGTCGGGCTTGCCCGTGTCACAGGTGGAGTACGTCATCCAGACCCGCCCGCCTCGGTAGAGGAACTCCGGCCCTTCGCGCACCTCGGGGCAGCCGCCGGCGGCGTCGATGGCGACGGCGTCGCCGGAGACGGTGTACGGGTTCGACATCGGGGCGATGTTGATGCCGTTGTGCTGGTACTGGTTGATGCCGCTGTAGGCGAGGTAGAGGCGGCCACCGAGTTGGAGGATGCCCGCGTCGATGGCGAAGTCGTCCGCGTGGTTGGGCGGGGCGAGCTTCGCCTTGAAGTGGTACGGGCCGGCCGGGTCGTCGCCCTCCGACTCCAGGACGTACAGCCGGTGGTGCTCGTCGACGCCGTCGTCGGCCGTGTAGTACAGGTACCAGCGGTCACCGAAGCGGTAGAACTCCGGCGCCCAGATGTTGCGGTTGCGGGACGGGTCGGAGTCCGTCCACACGGTGACCGGGTCGGCGGTCGCCAGGGTGGCCAGCGACGGGGAGCGCCACATGCGGATGCTGTCGCCCTGGGTGGCGGTGAGGTAGTAGTTCCCGTTCCAGTGCGTCATGAACGGGTCGGGCCCGGTGTTGAGCGGGTTGCGGAACGTGCCGGCCGCGGTGGTGCGTGGGGCGGGCGAGGGGTCGTCCGCGGCGGCCGGGGCGGTGAACGCGGGCAGCAGGCCGACGAGGAGCCCGAGGAGGGCGGCGGCCAGCAGGCCGATGTGCGCGCGGGGGCGGCGAGAGGGGCTGGGAAGCACGTGGGGGTCCTTTCCACAGCTTTACATCGATGTAATGACGGGGCGTCACGGTAGGGACGGCCCGCACCCCTGTCAACAGGGCGAAAAATGGTATTCCATTTAGCGCAGACCCCTTGACGGTGCCGTTTGGCGAAAACTACGTTCTGTTCACCGGAACGCCGCTTCCGCTTTGTGGAACTCTCCAAACTCTCCAACTCCCCCCGCTCCCCCGCTCCCCGAGCCCAGGAGTCCCGTATGACTGCCCTGGAAGACCGCCGCTCGCCCGCCGAGACCGACGGCACCGCCACCAGCTCCGGCCTCTACACCTACGACCTGGCCCCGACGAAGCGGGAAGGGCGCCGCTGGGGCGCCTACAACGTCTTCACGCTCTGGGCCAACGACGTGCACAGCCTGGGCAACTACGCGTTCGCCATCGGACTGTTCGCCCTCGGACTGAACGTGTGGGGCATCCTCGCCGCCTTCGCGCTCGCCTCCGTCCTGCTCTTCCTGCTGCTGACCCTGTCAGGGTTCATGGGGCACAAGACGGGCGTGCCGTTCCCGGTCATGAGCCGCATCGCGTTCGGCATCAAGGGCGCGAAGATACCGGCCGCCGTCCGAGGGGTCGTGGCCATCGCCTGGTTTGGTATCCAGACTTACCTGGCCTCGGCCGTACTGAGCACCCTCCTGGTGGCCATGTTCCCGGACCTGGCCCGCCTGGACACCAACTCCCTGCTCGGCCAGTCGACGCTCGGCTGGATCACCTTCCTCGTCCTGTGGGCCGTGCAGGTCGTCATCGTCAGCTACGGGATGCAGATGATCCGCCGGTACATGGCGTTCGCGGCGCCCACCACGCTGCTCACCATGTGCGCCCTCGCGGTGTGGATGTTCGTCCGCGCGGACGGCTCGGTCTCGCTGTCCGTCGACGATCCGCTCACCGGCGGCGCGATGTGGCTCCAGGTGCTTCAGGCCGCCGCGCTGTGGGTGGTGATCTACGGGACGTTCGTGCTGAACTTCTGCGACTTCACCCGGTCCGCGAGGAGCCGCGGCTCCATCGTCCGCGGGAACGTCATCGGCATCCCGGTGAACATGCTGTTCTTCGCCGTCATCGTGGCGGTCCTCAGCGGGGCCCAGTTCAGCCTCGACGGGCGCGTCATCACCAGCCCGACGGACATCGTGCGCAGCGTGCCCAACATGTTCCTGCTCGCCGTCGCCTCACTGGCCCTCATCGCCCTGACCGTGGCGGTGAACCTGCTGGCCAACTTCGTCGCCCCGATCTACGCCCTGGTCGACCTCTTCCCCCGCCGACTCGACTTCCGCCGCGCGGGGCTGGTGAGCGCGGTGCTGGGTCTGGTCATCACACCCTGGAACCTCTACAACAGCCCGGTCGTCGTCAACTACTTCCTCGGCGGGCTCGGCGCGCTGCTCGGCCCCCTGTTCGGCGTGATCATGGCGGACTACTGGCTGCTGCGGCAGTCGCGCGTGAACGTGCCGGCCCTCTACACCGAGGACACGGAGGCGGAGTACCACTACCGCCGCGGCTACAACCCACGGGCCGTCGCCGCCTTCGTGCCGAGCGCCGCGATCGCGGTCGTCGTCGCCCTGGTGCCCTGGTTCCACGCGGCGGCCGGCTTCTCCTGGTTCATCGGGGCGATCCTCGCCGCCACGCTGTACGCGGCCGTCGCCGACCGTTCCGCGCCGGTCCGCGACGTGGACGGCGAGGCCATCGCCGTAGCCGCCGAATAGTCCCGGCACCGTCGCGCGCCGTACCCCTCTCGAGCAGAAGGCCTCCTCCATGCGCATCCTCGTGGTCAACGTCAACACCACGCAGTCCATCACCGACGCGATCGGCAAGCAGGCGGCCGGCGCCGCCTCGCCGGGCACCGAGATCGTCCCGTTGACCCCCTCCTTCGGCGCGGAGTCCGTCGAGGGCAACTACGAGAGCTACCTGGCCGCGGTCGCCGTCATGGAGACCGTGCGGGCCCACCCGGAGCCCTTCGACGCGGTGATCCAGGCCGGATACGGCGAACACGGCCGGGAGGGACTGCAGGAGCTGCTCGACGTCCCCGTCGTCGACATCACCGAGGCCGCGGCGAGCACCGCGCAGTTCCTGGGCCGCCGGTACTCCGTCGTCACCACCCTGGACCGGACGGTCCCGCTGATCGAGGAGCGGCTGGAGGTGGCGGGCCTGAGCGCCCGGTGCGCCTCGGTGCGGGCCAGCGGGCTGGCCGTGCTCGCCCTGGAGCGGGACGAGCAGGCGGCCGTGGACGCCATCACCGAGCAGGCCGCCCGCGCGGTCGAGGACGACCGGGCCGAGGTGATCTGCCTCGGTTGCGGCGGCATGGCCGGCCTCGCCGAACGCGTGGTGGAGCGGACCGGTGTCCCCGTGGTGGACGGGGTCGCCGCCGCCGTGACGATCGCCGAGTCACTGGTCCGGCTGGGCCTGTCCACGTCCAAGGTGCGCACCTACGCCCGTCCGCGCCCCAAGCAGATCGTCAACTGGCCCCCGAAGGCCGGCTGACCCCGCCCGCGCCGTCCCCCGCCCCACGGGCCGCGACCGGTCCCGGGGTATTCTGACGGGCCGCCCGACCGACGCACCGCACCGCCCGGTCGGCGTGGCTCGGAACGGGAAGACGGACGAAGGACGGCGATGGCTGCGTCAGGGGGCTTCACGCCCGAGTCCGAGCGGGTCACACGGCGGTTGCGCGACGAGATCGTCGACGGTACCCGGCGGCCGGGCAGCCGCCTGGTCGAACGGGAGCTGGCCGAGGCGCTCGGGGTGAGCCGGCTGCCGGTGCGGGAAGCCCTCAAGACCCTGGTGTCCGAAGGGCTGGTGACGCCGAGGCCGCGGTCCTGGGCGGTGGTGCGGGAGTTCACCACCAGCGACATCGCGGACCTGGACGAGGTGCGTTCGGGCCTGGAGACCCTGGGTTTCCGGCTCGCCGCGCAACGGCACACACGCGAGGGGCTGGAGAGGCTGCGCGCGACGGTGGACGCGGAGCTGGAGGCGGCGCGCGCCGGTGACGCGGTGCGGGCGCGGCGGGCGGCGGCCGACTTCCACGAGACGGTCGTCTCGCTGGCCGCCAACGAACTGCTCAACGAACTCGAACGCGTACTGCGCAGCCGGCTGCGCTGGCTCCTGGGCCAGCACGACGACCTGCTGGCCGTGGCGCTGGAGCACGAGTCCCTGTACCAGGCCATCGCCGAGCGGGACGTCGAACGGGTGCAGGAACTCGTCCTGCACCACCTGGCGACCAGCCGCAGCGCGGCCCTGGGCCACCACGCCCAGGAGCGGGCCACGGGCCGGAATGAGGGCGCGGAGCGGGACGCGTCCTAGCACGGCACGCGGGCCTCAGGCGAGTACGGCCTCCCAGGTGTCGACCGCGTAGTGGACCGACATGCCGGCTCGGCCGTAGAGCCGCGGGGCGCCCGTGGCGTTGGCGGTGTCGACGCCGAGACCCACCGTGTCCCGGCCCCGCGCCGCGAAGTGGGCGAAGGCGTGCCGCAGCAGGAATCCGCCGAGGCCGCGGCCGCGGGCCTCGCGCAGGACGCCGATGGCGCGGATCCAGCCCATGGCCTCGCGGTCGTCGCGGGCCAGCAGGAACCCGGCGTCGCCGAGGTCGTCGGTCTCGGCGATCCACACGAGGGACCAGTCCAGGCGCTCGGCGTCGATGTCGCTGAGCCACAGTGCGTACTCACGGGGCTGGAAGTCGAAGTGGTCCGCGAACGCCCGCTGGTACAGCTCGTGCACCCGCCGGCGGTCGGCCTCCGTGGCGCAGGCCCGCACCCGCACTCCGGCCGGCGGCTCGGGCGGGAGGTCGCTCGCCGGGTCCACCGCGCGGCGCAGCACGTGGTAGCGCCGTACGACGCTCCAGCCGCGGTCGGTGAGGAGTCCGGTGTCGGTCGTGGGCCGGGTGTTGAGGTGGAGGTGGACCACGGCCCGCTCGGCTCCGTTGTCCCGCGCCTTGGCCAGGGCACGGGCCTCCATGGCCGCGAGGACCCGCAGTCCGGTCGCCTGGTGGTCGGGCAGCACGTAGTGGTCGATGTCGACGCGTTCGCCGCCCGACTCGTCCCACAGCAGGCCGTAGGCCACGAGCCGGTCGTCGTCGAAGGCCAGCCACGAGTCGCGCGTCAGGTCGGTCTCCGGGTGTTTCAGGTCGGCCTCGACGGTGTGCTGGTCGGTCTCGGGTCGGCCGATCTCGATCCGGTCGATCTCGTTGAGCAGGCCGGTGATGGCGGGGGCGTCGGCGAGGGTGGCCGGCCGCACGGGAGCAGGGGACATGAGTGCAGGGTTGGGGTTGACGGTGGGTGACCGCAACGGGTTTTCCGGCGGCCACCGCGTCCGAGGGCGGCGCCGCCGGTTCCAGCCGGGGCACGTAGACCGGCGAACCGGGGGCATACGGAAGTCCCGAGCCCCTCTCCGACGCCGACCGACGGGAGTTCCCGTGACGCCGAGCCTGCGCACCGCCCGCGCGTGCCGTGCCGCCGCCGTCCTGCTGCTCGCCGCCGCCGGATACGCGGCCACCCATCATCCCTGGCTCGGCGTGCCGGGCCTGTACGCCGCCGCCGTGTTCGCGTGGTGCGCCGCCCGTGCGCGGACGGAGCACCGGCTGCGGCTCGTACGGGTGCGGCGTGCCGAGCGCCTGGCCCGCCCCCGGTCACGGCAGTCCCTCGTCGCGCCGGCACCGTGCTGCGCGTTCTGGCAGCGCTCCTACGGCGCCGTGCACGGCCCCGAGTGCACCCGGCCGGCCGCCGCCCGCGTGCCCCTGAGCGGCTGCTGCGAGCGGTGGTGGACCTCGCTGGGCACGGGCCACGACGCGGACTGCCGCCACCACACCGGCAGTTCGGAGCCGGACCGGGCCCGTACCGGCCCGTGAGACGCTCGCCGGGCCGTCGCGTCAGCGGGCGGCCTGTGCCAGCGCCGTCCGCAGGGCGAGCGGGGTCGCGGCCGCCCAGGCCTGCGGCGAGCAGGAGTGCGGGTACGGCACCGGCCCCGCGGTCGCCGAGCGGTCGTACCCGGCGAGGACCTCGGGCAGCCGGTGGCCGTGGTGGGCCGCCGCCGCGACCAAACCCTCGGTGACGGTGCGCACCTCGGCCGCGAGGCCGTGGCGGGCCAGCCCCAGCGCGATGACCGCGTTGTCGTGCGGCCAGGCGCTGCCCCGGTGGTACGACAGCGGGTGGTACGGGCGCTGGCCGGCGGCGAGGGTGCGGATCGCCCAGCCGGAGAAGAAGTCCGGCTCCAGCAGCCGTCGCCCGACCCGCCGGGAGCGCTCGGTGTCGAGGATGCCCGACCACAGCAGGTGTCCGGCGTCCGAGGCCAGCGCGTCGACCCGGCGTCCGGTGCCGTCCAGGGCGAGGGCCGGGAAGTCCGCCTCCGGCATCCAGAAGTCCGCCGTGAAACGGTCGCGGAGGCGGGCGGCGGTGTCGCGGAGCCCGCGCGCGTACGGCTCGTCCCGCCAGACCTCGTCGGCGAGCCGAGCGGTCCGCACGAGTGCGTCGTAGGCGTAGCCCTGCGCCTCCGAGACGGCGATGGGGCCCTCGGCCTGGGTTCCGTCGGCGAAGCAGACGGCGCCCGCGGAGTCCTTCCAGTTCTGGTTGACCAGACCGCACGGGTCGGGCGTGTAGACGAGGTAGCCGTGCTCGTCGAGGCCGCCGTCGGTGAGCATCCAGTCCACGGCGCGCCGCGCGTGCCGCTCCAGGCGCAGGGCCAGGGACGGGTCACCGGTGGTCTCGTGGTGGGCGTGGAGCAGGACCAGGAAGAGCGGCGTGGCGTCGACGGCGCCGTAGTACCGGCCGTAGGGGACCTGCCGGAAGTGGGCGAGTTCGCCGTGCCGGGTCTCGTGGACGATGCGTCCGGGCTGCTCTCCGCTGTAGGCGTCGTGGCGCTCGCCCTGGGTGGCGGCGAGGGCGCTGAGGACGGCGGCCGCGGTCCCGGACCGGTACGGCAGGAGGAAGTACGACGTCAGCAGGGAGTCGCGGCCGAACAGGGTGAGGAACCACGGGATGCCGGCCGCGGGGACGCGCACCTCCTCGCCGTCGACGCCGGTGACCGGGACGGTCAGCAGGTCGATGTCCGCGAGGCCGCGCTCGACGGTGCGGGACAGGTCGTCCGTCGCGGATTCCGGCCTGTCCGGGCCTCCTTCGGCGGTGGCCGGGACGGGCGCGGGCCTTCCGTGCGGGTGGGCGCGGACGGTCAGGTGCAGTTCGGCCCGACCGTGCGCGTCGAGCGGCAGGTGCCAGGTGAGTGTGCGGGCGGTGTCCCGGGGTCCGGCCGGTGCGGGGGCCGCCGTGTCCGGCGCGGGACGGCAGGTGAGTTCGGTCCTGGACCGCCAGTCGGCCCGCCGGTAGGTGATGAGCAGCCCGTCGGCAGTGTCGGCGGTCTCGTACTGCGCGCCGGGTTTGGCGTACTCGCGGTCGTCGGCGCGGAGTTCGAAGAGGTCGGCGAAGTCGGCGTCGACGGTGAGGTCGATGCGGGCGGTGACGGGGTCGGGGCGGTTGCCGACCAGAGTGAGGTGCTCGGTGAGGGTGCCGGCGGTGACGCTCTGGCGCCGGAAGACGGTGCAGGCGGGCGGGTGGTCCCGGGTGCCCTCGGGGGTGAGCACGCAGGTGGCCGTGGCATCGGTCTCCGGCGTGGCGGGCACCAGGGCGGCGGGGGCGGTGCCGTCGACGGTGAGGTGCCAGCGGCTGAGGTGCCGGGCGTCCTGGAAGAACAGTCCGTCGGGCGCCGGCCCCCCGCTTCCGCTGATCTCCCCGTCGGCGCCGAGACGGACGAAGGTGGCATCGCGCACCAGTTGGACGCGGGGGGCGGCCGCGGTCACGGCATGGGCTCCTTCGGGTCGGCGCTCAGCAGGTCGAGGGTGAGGGCGGCGGTCCAGGAGAAGTGCCGGGCGCCGCGGGCCTCCCCGGTGGAGGGGTCGACGTACTCGGCGAATCCGGAGCGTCCCGCCCGGGCGAGGAAGTCGGCGCGCAGGCGTTCGGCGTCCGGCTGGAGGCCGTGGGTGCGCAGCCCTCGCTCGATCAGCCAGGCCGTGTTGAACCAGGCCGGTCCGCGCCAGTACCGGGCGGGGTCGAAGGCGTGGCCGGTCAGGTCGTAGCTCGGGACCAGGCTCGTGGCCGGGGCGGCGAAGCGCGGGCCGGTGAGCGTGGTGTGCAGGCGCCGGACGACGTCCTGCGGCAGGTGCGGCACGAGGAGCGGGATCAGGCCGCTGACGCTCCCCTCGTCGACCGGCGTGTCGGTGTGCAGATCGCGCACGCGGAAGAGGCCGGCCTCCTCATCCCAGAGTCGGTCCGTCAGTGCCCGGGTCAGCTCGGCGGCCCGCTCGGTGTGCCGTTGCCCCGGCAGGCCCAGTTCGCGCGCCATGGCGGCCAGGGCGAGTTCGCTCACGACCAGCAGCGCGTTGAAGCAGGGGTCCTCCACGGCGAACCGGTGGCGTACGACCCGGTCGTCGTAGCCCGCTTTCCGGTACTCGGTGGCCAGCCGGACGTAGCGGCCGTAGTCGAGGTCGGTGGGCCGGTCGGCGGCGTGCCCGTGGTCGAGGTCGGCGCGCCGGAAGGTGCCGGGGTCGATGGGTTCGACGCGCCGCAGGGCGCGGTCCCAGCAGGGGCTGTTGTCCATGCCGGGTTCCCAGGGGTGGACGACGGCCGCGAGGCCGCCGCCACCGAGGTCGCGGCGGGTGCGGAGATAGTCGTGCCAGGCGGCGAGGCGGGGGTGGACGCGGGCGAGGAAGCCGCGGCGGCGCGACTCCGCCGGGTCGGCCAGGTGCACCAGCCAGGCCGCCAGGGCGTGCACGGGCGGCTGGACGATGCCGGAGGTCTCGGCGGCCGACGGGGCGCCCGCGGCGCGGCCGGCCGACGAGGACTGCCAGAAGTCGGGGCTCGGGAAGTAGGCGTCGTGGGGCAGCGCGGGGTTGAAGACGATGTGCGGGACGCGTCCGTCGGCCCACTGGGCGGCCAGCAGGGACTCCAGTTCCCGCTGGGCGCGGCGCACCGAGAGGTGGCGCAGTCCGATGGCGACGAAGGCGGAGTCCCAGCTCCACTGGTGGGGGTAGAGGGTGCGGGAGGGGACGGTGGACGCGCCGGTCCAGTTGTCGATGAGGACCCGCGCCGCGCCGCGCCGCAGGGTCAGGTCAGCGGGCGCGGCGGGCGCGGGCCGGTCCAGGAGGTTCGGGGCGGACTTCACGCGCCGGACCTCTTGAGGAAGGCGGGGACGGAGCGCACGGCCTCGGCGGGGTCGCCGGTCAGCCGGCATTCGAGGGCGAGGTGTCCGTCGTAGCCGATGGTGTGCAGGGCGCCGAGCCAGGCGGGCCAGTCGAGGTGTCCGGCGCCGGGCTGGAAGCGGTTGGAGTCGGAGACCTGGGCGTGGCCGATGACGTCGGCGTGGGCGAGGATCGCGGCGGCGGGGTCGGTCTCCTCGATGTTCATGTGGTAGCTGTCGATGCCGATCCGGACCGAGTCCAGGCCGACGGCGCGGATCAGGTCGGCGGCCTGGTCGAGCCGGTTGACCATGTGGTCCTCGTACCGGTTGAGCGGCTCCAGGAAGAGGGTGACGCCCTCGCGGCGGGCGTGCTCGCCGAGTTCGGTGAGCCCGGCGAGAAGCACGTCGCGGTCCTCCTCCTCGGTGCGCGGCGGCTCGAAGGGGGGCAGGCGGCGGGAGAACATGCCGTACGAGGCGGGCGTCTGGGCGCCGGTGCCGCCGATCTCGGCGATGACGGTGAGCTGGGACTTCATCTGGGCGACGGCGTCGCGGCGCAGGTCCTCGTCGAAGGCGCCGAGGAAGTGCGGCATGTCGACGCAGACGGTCGGCATGACGACGCCGTCCTGGCGGGCCTGCTTCAACTCGTCGAGGCGGGCGGCGAAGTGGAGGTCGCCCTTGCCGCGCAGTTCGATCGCGTCGTAGCCGGCCTGCTGGGCGAAGTCCCACTTGGCCTGCAGGGTCTCCCCGGGCAGGAGCTGTTCCTGGACGGCGGTCTTGAGCATGGGGGTGCCTTTCGGGACTCTCAGAATTCCAGGACGACCTGCAGCGCCTCGGCGGGCCGCTCGTCCAGCAGTACGTAGGCGTCGGCCGCGTCGGCGACGGGGACGACGTGACTCACCAGCGAGTCGACGTCCACCTGGCCCTCGGCGACCAGGCGCAGGAAGGTCTGCTGGAGGCGTTCGACGGTCCAGCGGTTCGACAACTGCGGGGGTACGCCGCCGATCTGGGAGCAGATCAGCTGGACCCGGTTGTGGTGGAACTCGTCACCGAGACGCAGGCCGATGCCGTCGCCCTGGTAGAAGCCGGAGGCCACCACCCGGCCGCCGGCGGCGACCGAGCGCAGCGCCTCGTGCAGGGCCGGGTAGGCGCCGCTGATCTCGATGGCGAGGTCGGCGCCGAGGCCGCCGGTGGCCTCGCGGACGCGTTCGGCGACGGCGTCGGTGCGGGCGTTGAGGGTGTGCTGGGCGCCGTACCGCTTCGCGGTCTCCAGGCGGCCGTCGAGGGCGTCGACGGCGGTGACGCGGGCGCCGCTGAGCCGGGCGAGGCGCGTGGTGAGCAGGCCGATGACGCCCTGTCCGAACACGGCGACGTCCTCGCCGAGGTGGATGTCGCCGGCCAGGACGGCGTTGTAGGCGATGGCGCCGACCCGGGCGAAGGCACCGGCCAGCGGTTCCAGGCCGTCCGGCAGGGTGTGCCCGATCATGCGCTCGGCGGGGACGATGCCCTCGCCGCGGTGGCCCCAGATGCCCCACACGAGGTCGCCGGGGACGGGGAGATCCGGGGTTCCGGCGAGTTCCGGGGAGACCTCGACGACCTCGCCGACCTCGGAGTAGCCCCAGCCGGCCACCGGGTATTCGATGCCGGGCGCCCCGTCGCGGAAGAGCCTCGCCTGCGGGTCCCAGGTGCGGGTCAGGTACGGGTTGGTGCCGCGGTAGGCGGTGAGTTCGGTGCCGGCCGAGATGCCCGAGTATCGGGTGCGGACCCGCAGGTGGCCGGGCGGGAGTTCGGCCCTGGGGTGCTCGGCGACCTCCACCTCACGGGGGCCGGTGAACTGGACGACGCGCTCCACTGATGGCACGGATGACACGGAGGGCTCCGGAGGGGTTGCTGATGCGGTTGCTGACGCGGCTGCAGATGCGTTGCGTCGACAATATCCGCAACTTATGTCTTGTCAACCAGCAAAAGTGATGCTGTGATGCGTGACGAGCAGACGTAAGCCGGAACGAGGACACTCAATGCGCATCAGGACCCTGCGGTCGAGGACGACCGCGGTCGGCGTCACGGCAGCCATGGGAATCGGGCT
Source organism: Streptomyces sp. AC602_WCS936 (assembly GCF_019049125.1). Lineage (NCBI taxonomy): Bacteria > Bacillati > Actinomycetota > Actinomycetes > Kitasatosporales > Streptomycetaceae > Streptomyces > Streptomyces sp. AC602_WCS936. The sequence continues at coordinate 165,922 of NZ_JAGMUF010000137.1, read as the reverse complement.
GCTCTCGGGCTGCGCGGGCAGCATCGGGCCCGGCAAACCGGACCGTGAGATCACGGTCTGGTCGCAGGAGAACCTGCCCGACCGCGTCGCCGCGACGCGGAAGGTCATCGACGGGTTCGAGAAGAAGAGCGGCGTCAAGGTGAAACTCGTCGGGGTCGACGAGAAGCAAATGCCGCAGCTCATCATGTCGGCGGCGGCGTCGGGCACCCTGCCCGACGTCATCGGCGCCGCCCCCATGGGCCAGGTGTGGCAGATGTACAGCAACGGCCTGCTGAACACCGACATTCCGAAGAAGATCGTCGACGAGCTGGGCCGGGACACCTTCAACGCCAACGCGCTGGAGCTGACCTCCGACGGTGCCACCAGCCTCGGTGTGCCCTCCGACGCCTGGCTGCAGCTGCTGGTCTACCGCAAGGACCAGTTCGGGCAGAAGGGCCTGCCCGCTCCGGACACGTACGCGAAGGCACTGGCCGCCGCCAAGGCACTGACCACCGAGGGTCACGACGGCATCTCCGCGGCCACCGATCCCAGCGACGCCTTCACGTCCCAGAGCTTCGAGAGCATCGCCCTCGCCAACGACTGCCAACTGGTCGACGACCGCCACGAGGTGGCTCTCCAGTCCCCGCAGTGCGAGACCGCGTTCCGTACCTACGACCAGCTGGCCCGCGTCTACGGCCCCCCGGGCACCCAGACCGTGGACTCCACCCGCGCGACGTACTTCGCGGGCCGGTCCTCCATGGTCATCTGGTCGTCGTTCCTGCTCGACGAACTCGCCGGCCTGCGCAAGGACGCGCTGCCCAGCTGCCCCGAATGCGAGAAGAACCCGCAGTACCTGGCCGACAACAGCGGCATCGTCACCGCGATGAAGGGCCCCGACGCGAAGGAGCCTGCCCAGTTCGGCGAGATCACCTCGTGGGTGACCACGAAGACGGCCGAGACCGCGGCGTCCCGCGAGTTCATCGAGTACATGATGGGCACCGGCTACGAGTCCTGGTTCGGCATGGCGCCCGAGGGCAAGATCCCGGTCCGCACGGGCACGGCCGCCGACCCCGAGCGCTACCTCGACGCCTGGCGCGACAGCGACATCGGCGTCGACACCCGCAAGCCCCTCGACGAGGTCTTCCCCGACAGCCTGCTCGACCAGCTCGCCGACGGCGTCAGCGACATGCGCCGCTGGGGCATCACCCAGGGCGAGGGAGCCCTGGTCGGCGCCACCAACGGCGAACTTCCCGTGCCGAAGGCCGTCGGCGCCATGACCAGCGGCCAGAGCTCTCCGTCCGAGGCGGCACGCGACGCCGACGAAGAGGTCGCCGCCCTGAAGAAGTCCCTGCAGTAGCCGCCCGCCTGCACGTCACGAAGGTCCCTCATGACTACAGCCCCAGCCGGCGCACCGCAGCGCCGGGACACCGGCCCCCGGCCCACGGACGGGCCCGCCGAACCCCGCCGCCGTCCGATGACCGCGAGCCGCCGCGCCAACCGCGCGGGCCTCGCGTTCGTCTCCCCCACCTTCCTCGTGGTCCTCGTGGTGGTGGTGCTGCCCATCGCGTGGACCGTGCTGCTGGCCTTCCAGAAGGCCAAGCTCGTCGACATCCAGGGCATGGGCCTGTTCGGCAACTGGTCCCTGGACAACTTCGCGCAGGTTTTCGACTCGGCCGGCTTCTGGTCCAGCCTGTGGACCACCCTGCTCTACACGGCGGGCTCCACGCTCGGCTCCGTCGTCCTCGGCCTGGTCGCCGCGCTCGCGCTGCGCAAGCCGTTCAAGGGGCGCGGGGTGCTGCGCGCGGCGATGCTGCTGCCGTACGTCGCGCCCGTCGTCGCCGTGGCCTTCGTCTGGGAGGTCGCGCTCAGTCCGCAGTACGGCGTGGTCAACGACTGGGGGCGGCGGCTGTTCGGCTGGGACGACCCGATCGCGTTCCTGTCGACCCGCGAGTACGAGGTGAACCTCCTCGGTCTGCACTTCGACGTCCCGCTGGCGCTGCTGACCGTCATCGTCTTCGAGTGCTGGCGCTACTTCCCCTTCGCCTTCCTCTTCATACTGGCCCGGCTGCAGGCGGTGCCGGACACCCTGGAGGAGGCCGCGCTGGTCGACGGCGCCACGATCACCCAGCGCTTCCGGCACGTGCTGCTGCCCCAGCTGATGCCGGTGATCGCGCTGCTGTGCGTGCTGCGCTTCATCATGACGTTCAACAAGTTCGACGACGTCTACCTGCTCACCGGAGGCGGCGCCGGCACCGACGTGGCCGCGGTGCGCGTCTACGACTTCCTCACCGCCCGCTACGACGTGGGGGCCGCGGCCGCCCAGGCGCTCGTCCTGGCCCTCGTACTGATGATCCTGCTGGGCCTCTACTTCAAGTTCTTCGGCAACAAGGTCCAGGAGGAAGCGTGACGCAGAACGTGCCCCAGAAGGCGGCGCTGAGCCGGGCCCGGTTCGAGGAGCGGTTCTTCGGCGTCGCGCGGTGGATCGTCATCGCGTTCCTCGCCGTGATCACCCTCCTGCCCTTCTACTACATGGTGCTGCTGTCCCTGAAGCCCATCGACGCCCTCCTGCTCGACCCGGGCTCCCTGTGGATCTCGGCGAAGGACTTCACCCTCTCCACCTACCAGGACGTACTGCGCTCCACCGACGACGGCGGCCAGGGCTTCCTCAAGTTCCTGGTCAACTCCGCGCTGGTCTCCCTCGGCACGGTGGCGCTGACCCTGGTGGCCGCCGTGCCCGGCGCCTATGCCGTCAGCCGGCTGAAGTTCTTCGGCCACCGCCAGGTCAGCGCGCTCTTCCTGGCCGTGTACATGTTCCCGGCGACCCTGCTGGCCGTGCCGCTCTTCGTCATCTTCGCGAAGATCGGCCTGTCCTCCAGCCTCGTCGGCCTCGCCGTCGTCTACGTCGCCCAGACCGTGCCGGTGTCGATCTACATGCTGAAGAACTACCTCGTCACCATCCCGGCCTCCATCGAGGAGGCCGCCGCGCTGGACGGTTGCTCGCGGCTGCAGACGGTCCGCAAGGTGATCCTGCCGCTCGCGCTGCCCTCCCTGATGGCGACCGGGCTGTACGTCTTCATGATCGCGTGGAACGAGTTCCTGTTCGCGCTGCTGTTCCTGGCCGCGGACCCCGGTCAGTGGACGGTCTCCCTGGGACTGGCCCAGCTCTCCAACGGCATCGAGGTACCGAAGACGATCCTGATGGCCGGTTCCGTGGTGCTGACGATCCCCGTGGTACTTCTGTTCTTCGCCGCCGAACGACTCCTGACCGAGGGTCTGACCAGCGGCGCCGACAAGAGTTGAGCCCTGGGGGACACATGATGACGTCGAGTCAGGCCAGCGCGGGCGCGCTGCTGGAGCTGATCCGCAGCGGCCGCGCCAACACCCGGGCCGACCTCCAGCAGGCCACCGGGCTGTCCCGGTCCACCGTGGGTCAGCGCCTCGACCTGCTCAACCGGGCCGGGTGGCTGCGCCATACCACCGGCGAGTCCACGGGCGGCCGGCCGTCGCACCGGATCGCCTTCGATCCGTCCCACGCCTCGGTCATCGCCTTCGACCTGGAGACCCGGCACGCCCGCGCCGCCGTCCTCGACCTCGCCGGCACCATCCTGGCCGAGCACACCGGGCCGATGGACGTCGGCGAGGGGCCCGAGCACGTCCTGGACCGGCTGGCCGAGTGGTTCCCCGACCTGATCGCGGCGGCCGGGGTCCCGGCCTCCCACGTCGCGGGCATCGGGCTGTCCGTGCCGGGGCCGGTCGACTGGGAGTCCGGTCGGGTGATCGAGCCGCCCATCATGCCGGGCTGGGACCGGTATCCCATCCGGGAGCGGCTGCGGAAGGCGTACGCGGCGCGGACGGGCCTGGACGCGGAGGCCGACGCCGTTCCGGTGCTCGTGGACAACGACGCCAACCTGATGGCGCTGGCCGAGCACCAGGCCAACCACCGTGACTGTTCGTCCTTCGTCCTGCTGAAGGTCTCCACGGGCATCGGCGCGGGCGTCGTCATCGGCGACACGCTGTACCGGGGCATCGACGGCGGGGCCGGCGACATCGGGCACATCCGTCTGCACGACCGGTCCGACGCGCTGTGCATGTGCGGCTCCCACGGCTGCCTCGCGGCCGTCGCCAGTGGGCGGGCCATCGCCAAGGAGCTGTCCGCCCTCGGCCTCGACACCGCCTCGGGGCGGGACGTCCGTCGGCTGCTCAACGAGGGACACCCGGACGCCGTGCGGCTGGCCCGGGAGGCCGGCCGGCGGGTGGGCGAGGTGCTGGTCACGGTCGTCACCCTGCTCAACCCGGGCGTACTCATGATCGCCGGCGAACTGTCCGGGGTGCCGTTCCTGACCGGGGTGCGCGAGCTGGTGTACCAGCGGGCGATGCCCCGCGCGACGGCCAACCTCCAGGTCGTCACCTCACGGCTCGGCGACCACGCGGGGCTCATCGGGGCCGCCGCCATGGTCGTGGAGCACCTCTACTCCGCCGCCGGTGCCGACGCCCGCCTCGACCGCCTCGCGCCGTGAGCGCGGCGCCGCCCCTCCCCAACCCACCGAAAGCACCAGGAAGACAGGAACACCGTGAGCGCTGCCCCCGCCCCCTGGACCGGCCGGCCCGTCGAGGTCGGACTCGTGGGCGCCGGTCCCTGGGCCCGCACCATGCACGCCCGGACACTGGCCGCCGGGCCCGAGACGCGGCTGGCCGCGGTCTGGGCCCGCCGTACGGAGGCCGCCCGCGAGACCGCCGAGCCCTACGCCGCCCATGTCGCCGCGGACTTCGACGAGTTGCTGGACCGCTGCGAGGCCGTGGCCTTCGCCGTGCCGCCCGCCGTCCAGGCCGAGCTGGCACCGCTGGCGGCGAAGCGGGGCAAGGCCCTGCTGCTGGAGAAGCCGCTCGGGCCCGATCTGGCCTCGGCCCGCCGCGTGGCCGACGCGGTCGCGGAAGCCGGTGTGGTCTCCCAGCTCGTGCTGACCAAGCGCTACCACCCGGCCACCCGGGCCTTCCTGGACGCCGCGCGCGCCGTCGACGTGGCCGGGGCCCGCTCCTGCTACCTCCACGGTGCCTTCCTGCAGGGCGAGTTCGCCACCGGCTGGCGCCTCGAACACGGTGCTCTGCTCGACCTCGGCCCCCACCTGCTCGATCTGCTGGATGCCGCGATCGGCCCCATCACGGGCCTCCGCGCCACCGGCGACCCGCGCCGCTGGGCCGAACTGACCTGCGAGCACGAGAACGGAGCCGTCAGCCAGGCCTCCCTGTCCGGCTCGGTGGCCGTCCCGCGCACGCTCACCCGCGTCGAGCTCTTCGGCCCCGCGCACCCGCTGGTCTACGACACGGCCGACATCGACCACGAGGAGTGCTGGCCCGTCCTGCGCCACGACTTCGCGACGGCCGTCCGCACCGGCACGCCGACCCCGATCGACGCACAGCGCGGCCTGTACCTGCAGGGCCTCCTCGACCGGGCGGTACACGGTTGACCGACGGGCGCGACGGCCCCGCGTTCAGCGGGTGTCCGTCAGGCCGCCCGTCACGGCGATGACCTCACCGACGGTGAAACTGGAGTCCGCGTCGGACGCCAGGTACACGAAAGCGGGCGCCACCTCCTCCGGCTGGGCGACGCGTCCCATGGGGGCCGAACTGCCGAGGTTGGTCAGGTAGTCGTCCGTGAACCGCTGCCCCGACAGGTTGAGCACCGTCCAGGTGGGGCCCGGGGAGACGATGTTCGCGCGGACACCGCGCTGGGCGAGGTGGGGGGCGATGGACTTGGTGAAGACCACCAGGGCGGCCTTGGAGGCGGCGTAGTCCATCATGATCTCGCTGCCCTTGAGCGCCTCCTCGGAGGCGGTGGCGATCACCGCGTCACCGTGGGAGAGGTGCGGCAGGGCTGCCATGACCAGGTGGAAGTAGGCGTAGACGTTGGTCTTGAAGACCCGGTCGAAGTCCTCCGCCGTCAGGTCGGACAGGCTGTTCTGGCTGTTGAGGTAGGCGGCGTTGCTCACCAGGACATTGAGACCGCCGAGTTCCGCCACGGTGCGCTCGACGACGTCCGCGCAGAACGCCGGGTCGCAGAGGTCACCCGGCAGCAGCAGGCAGGTGCGGCCCTCCTTCTCGACCGCCTCCCGGGCCTCGTCGGCGTCACTCTGCTCCTCGGGCAGGTGGACGATCGCGACATCGGCCCCCTCACGGGCGTAGAGCACGGCGACCGCGCGGCCGATGCCGGAGTCGCCCCCGGTGATCAGCGCGACCTTCCCGGCGAGCTTTCCGGAGCCCCGGTAGTTCGGGGCGTGGTAGCGCGGGCGCACCTCCATCAGCTCTTCCAGGCCGGGCCGCTGCTGGCGCTGGAAGCGGTAGGGCGGGGTGATCTCCGCCTCCTCCTGGGGCATCGCCGGACGGTCGAGCGGTCCGCCGCCCGTGCCGTTCCTCTCCGCCATCACTGGCCTCCACACGATCGCTTGTACGGTCGGCGCCGTCGGCCGACGGCGCACAGAATCCGCATGTCCCGAGCTCAGAGCCTCAAACGACCCACCGCTTCAGTCGACGACCGCGGTGGCCTCGACCTCGATCAGGATGCCCTCCAGCAGCTGGGGCATCTTGTCGGGGGGCCAGACGAAGACCAGCTTCGATCCGGCGGCGATCGACACCTGCCGGTAGACGTCGATCTCCCGATGACCGCGCCACCGCCGTGAGACACTTTGCCTCGCCTTTGCCTTTCGGGAACCCCGTGGCTCCCAAGGGCGTTCAAGCTGGTGAGAGTCAAGACGGATACACAGCAACAGAAGCCGAGGTGGCACGAGTGGCGATGTGGGACAAGATCAAGGACCAGGCCAAGACCTTCCAGCAGTCCCAGGGCACTCGGGGAGCAAGCGGTCACGGACACGGGCAGCAGGGACACGGACAGCAGGGGTACGGGCAGCAGGGCGTCGGCAGCGGGTCGGGGTCGTCGTCCTCGGGCGGTTCCAAGGCACAGCTGATCGGGCTGTTCAAGTCCCAGCTGGCGTCGGTCAAGACCGAGCTCAAGAGCGGTGCCTACCGGGACGCCAGCATGGCCATGTGCGCGCTGGTCGCCGCGGCCGACGGCCAGGTGGAGCCGGCGGAGCGGCAGCGCGTGGAGGAGCTGATCGTCTCCAACGAGGTGCTGCAGAACTTCCCGGCCGACCAGCTCCGCCAGCGTTTCAACCAGCACGTGGACAAGCTCGTCGCCAACTTCGAACTGGGCAGGAGCGAGGCCCTGCAGGTGATCGCCAAGGCCGCGAAGAAGCCCGCGGAGGCCCGGGCCGTCATCCAGACCGGCATGGTCATCGCCGGTGCCGACGGGGTCTTCGAGCCGTCCGAGCAGTACGCGATCCGCGAGGCCTGCACCGCTCTCGGCGTGCCGCCGTCGGAGTTCGGCGTCTGATCCACCCGGAAAGCGTTTGACGGTGCCGGCGTCGAGGGGTCGGATGACGTCCATGAGTTCAGGGCGGACACAGCCGGGGGCGTACCCCCTCGACACCGGTCTCGTGCTTCGGTTGGTCGCCGGGCAGTTCCCTCGGTGGAGGGGACTGCCCGTCGAGCGCTTCCCCTCCGGCGGCACGGTCAACGCGATGTACCGGCTGGGCGACGCCATGGTCGTACGACTGCCGCTGGTGGCGGGCGGAGCCGGGGACGTGACGGCGGAGCGCGAGTGGCTGCCCCGCCTCGCGCCCCTGCTGCCCACCCGAATCCCCGAGGTGCTCGGCGTCGGTGAGCCGGCCGAGGGCTACCCGTGGCCGTGGTCGGTCTACCGGTGGCTGCCCGGTGACCTCCCGGAGGCCGGTGCGCTCACCGCACCCGAGCCGCTGGCCCGGGACCTGGCCCGCTTCGTCGCCGCCATGCGCGACGTCGGCCTGCCGGGCGCGCCGGGCGCCCATCGCGGCGGCCCGCTCGCCACGCTCGACGCGGAGACCCGGGCCGCCCTCGACGCGCTGCGCGCCCTGCCCGAGGAGGGCGTCGACTGCGAGGCCCTGGCCGCCGTGTGGGAGGACGCACTGCGGGCGCCGGACTGGGACGGGCCGCCGGTCTGGCTGCACGCCGACCTGATGCCGGGAAACCTGCTGGTCGACGGGGGCAGACTGGCCGCGGTGATCGACTTCGGGTGCATGGGGGCGGGCGATCCGGCCTGTGACCTCTTCCCGGCGTGGAATCTGCTTCCGGCCACCGCCCGGAAGGTCTTCCGCGAGACGCTGGGCGTGGACGACGCCACCTGGCGACGCGGCCGGGCGCGGACGCTCTCCCAGGCACTGATCGCCCTGCCGTACTACCGGAGGACCAACCCCGCGATGGCGGCCAACGCCCGCCATGTCATCCGGGCGGTACTGGCGGAGACCGGCTGAACCTTCGCCCCGACCGCTCCACTACGGCGCGATCCCGACCCCGTCGATCCGGCTCCACGCCCGCTCCTGTGCGGCGGTCATGGCGGGCCAGTCCAGCCCGCCGGGCCGGGGCCGCACCCGGGATGCGTAGGACGCCGGGTGGTACCCGGGTTCGTAGTGGCAGCCGCCGCCGTACTCCGCGTCGAAGGCGGCGCAGGACGCGGCGACCGAGCGGGGGGTCGGTTTGCGCCCGGAGCGCGCCCAGTCGTCCAGCGCCGCGAGGGAGTTGGCGTACTCGGCATCGCTCAGTGAGCTGTGCTCGCGCTCGTCGGTGAACGTCTGGACCAGGTTCCCGCCCCGGCCCGCGCCCCGGAGGGTGGCACGGTAGGCCGCCTCGTGCTCCACGAAGGCCGTGGGGTCGTCGATCGCGTGCAGGGTGAGGACCGGGAGGGAGACCTTGCCGGTGAGGTCGCTGTCGTAGGAGAGGTCCCGGCGGGCGGTGGGGTCGGCCGAGAAGCGCGCGACGCCCGCGTTGAGCGCCTTGTCGTCGTGCGAACCCGAGTACCGCACGCCCCGGTTGGAGAACGGGTTGCGGCCGCCGAGCCGGTTCGCGACGATGTCCCGGAACGTGAAGGTCGCGAAGCGCAGGTGGGACTCCAGGGTGCGCTCCGGGACGCCGGTCACCGCGAGGATGTCGTCGAGGTTGCGCTGCTGGCGGGCTGTGCGGTCCGCCGGGGCGGAGGCGTAGCCGGTGCACTCCTGGAGACGGGCGCGCAGCCCCGTGGTGGTCATGGTGGAGTCCGGGCGCAGCCCCTGCCACAGCGGGTACCGCGGTTCGCTCGGGCGCGGGTGGTTGCGGCAGTAGTACTGGTAGACGACCCGCAGGTCGACCCGGTAGTCGTAGCCGCGCGAACCGCCGCCGAGGACGCCGTTGGTCAGCAGCACCCCGTCGTAGGCGCCCGGTCGCCCGCCGTAGGTCTCGGCGGCCTTGGCGGCGACGTTGCCGCCCCAGGACTGTCCGTGCAGGTACGTCCGCTCCGGCCGGCCGAAGTGCTCGGTGAACAGCCGGCGTACGTTCTCGGTGTCGGCGGCCGCCATCCTGGCTCCGTAGCCGCCCCGGCGGTAGGCGGAGCCGGCCCACGCGTACCCCTCCTCGACCATCACCGCCCAGCGTTCCAGGTCGTCGGTGCTGCGGTCGGGGTCGGAGGCGTCGCCGAGGCCGGGGCCGCCGTGGGCGTGCACGACGAGGGACCCGTTCCAGCGGGCCGGCACGGCCATCGTGTAGTGGGCGCCGTTGGCGTCCCGGCCGGTGTAGCAGCGTGCCTTGTCCGCCAGTTCGGCCGGGCAGTCGGCGGCGGTCGGGCCCGTGCCCGGCCGGGGGGTCTGTGCGGGGGCGGCGGACACGTTGCCGAGGGTGCCGAGGAGGACGGCGGTGAGGGCGGCGGCCAGGACCGCCGGGCGGCGTCGGCGGGGCGCGGCCCAGGGGATACGGGCGGGCGCGTGGGGGGTGGTCACGGGCGGCTCCTGTACGTGGTGCGCGCGAAGTTGCGCTGCGAGCCGCGATGCTAGGAACGCCCGGGAACCGGAGCCACCCCTTCGATCATTGCGTTCATAGTGTTCCCGCGACCGCCGGACCCCACGGGCCCCTCAGCTGTCGTAGTCCACGGTCAGCTTCTCGGAGACCGGGTACGACTGGCAGGTCAGGACGTACCCGGCGGCCACTTCGGCGTCCTCCAGGGCGAAGTTGCGGCGCATGTCGGCCCGGCCGTCGGTGACCAGGGCGCGGCAGGTGCCGCAGACGCCGCCCTTGCAGGCGAACGGCAGGTCGGGGCGGGTCTGCTGGGCGCCGTCGAGGATGGTCCGGTCGCGGGACAGGGAGGAGGTCGTGGAGCGGCCGTCCAGGGTGATGACGACCTCGCTGACGGGCCCTTCGGGGCCGGCCTCCTCGTGGCGGACCTCCCGCACGGGCTCGTCCTCGGCGAAGAACAGCTCCCGGTGGACGCGGTCCGGCAGGACGCCGAGGCCGGCCAGGACCCGCTGGGCGTCGGCGACCATGCCCTGCGGGCCGCACAGCCACCAGTGGTCCGCCCGCTCCACGTCGACCAGGGAGTCGACGAGCGCCGCCAGCCGCTCGGCGTCCAGGCGGCCGGAGAGCACCTCGGCCTCGCGGGGTTCGCGGGAGAGCACGTGGGCGAGGTGGAAGCGGGTGGGGTACAGGTCCTTCAGGTCCGCCAGTTCGTCGGCGAACATCACCGTGCCGGTGCGGCGGTTGCCGTAGAAGAGGGTGACCGTCGAGCGGTCGTCGGCGGCCAGCACCGACTCGGCGATGGACATCATCGGCGTGACGCCCGAGCCGGCCGCGACCAGCACGTGGTGGCCGGGGGCGGACAGGTCGGGCGTGAAGATGCCGGTGGGGGCCATCACCTCCACGGTGTCGCCCGGCCGCACCTCGTTCACCAGCCACGACGAGAACAGGCCGCCGGGGACCACCCGGACGCCGATGCGCGGGACGGAACCGGCCGGCGAGCAGATCGAGTACGAGCGGCGCTCGTCCCGGCCGTCGACCTCGCGCCGCAGGGTGAGCGACTGGCCGGGCGTGAAGGCGAACTCCTCGGCCAGCCCGTCCGGGATCTCGAAGCTCACGGCCGCCGCGTCGGCGCACAGCCGCTCGACGGCGGCGACGCGCAGACGGTGGAAGGCCAGGCGGCGTCGCGTGCGTACCGCCGGTGCGGCGGCGGACGCCGAGGCGGGGGCGGTCGGGGCCATCAGATCTCCTTGACGTGCTCGAACGGCTCGCGGCAGGCCCGGCAGCGCCACAGCGCCTTGCAGGACGTGGCGGCGAAGCGGGAGGTCTCCTCGGTGTCCCGCGAGCCGCACCGGGGGCAGGGCACCGCGGGCCGGGTGGGCGACAGGACGAGAGGGACGGGGCCGCTCGGTGCGGCGCCGGGCGGGGCGATGCCGTGCTCGGCGAGCTTGCGGCGGCCGGACTCGGTGATCCAGTCGCTGGTCCAGGGCGGGTCGAGGACGGTGCGGATCTCCACCCGGTCGTACCCCGCCGCCCGCAGCCGGGCGGCGACGTCCGCCCGCATCTCGGCCATCGCCGGGCAGCCCGAGTAGGTGGGGGTGAGGCTCGCGACGACCGCGCCCTCCCCGGTCACCTCGACGTCCCGCAGCACGCCGAGGTCGGCCAGGGTCAGCATGGGCAGCTCGGGGTCGGGGACCTGCTCGGCGATGTGCCGGGCGCGGCGGGCGTCGAGGAGGGCGGTCACCATGTCGCCTCCGGGTGGGCGCGGGCGATGCCCTGCAGCTCGGTGAGGAGCGGCACCAGGTGCTCGGTGTGCTCGCCGGCGCGGCCGGAGCCGGGCAGCGGGCGGTACACGGGCAGGGGCAGTCCGGCCGTCTCGGTGACCTGCCGCAGCACGTCGGCGACCTCCTCGCGCACGTCGTGGGCCGCGTGCAACTCGTCGACGTACGGGGCGACCTGCTCCAGCGCCGCGCGCGTCCTGCGGTGCGACTCGTCGGTGCCGTCGCCCAGGCGCACGGCCCACTCGGCGGCGTACTGCCGGTGGTACGCCAGTTCCTTGACGCCCTTGGCGGCGACCGCGGCGAGGACCGGGTCGGGGTGGTCCACCAGCCGCTGGAAGTGGGCCAGGCGCCAGCTGGAGAGCACCAGCAGCCGCACGATCGCGAAGGCGAAGTCGCCGCCGGGCAGTTCGGCCAGGCGCACGTTGCGGAAGTCGCCGGCGTCCCGGAAGTAGGCGTAGGCGTCCTCGTCCCGGCCGGTGCCGTCCACCTGGCCGGCGCGGGAGTAGAGCAGGCGGGCCTGGCCGAGGAGGTCGAGGCCGATGTTGGCCAGCGCCACCTCCTCCTCCAGCTCGGGCGCGCGCGTGACCCACTCGGCGAGCCGCTGGGCGCTCACCAGGGCGTCGTCGGCGAGCGCCACGCACTCGGCGGCCAGTTCACCGGCGTCGACGCCCTCGGGCACGGTGGTGTCGACGCCGTGCAGCGGGTCCTCGAAGCCGGTGCCGTAGGCCCAGCGGGTGTCGTCCTCGTGTCCCTCGGCCAGGGTCAGGTAGACGTGGTCGTCACTCATGCCCTGCTCCTAGATGTGCGGGACGTCGTCGGGGATGTCGTAGAAGGTCGGGTGGCGGTAGACCTTGTCGGCGCTGGGGGCGAAGAACGGGTCCTTCTCGTCGCGGGTGGAGGCGGCGATGTGCTCGGAGCGCACGACCCAGATGCTCACGCCCTCGTTGCGCCGGGTGTAGAGGTCGCGGGCGTGGGTGAGGGCCATCGCGTCGTCGGCGGCGTGCAGCGAGCCGACGTGGACGTGGTTGAGGCCGCGCTTGCCGCGCACGAACACCTCGTACAGCGGCCAGCCCTGCTTGTCCGGCTTCTCGGCGCTCATGCCGCCGCTCCCTTCTCCGCGCGGGCGGCCCGCTTGGCGGCGTGGGCGGTGGCCGCCTCGCGCACCCAGGCGCCCTCCTCGTGGGCGGTCCGCCGCCGCTCCATCCGCTGCTCGTTGCACGGGCCGTCACCCTTGATGACGCGCATCAGCTCGTCCCAGTCGGGGGTGCCGAAGTCGTGGTGCCCGCGCTCCTCGTTCCAGCGCAGCTGAGGGTCGGGCAGGGTGACGCCGAGCTTCTCGGCCTGCGGGACGGTCATGTCGACGAAGCGCTGCCGCAGTTCGTCGTTGCTGTGCCGCTTGATCTTCCAGGCCATCGAGCGCGCCGAGTTGGGCGAGGCGTCGTCGGGCGGGCCGAACATCATCAGGGACGGCCACCACCAGCGGTCCACGGCGTCCTGGACCATCGCGCGCTGGGCGTCGGTGCCGCGCATCATCGTCATCAGCAGCTCGTAGCCCTGGCGCTGGTGGAAGGACTCCTCCTTGCAGATGCGCACCATCGCGCGGGCGTACGGCCCGTAGGAGCTGCGGCACAGCGGCACCTGGTTGCAGATCGCGGCGCCGTCCACGAACCAGCCGATGACGCCGACGTCGGCGAAGCTCAGCGTCGGGTAGTTGAAGATCGACGAGTACTTCTGGCGTCCGTCGACCAGGCGCTCGGTGAGGTCCGCGCGGTCGGCGCCCAGCGTCTCGGCCGCCGAGTACAGGTAGAGCCCGTGGCCGGCCTCGTCCTGGACCTTGGCGAACAGGATCGCCTTGCGGCGCAGCGACGGCGCGCGGGTGATCCACTCACCCTCCGGCTGCATGCCGATGATCTCCGAGTGCGCGTGCTGGGCGATCTGCCGGATCAGCGTCTTGCGGTAGCCCTCGGGCATCCAGTCGCGCGGCTCGACGCGCTGGTCGCGCGCGATCGTCGCGTCGAAGTGCTCCTGCAACGGCTGCGGGGGCGGCGCCTCGGCGGCGTCTGTCGTGGTCATCGTCACCAGCTTCCCAACCGACCATTCGTTCGGTATCAGTGTGACGCCTTTCCGTGCGCCGGGCAAGACCCCGGAGCCCCGCCGGTCACACTCTTGACAGGGCGACCCCGTGGCTGGATTACTAGGCCGGGCCACGCGCTAACCGAATGGTCGGTCGGGAGACTCGGGAGACAAGGTGGTGGGTCAGGTGTCACAGGCCATGGAGCAGACGCCCACGGAGGTGATGTTCTCCGCGGACGAGGCGTCCCGGCGGCTGGGCATCGAGCTGGTCGAGCACGGCGAGGGCACCGCGGTCCTCCGGATGGCCGTGACCCCGTCGATGGTGAACGGGCACCGGATCGCCCACGGCGGCTACCTCTTCCTGCTCGCCGACACGGCCTTCGCCTGCGCCTGCAACAGCCACGGCCCCGTGACCGTCGCCGCGGGTGCCGACATCGTGTTCGTGACGCCCGCCCGCGAGGGCGACGTGCTCGTGGCGAGGGCCGAGGAACGCGCCCGGTTCGGCCGCAGCGGCGTCTACGACGTGACCGTGCGACGCGGCGAAGAGGTGATCGCCGAGTTCCGCGGACGCAGCCGCAGCGTGCGGGACACCACGGCGCGCGAGACGCAGGGTACGACGACGAAGGAGTCGCGATGAGCAGCGAGCCGACGACCGGGCCGGCCCCGGCACCGCGCCGGGGCGAACCCCTCCCCCACGACCTCCTGGACGACGCCGAGCGACTGTCCCGTCAGCAGCTCGCCGAGCTTCAGCTGGACCGGCTGCGCGCCACCCTGCGGCACGCCTACGACAACGTCGAGCTGTACCGCAAGAAGTTCGACGCGGCCGGCGTCACGCCCGACGACTGCCGCAGCCTGGCGGACCTCTCCCGGTTCCCCTTCACCACCAAGGCCGACCTGCGGGACACCTACCCCTTCGGCATGTTCGCCGTCCCGATGTCCGAGGTGCGGCGCGTGCACGCCTCCAGCGGCACCACCGGCCGGGCCACCGTCGTCGGTTACACGGACGACGACCTGTCCATGTGGGCGGACGTCGTCGCCCGCTCCATCCGCGCCGCGGGCGGCCGGCCCGGCCACAAGGTGCACATCTCCTACGGCTACGGCCTGTTCACCGGCGGCCTCGGCGCGCACTACGGCGCCGAACGCGCCGGGTGCACGGTGATCCCGGCCTCCGGCGGCATGACGGCCCGGCAGGTCCAGATCATCCAGGACTTCCGGCCCGAGATCATCATGGTCACGCCGTCCTACATGCTCACCCTGCTCGACGAGTTCGAACGCCAGGGCGTCGATCCGCGCGGCACCTCCCTGAAGGTCGGCATCTTCGGCGCCGAACCGTGGACCGAGGAGATGCGCCGCGAGATCGAGGAGCGGATGGACATCCACGCGGTCGACATATACGGGCTGTCCGAGGTGATCGGTCCCGGCGTCGCTCAGGAATGCGTGGAGACCAAGGACGGGCTGCACGTGTGGGAGGACCACTTCTACCCGGAGGTGGTGGACCCGCTCACGGACGCGGTGCTGGCCGAGGGCGAGGAGGGCGAGATCGTCTTCACCTCCCTCACCAAGCAGGCGCTGCCGGTCATCCGCTACCGCACCCGGGACCTGTCCCGGCTGCTGCCGGGCACCGCGCGGCCGGCCTTCCGCCGGATGAGCAAGGTCACCGGCCGCTGCGACGACATGATCATCCTGCGTGGGGTAAACGTCTTCCCCACCCAGATCGAGGAGATCGTGCTGCGCACGCCCGGCGTCGCGCCGCACTTCCAGATCCGGCTCACCGAGCGCGGCCGCATGGACCACATGACCGTGCGAGTGGAGGCCCGCCCCGGCGCCGGTCCCGAGCAGCGCGAGGCCGCCGCGCGGGCGATCGGCCAGGGCGTCAAGGACGGCGTGGGCGTGACCGTGGAGGTGGAGATCGTCGAGCCGGAGACCCTGGAGCGCTCGCTCGGCAAGATCCGCCGGGTGAGTGATCAGCGCGGGGCCTGAGCGCCCGGCGGGGAGAAACGTGAGGACGGACACGTCCGTTCCTCTGCCGTACTGGTGTGCGGCGAGGTGCGGATGGGCAGTGAGTGCATGATCGGGGGAGGTCGAGTCCGTCCTGGGGGGAAATCCCGTGCGTGTGTGTGTGATCGGTGCAGGTCTGTCGGGGCTGGCGGTGGCCCATGCCCTGAGGGAGCGGGGCATCGGCTTCGTCTGCCTGGAGAAGGCGGACGACGTCGGCGGCATCTGGCGTCAGCCGGAGGCCGGCGAGCGGGGCCCCGGATACCAGTCCCTGCACCTCAACACTGCCAAGCAGCTGACGGGTTACGCGGACTTCCCGATGCCCGAGGCGTACCCGCTCTATCCCCGGCACAGTCAGTTCGCCGCGTATCTGCGGTCCTTCGCCGAGTGGTCCGGCGTACGGGAGCACGTCGAGCTGCGGACCGAGGTGACGTCCGTGCGCCAGGACGCGGACGGCATGTGGACCGTGGTCAGCCGGGACGCCGAGGGCGCCGTGACGACGCGCCGGTTCGAGCAGGTTGTCGTCGCCTCGGGCCACCACACGGACCCCGCGCTGCCCGATCCTCTTCCCGCGGGGGCCGAGTCCTTCGCCGGAACGATTCTCCACTCTCTCGACTACCGCTCCGGCGACGACTTCACCGGCCGGCGCGTCGTCGTGGTCGGGCTGGGCGCGTCCGCGGTCGACATCGCCGCGGACCTCTCCCGGCACGCCGCAGAGACCTTCCTCTCGGTGCGCCGGGGACTGCACATCGTGCCCAAGCAGCTTTACGGCATGTCGGTCGACGTGATCGCCGAAGCGCCCTGGTTCAACGAGATGTCCTTCGCCGAGCGGATCCAGTGGGCGGAACAGGCCCTGCTGGTCGCGCGCGGCAAGCTGTCGGACTACGGCCTGCCCGAGCCCGACCACCCGGTCTTCTCCTCGGCCACGACCCTCTCGGACGAGATCCTCAGCCGCATCCGGCACGGCGCGGTCACGCCCAAGCCCGCCATCGACTCCTTCGACGGCGCCCAAGTCGTCTTCACCGACGGCACGTCCGAGGCGGCGGACGCGGTCGTCTACTGCACCGGCTTCCACATGACCTGGCCCTTCCTGCCCGCCGGGTGTCCGGTGGCGGCGGACGGATCGGTCGAGCTGTACCGACGGGTCGTGCCCGCCGGCCGTCCGGGACTGTTCTTCGTGGGGCTGGTCCGGCCCGTGGGCGCCATCACGCGGCTGGTGGAGGCGCAGGCGCGGTGGGTGGCCCAGATCATCGACGGGGACGCCGCACTGCCCCCGGCTGAGGAGATGCGGGAGGAGATCGACTCCTACCTCACCTCCATCGTGCAGCGGTACGGGCGGACGCAGGGCGCCTCGATCCAGGTGGACGTGGGCCCGTACCTGGCGGAGTTCCGGGAGTCGCTGCCCGTGTGACCGCCCCCCGGATGCCGTCGTCGGCGTCCGGTCGCCATGTCCGTCCGCGGGGCTCCCGGTGGGTCGCACCGGGAGCCCCGCGGTGTGTCCGGACGTCCGCTCAGCTCACCGCCACCGGCTCGCGTGAGGCGTCCACGGCCGGCGGCCTGACCGCGTACGCCTCCGAGGAGAGGTACGCCGTCACCCGCGGCGGGCGGCCCTGCTGATGGGCCAGCGCGAGGTAGGCGATCAGGCCCACCCCGTCCTCGGGCCGACGCTCGGTGAGAGCCGCCAGGGCGCGGACGAGTACGGAGTCGTCCATGCCGTGGTGGCGCAGCACCCTCGATGCCCGCGCCAGGGCCTCACCGTCGTGCCGGGCGTAGTCCCTGACCGGGATGTGCAGGGTGAATCCGCTCGGCCGTGCGGAGGCTGTGTCGGTGAAGGCGTGGCAGGACAGGCCGGGCCGCCGGCCGAGTCCCGTCGCGTCGGGGCCGATCCCCGCGGCCGTGCGGAAGAAGCCCTCGACGGCCGCGGGGCCGGGCCCCGGCGTCATGCGGGACAGCCGCCCGGCCTGACCGGCCGTGAGGCTCTCGTGGCGGACGTAGACCTTCGCCCGGGGTTCCTCCCAGTCGCCCAGGTCGAGGGCGAGGAACGGGTAGCCGCTGCCGGCGGGCAGACTCGCGAAGGCCCGCCGGTGGCCCAGCCGGTCCAGCGCCTCGCGCACCGTCGCGGCGGAACGTTCCGCCCCACGCGCGGCCGGGTTCAGGTAGACCTTGACCTTCGGTACGCCGCCGGGCTCCAGCTCCAGAGCGATCCACAGGGCCAGCGGCCCGTGCGGGGCCGGTGGCAGGAACAGGTCCCGGAGCCCGTCGAGCGCGGCGGTGGAGAAGTTCCAGCGCCGCGCCATCGCCCGGACCGCCTCCAGCCCCGCGCGGCCCTGACGAGCCAGGCTGTCTGCGCCGCAGCCCGGCTCCAGGAGCACCCGCAGGGAGGGTGCCGCGTCCGGCTGGAACGAGAGGGAGAACTCCACCGGGGTGTGGTCGTCGGACAGGAAGGTGCGGTTGGGCGGCGGCAGGCTCAGGGACCGCTCGGCCACCGGGCCCAGGACGTCGGTCAGCACGTCGGCGTAGGCGTCGGCGTCGGACGCGGCGAGACCGGCGACCGCGCCGAGTCTTCGCAACTGGCCACCGGTGAGGGCGCCGAGGGTCGGTGCGAGGTCCGCGCCCGTCGGTGCGGCGCTCATCGGCCCGTCCCCCGCCGGGGCCGCACAGAGAGATACCCGCCTGGCGAGGCGGGTATCGGGGAGTTCGGCGGCGGGAAAGCGGCGTTCGTGGATATGTGCTCCACGAAACCTCCTTTTACTCGTAAGCAACTTGAATGCCGCGTTGCTCACTACCCGTGCCGTCGAACCTTCATGCGGAAGGGGCTGGTTGGGCGGGTGTTGCGCATGTCACCTGGTGAGCCAGTTGAGGAACTGGCTCCACATGCCTCCGCGTTCGGCCGGACGGGCGGAGCTCGCCGCCGTCTGCCGCTCGGCGCTCCCGGCACCCGGCTGCGCGTCCGCCGCCCGTGCCGAGCGCACCGGGGTGAAGCGGGCAGGCAGGGTGGCGAGGGCCCGGTTGAAGGGGCCCGGACGCCACGTCAGGCTGTCCTCGGGCACGGCGAGTCCGACGTCCGGCAGCTCGTTGAACAGGTGCTCGATGGCGGTGACCGTGATGTGCCGGGCCGGTTCCTTGGACGGGCAGGCGTGCGGACCCGCGCTCCAGGCCAGGTGGGCCCGGTTGCTGCCGGCCTGGCGCGCGGCCTTGAGGGCCGGTCCGGTGTTGGCGGCCGCGAAGCTGACCAGGACCAGGTCGCCCGCCTCCAGCCGCTGTCCGGCGAGTTCCGTGTCGGCGGCCGGGTAGTGCGGCGCGTAGTTCGACATCGGCGGGTTCTCCCACAGGGTGTCGTCGAGGGCCTCGTCGATCAGGCCGCCCTCGCGCGCGTACCGCTCGTGGGTGAGGAGACGGTGCAGGGTGTTGCCGATGAGGTTGCGCAGCGGCTCGGCGCCCGCGCCCAGCAGCAGCGCGAGCTGGTGGACCATCTCCTCGTCGCTGAGCTGTGCCTCGTGCCGCATCAGCCAGGAGGTGACGTCCTCGCCGGGCTTGCTCCGCTTGAGCGCGACGAGCTCCTCCACCGCCTGGAACAGCACGGCGGTGGCCTTCTCGGCGTTGACGCCGTCGAACATGCCGGAGATGCCGAACAGCACCCGGTCGCCGATGTCGGCGGGGCAGCCGAAGAGTTCGTTGAACACGAACAGCGGGAGCTGCTTGGCGTAGTCGCCGAGCAGGTCGGCGGAGCCGCGGGAGCCGAACTGGGAAATAAGGTACCCGGAGATCTGCTCGGTGCTGCGGCTGAGCCGCCGGGTGTCCACCCGCGCCATGCTGTCGGTGACCGCCTGCCGCAGCCGGATGTGGTCGGCTCCGTCGGCGAACATGCAGTTGGGCCGGTAGGCGAGCAGCGGGGCGACCGGGCTGTCCGGGCCGACCTTGCCCTCGTTGAAGGCCCGCCAGCGGCGCGCGTCCTTGCGGAAGGAACCGGAGTCCTGCAGCAGCTGGAGCGCCGCCGCGTAGTCGGTGACCAGCGTGGCCTCGACGCCCGGGGCCAGTTCGACGGGCGCGGCGGCCCCGTAGTGGCGCAGGTACTCGTAGTACGCCTGGGGGTGGGCGGCGAACTCCGGTCCGTGCAGGGGCACTCGGGCGCCGGAGCCGTGCGCCGGGCACCCAGGGGGCGGCACCGGGGCGGTGTCGTGGGCGTTCATGTCTGCTCCCAGCTCCTAGCGGGTGCGGTCCAGCAAGTAGCGGACGAGGGTGGTCAGTGCGGCGGCCGAGGACTTCTCGTCGCGGGCGTCGCAGGTGACGACGGGGGTGTCGTCGAGCAGGTCCAGTGCCTCGCGCAGGGCCCGCTCGTCGCGCGGCGGGGCGCCGTCGAAGTGGTTGACGGCGATGGCGTAGTCGAGGCCGTAGTGCTCGATGAGGTCGATGACCGGGAAGGAGTCGGCCAGCCGCTCGGGGTCGACGAGCACCAGGGCACCGAGCGCGCCGCGCGCCATGTCCTCCCACATCTGCACGAAGCGCTGCTGCCCGGGGGTGCCGAACAGGTAGAGCACGACGCGGTCGCTGATGGTCAGCCGCCCGAAGTCCATGGCGACCGTGGTCGTGGTCTTGCCCTGGACCCCCTTGAGGTCGTCGACCGGCTCGGCGGCCTGCGTCATCGTCTCCTCGGTGGACAGCGGCTCGATCTCGGAGATGGAGCCGATGAGGGTGGTCTTGCCCACCGCGAAGTGACCGACGACGAGGATCTTCACCGCGGTCTGGGTCGCCCCGCCGCGCACGTAGTCCCGCTCATCCAAACTTGGCGCGGAGCCCATTGAGCACCTCCTCCAGGATCTCCTTGTCGGCCAGGCGGGCGCGGGCCACCGGCGGACGGGTCATGAGGTGGCCGCCCTCCATCAGGGAGGCCAGCAGGATGCGCACCACGCCCAGCGGGAAGTGGGTGTGCCCGGCGATCTCGGCGACCGACAGGTAGCCGGCGGAGCACAGGTCCAGCAGGCTCTGCTCCTCGGGGGAGAGCCGCAGGGGCCGCCGCGCGTGCCCGTCGGCGGCCGTGACGAGGGTGATGAGGGAGAGGTGCTCCTCGTCGGGCAGGCCGCGGCCCTTGGTGATGACGTACGGCCGCACTAATTCGGGTGCCTCCGGCTCCCAGCCGTCGTTGCCGGTCATGAGCGGGAACCGAGATTCTCGCGCGGCGGCGTCGTCAGCCGCTTGCCGAGCTGGGCGACGAGCTGCTGCATCCGGAAGGTGATGTCGGCCATGTCGACGTCCGGGGAGGCGGAGACGCCGAGGTAGGCACCCTCACCGGCGGAGATCAGGAACACCCAGCCGCCGTCGAACTCGACCAGGGTCTGGCGCCAGGACTGGCCGGGGTCCTCACAGAAGAAGGCGAGCGTCCGGCTGAGCGACTGCACGCCGCTCATCGCGGCCGCGACCCGGTCGGCGTCGTCCTTGTCGAAGTCCTGCGTCCGGGCCATCAGCAGCCCGTCGGCCGAGATCAGGACCGCGTGCAGGGCCCCGGGAATCTCCAGGGCGCTGTCGAGCATCCATGACAGATCGTCGTTCACGAGTCCTCATGTCCTTCTCTGCTTGCACCAGATGTTCTGCGCGTCCGGTCGGCGTCCTGGGGCCCGGTGCCGCGGCCGGTCTGCGTGCCCCGTTGGAAAGCGGCCATGACCTGTGCCTGCTCGGCGTCGGAACGGCCGACGGTACGCGGGCCGGCCGCGCTGCCGGGCACGATGGCCATCGGGCGCTTGCGGCGCCGCCGGGGCAGGCCGTCGCTGGTCTCGGAGGGGGCGGGCGCGGCCTCGGGTCCGCCGTCCGCCTCGGGCCGGGCGGCGTTGCGGACGGCCGGGGCGGGTGCCTTCCTCTCCGGCATGGCGGTGAGCAGGTCGTGCGGGAGCAGGACCACGGCGCGCACACCTCCGTAGGGGGAAGAGGAGTCCACCGACACCTCGAAGCCGAAGCGCTCGCAGAGCAGGCCGATGACCGCGAAGCCGAACTGCGGCGGGTTGCCGAGCCCCGCCACGCCCGAGGCGCGTTCGGTGGCGAGGAGCTTGTCGGCGCGGGTGCGCTCCTCGTCGCTCATGCCGACGCCCGCGTCGTCGACGACGACGCAGATGCCCTTGGGCACGGTACGGATGTTGATCTCGACGACGGTGTCCGGGCTGGAGTAGCTGGTGGCGTTGTCGAGCAGCTCGGCGAGGGCCAGGGCGACGGGTTCGACGGCCCGGCTGGTGATGCCGAAGTCGACCTGGGAGAGGATGTCCACCCGGCGGAAGTGCCGGATGCGGCCCTGGGCGCTGCGCACCACGTCGTACACCGAGGCGGTGTCGCGGCGGCCGCCGAGCCAGCCGTCGCACAGCACCGCGATGGACTGGGCGCGCCGGCCGAACTGCGAGTTGGTGTGGTCGATCTCCAGCAGGTCCTGGAGCAGGGCCGAGTCCCCGTACTTGGTCTGCAGCCGGGAGAGCACCAGCTGCTGTTCGGCGGCGAGGCCCTGCAGGGTCCGCATGGCCGATTTCAGCACGGTCTTGGTCTCGTCCTCGGCCCGCTCCTGAGCCGCCCGCACGGACGTGCCGTAGTCGTTCTCCAGCTCCGTGTAGTGCTGCTTGAGCCCCTGGACCTCCTGCCGCAGAGCTCGTGCCGCCCCGCGCTGCCGGCCGATGAGCACGGCGGCGGCGACGAGGGCGACGAGAAGGGCCCAGAGCAATGGGTTCCCTGTGTATTCCGTCATAAGACTCTCTTCAGGCGACTGAAGGCCGGTTCGCTGAGTTCCCGTCCACGCGGGCGGCCCGGTGGACCGCCCGGCACCGGGGGTGCTGCCCGGGCTGTCCCTGAAGTCGGGGATGCCGTCTTTCACCCATCCGCCCGCTCCGCAAACGCGGTGATCGTATCACCGCATGATCAGGTGAATTTACGTCAAGAAGTGTTCATCCAGGACTGGTTGGAACCGCCGCTTCCTGTCACTTCGGCGGTGGGTACAGTCGGGCCCGTGAAAGATGCACAAGACACCTTCCGGCCGCGCGCGCAGCCGGCCCCGGACGGCCTGCCGTGACGCCCGAGGCGATGGCCGCGGTGTTCGCGGCGGGCGTGGGTGCCGGCGCCATCAACAGCGTCGTCGGCTCCGGGACGCTGATCACCTTCCCGGTGCTGCTGGCCACGGGGCTGTCCCCCGTCACCGCGACGGTGTCCAACGCGCTCGGACTCATCCCCGGCTCCATCAGCGGCGCCATCGGGTACCGGAAAGAACTGAGCGGCCAGCGCCGGCGCGTGCTGAAGCTCAGCGCCGGTGCGCTGGTCGGCGGCCTGGCGGGCGCCACGCTGCTGCTCGCCCTGCCCGCGGACGCGTTCGAGACGATCGTGCCGGTACTGGTGGGCCTCGCCCTGGTACTGGTGGCGCTCCAGCCCCAGATCGGCAGGTGGGTGCAGCGCCGCCGCGAGCGCACCGGCGCCTCGCCTCGCCGGGACGGCGGCCCGCTGCTGTTCTCCGGGCTGACGCTGGCGAGCGTCTACGGCGGCTACTTCACCGCCGCGCAGGGGATCATCTACCTGTCCCTGATGGGCATGCTGCTCGACGAGCCGCTGCAGCGCCTCAACGGCGTCAAGAACGTCCTCTCCGCCGTCGTCAACACCGTCGCCGCGCTCTTCTTCCTCTTCGCCGCGGACTTCGACTGGACGGCCGTCGCGCTCCTGGCGGTCGGCTCGGCCCTCGGCGGGTACGCCGGGGCCAAGGTGGGGCGCCGCTTCAGCCCCTTGGCGCTGCGGATCATCGTCGTGACGGTCGGCACCGTGGCCCTGGTGCAGCTGCTGCTGCGCTGAGCCGTCGAGGCGGCCAGGAAGCGGCCGGGCAGCGGCCAAAAGTGGAACCTTCCCCGCCACTTGACGCCGCACTCCACGTCCGGGCGGACCGGGCACGTGGGATGGACCACGTCCCCTCAGGGATTGATCCCGCGAGCGATCAGGGAAGCCATGGAGGCGCCCGAGATCGAATCGAAGGGACACCCCCGTGACGCTCGTAGCGCCTCCCCCCATACCCAGGGCAGCGGGCTCGCTGCCGTTCCTGGGTCACGCGATACAGCTCGTGCGCGACAACCTCGGCTTCATCGCCGCACTGCGCACCTCCTACGGACCGGTCGTCGAGATCACCCTCCAGCCCGGCACCCGCACCCTCGTCGTCCAGGACCCCGACCTCATCCGCACCATGCTGACCGACCTCGGTCCGAGCCTCGACAAGGGCCGCTTCTTCGAGAAGATGGGCCAGCTGCTGGGCGACTCCGTCGTCACCGCCGCCGGACAGACCCACGTCCGCAAACGGCGCCAGCTCCAGCCCGCCTTCGCCCGCGAACGGATCGCCCGCTACGTCGACACCATGCGCGGGGAGACCGAGGCGGCCGTCGACGGCTGGGCGATCGGCCGGGCCCTGGACGTGCGTGAGGCGATGGTGGGGCTCAGCCTGAACATGCTGGCCAAGACGGTGTTCTCGGGCAGCCTCGACGAGACCGCCTTCCGCCGCCTGCGCGCGGACCTGTCCGTCGTGATGAACGGCGTCGGCGCCCGCGTCATGCTCCCCGACTGGGTCGAGCGGCTGCCGCTGCCCGCCAACCGCCGCTTCACCAGGGCGCGGGACGCCGTACGGGCCACCATCGACCGGGCCGTCACCGGCCTGCGGGCCTCGGGCCACGACACCGGCGACATGCTGTCCCTGCTGCTGCGCACCACGGACGAGGAGACCGGCCGGCCGCTGACCGGGCACCAGATCTCCTCCGAGATCCTCACCCTGGCCGTGGCCGGCACCGAGACCACCGCCTCGGTGCTCTCCTGGATGCTGTACGAACTCGCCCGCAACCCGGACGTCGAGGCCGAGGTCCTCGCGGAACTGGACGACGTGCTCGGCGACCGGCCGGTGACCTTCGACGACCTGGGCCGGCTCCCCTACCTGAGACGGGTCGTCGACGAGACCCTGCGGCTGCACCACACCGGCTGGCTCGTCACCCGTCGCACCGTCACCGAGACCCGGCTCGGTCCCTGGACCGTGCCCGCCGGGACCGAACTCGCCTACTGCCAGCACGCCCTCCACCGCGATCCCGCGCTCTTCCCGGACCCGTTGCGGTTCGATCCCGACCGCCGGCAGGACGACGACAGCCCCCGGCCCTCGCACGCGTTCCTGCCCTTCGGTGCGGGCAAGCACAAGTGCATCGGCGACCGGTTCGCCCTCACCGAGCTCCTCACCGCCGTCGCCACCGTCGTCCGGCGGGTACGCCTGGAACTCGCGCCGGGACAGACCGTACGGCCCGTCGCCGCGGCCACCGTGCGGCCCCGAACTCTGCTGATGACCGTGCGCGACCGACGGAACTCCGCGGCCCGCAAGGCCGGTTGAGGCGACGCGCAGGGCCCGGAACCGACGGGCTCCGGGCCCTTTCCATAACGGCGCGTTATGGGAAGCCGGGATTGGTGACGGCTGTTCCCCGCCGGAGATGCTGAGCGCCCCCACCCACCACACGCGACCCCACGCGTGTCGTCGGAATCGAGGAGCCTTGCGCATCACCAGACTCGTCCCCACCTTGCTGGCCGCGCTCATGGCCGCACTTCTGTCCGCCGTCGCGCTCGCGCCGAACGCCTCCGCGGCCGAGCCCAAACCCGGTGAGGGCGGCCCCCAGCCGATCATCGGCGGCGGCTACGCCCAGAACGCCCCCTGGGCGGCCCGGCTGTTCTCCAACGGCACCCAGACCTGCAGCTCCACCATCATCTCCCCCACCTGGATACTGACCGCCAAGCACTGCGTGAGCGGCGGCGGGCTCTCCTTCCGCATCGGCAGCCTCGACCAGAGCTCCGGCGGCACCGTGGCGAACGGCGTGCAGACCGTCACCCACTCCTCGTCGGACCTCGCGCTGGTGCGCCTCGACCGCTCCGTCTCCGCCTCCTACGCACGGCTCGGCCGGCCCGGCACGGTGCGCGTCGGCCAGAACGTACAGGTCTACGGCTGGGGCGCCACCTCCCGGTGCGGTTCGGAGATCAACTGCCAGTCCCGGTACCTGAAGGTCGCCAACCTGACCGTCACCCGCGGCTGCTACGACGCCTACTACGGCCAGGCCATCTGCGCCCGCCCCGGTGACGGCATCACCGCGGGCGGCGACTCCGGCGGTCCGATGATGGCCGGCGGCGTCCAGGTCGGCGTCGCCTCGACCAGCGACCGCCAGACCACCACGGCGTACACGAACGTGACGGCGTACCGCTCCTGGATCCAGTCGGTCGCGGGCGTCTGACCCGCCCACCCCGTAGCGGGCCGGGCCGTCCAGCAACCGGACGGCCCGGCAGACGCGTGGCGCATGCATCTACCCTTCGGCGGGTACGACCGGCCTCCCGCGCGAAGGAGCTCCGCCATGGCAGGGCAGACAGCCGACTCCCCCGTGACCGAGTACGACGCGGCCGTCCTCCGGCTCGAGGACGTCGGTGTCCGCCGCCACACCACCGACCAGCTCATCCTCGACGGCGTCGACTGGACGGTCCGGCCGGGAGAGCACTGGGCCCTGCTGGGAGCCAACGGCGCCGGCAAGACCACCCTGCTGCGGCTGCTGGGCGCGCTGATGCACCCGACGACCGGGACGGTGGAGGTCCTCGGCAGCCGGCTCGGCCGGGTGGACGTCCGTGAGCTGCGGGCCCGCATCGGCCACGTCAACTCCGCCCAGCGGGTGCCGCAGGACCTCACCGCCCACGCGGTCGTCCTCACCGGGCACAGCGGCACCGTGCAGCCCCTGTGGCGGACGTACGACGACGAGGTCCGCGTCCGCGCCCGCGACCTGCTCACCGAACTCGGCGTCAAGGAGCTGGCCGACCGGCCGTACGGCGTGTGCTCGGGCGGACAGCGGGCGCGGGTCCTCATCGCCAGGGCGCTGATGGCCGACCCGGCCCTGCTCCTGCTGGACGAGCCCTTCAACGCGCTGGACCTGCCCTCCCGGGAGGACCTCGTCGAGGCCATGCACCAGCTGGCCCAGGGACGCCCCCGGCTGGCCACCGTGACGGTGACCCACCATCTGGAGGAGCTGTTCCCCGCCGTCAGCCACGCCCTGCTCCTGCGCGAGGGCCGGATCCTGTCCCGCGGGCCCGTGGACGAGATCCTCACCGATTCCCTGCTGACCGCGTGCTTCGGCCGGGACATCACGGTCGCCAGGCGGGACGGCCGCTGGTCGGCCTACTCGGGGCGCCGTTCATGAGACCGGAGTGAGCGAGGGCGGCCCCGGAGGTATCGGCGTACGGAACGTCCGGGACCGCCCCTCGGCTCCCCCGCCAGGGGACTGCCCAGCCGCCGCCCGGGGGAAACAGGCGACGGCGGCGGCCCGGGCACATGCACACCCACGGGTTACCCCGGTCAACTCCGGACACCGCCACCCGATCGGCCGCCGTCGGCCGTCCGTTGGGTGCTGCCCGGCTCGTTCACGGGCATGCGCATGGGTGATGGTCCGCGCCTTCGCCCGCCCCGACCCGAGGAGCAGCCGCACCGTGGGAACCGCCGTACACGTCCCGCAGACCCGCGACATGCTCGGAGAGGAACTCTCCGGCGACGAAGCCCTGACCGCCCTGCGCCGGTACGGAGGTCTGCGCCTCCTGACCGACTCCTTCGCCCGGTTCCGCTACGCGGACGGATTCACCAACGCACGCGCCCTCGCCTTCCAGGTGGTCCTCGGACTGGTCCCGTTCACCATCGTGCTCGTCGGCCTCGCCACGTCGGTCCACACCGAGGGCGTGGGCCGGGTCGTCGAGCTCACGCTCGGGCGGATCGTGCCGGGGGCCAGCGCCGATGTCGTGGAGAAGGCGTTCGAGGGCACCCGGCGCAGCGCCGGGAGCGACGCGTGGGGCACGCTGGCGCTGTGGCTGGGGCTGGCGTTCGCCCTGCTGAACCTCGCCTCGGCCATGGGCCAGATCGAGCGGGGCGCCAACCGCATCTACGGCATCGAGCGCGACCGCCCCGCCCTCCGCAAGTACGGCAGGGCGCTGGTGCTCGCGCTCACCGCGGGTCTGCCGATGGTGCTGGGGTTCCTGGTGCTCGTCGCGGGCGAGGCCGTGGGGGACGCCGTGGCCCGCTCCGCCGGCGACCGGGCCGGCGCTCCCGGGTGGTGGACCGCGTTGGAGGTACCGGCGGGGCTGCTGTTGGCCTGGGTCGCCTCGGCGGTGATCCTGCGCTGGTCGCCCCGGCGCGACCAGCCCGGCTACACCTGGCTGGCCTTCGGTTCCGCGGTCCACCTGGTGCTGTGGGTGTCGGCGACCTGGCTGCTGGCGCTGTACGTCGGTCACAGCGGAGCCTTCGGCTCGGTGTACGGACCGCTCACGGCCTTCATCGCGCTGCTGCTGTGGGCGAACCTCACGGCGGTGGCGCTCTTCCTCGGCATCGCCTTCGCGGCCCAGCTGGAGGCGGCCCGGGCCGGCATCCGCACTCCGGTACGGCCGGACCCGGGTCCGGGTGACTGACGCCCGGTCCGCGCCGCTCACGCGTCAGGCGCAGCCCCAGGCCGACATGCCCTGGATGCGGGCGAGGCGCTTGGCGACGGCGATCTGCTCCCCACGGGTGGCGAGGTCGGCGCGCGGCGCGTACACGAGGCCACCCGCGGCGGCCCAGCTCGACGGTGCGAACTGCAGACCGCCGTAGTAGCCGTTGCCGGTGTTCGCGTTCCAGTCGCCGCCGGACTCGCAGGCGGCGATGGCGTCCCAGTCGGTCCGCAGGGAGACGGTGGCCGCGGCCGCCGCCTCGGTGGTCGCGCCCAGGGCGGCCGCGGCGAGGAGAGCCACCGCCGCGGTCCGGGCCGTGCGGGCGCGCGAGGCGCTCCGATGAACATCTCGTCTACAGATCATACCGAGACTGTTACACCGGGTGACGGCGCGGCGCCTCGCCGGTCACCGTCCCGTTGCGCCGGTCGGGGCACGCGGACCACCCGACGGCACCCGCCGTCCGTCACCGCCCGCGGGTCGACGGGACGGTTGAGACGGCTCGGCACGTCCGCGAGCCTGGTCTCCGGCGCCTTCATCACCCGCTGGCTCGGCGGCGCCGTGCTCGGTGCCCTCCTGCCGTACTCGCTCGGCACCTTCGCCTGCGGTTCAGGGACGCGCGCCCCTCGTTCGTGTGAAGAACCGCGTAGGGCTCGGCCAGTCGAGTGAGCGGCGGGCGAGTGCCGCACGGCGCGCCCTTACGGTTTCGCGGTGACCTCGATCTCAACTGACACACGCCCCCTGCGAACCGCCGACCTCGGCACGCTCGTCATCATGTCCTGGAGCCGGGAGACCCCCGACGGCGACGTCCCCTTCCTCCTCGCCTGTTCCCTCGGCGACGGCGAGGGCGGCCCCGAGGCGACCGGAGCCGCCGTCGAGCGGCTGCTGGGCCACGCCGGGCTGTCCGTCGGCGACGGTGTCGTCGACGCCGCGCGGCTGCCGAACCTGCCGGTGACGCTGCTGGTGGTACCGGGCGCGGCGGCCCTCACGATGCCGGGGATCAACGCCCAGTTCGCCCCCACGGCGCAGTGGCGCCGCGCGGTCGACGAGCGCGGGTACGCCTGCCTGATCTTCGCCACCCGCCCGTGGGGCGACGGGGAGCCGGGCGACGGCGAGGCGGTCGCCGCCTTCGCGAACGACGAGCGGACACTGGCGTCGGCGGCCCAGGTGATCCTGCCCGTGCGCACCCTGCGCAGCTGACGCGCGGCGGCTCGTCTCACGTCCACAACTCGCCGCTGTCGCACACCCGGGCGCCCATGTTGCGCTCCATCATGCGCAGCGCGGCGTCCGCCAGGTCGGAGTGGATGTGGGCGACCGCGTCGCGCGCCACGATGACCTGCAGATGGCGGATGTGGGCGTCGAGCGCGGAGTAGAGCACGCACTGCTCGGTCACCTGCCCGCACAGCACCAGCCGGTCGATGCCCTGCTCGTACAGGAGGTACGTCAACGGGGTCTCGAAGAA
Source organism: Streptomyces sp. AC602_WCS936 (assembly GCF_019049125.1). Lineage (NCBI taxonomy): Bacteria > Bacillati > Actinomycetota > Actinomycetes > Kitasatosporales > Streptomycetaceae > Streptomyces > Streptomyces sp. AC602_WCS936. The sequence continues at coordinate 136,327 of NZ_JAGMUF010000137.1, read as the reverse complement.
GATGGAGTGGCGTGCCTTGACCACGAAGAGGGAGGAGCCGTCGGGCCGCAGCGGCTCGACGAGGCGGGCGTGCGGTCCCGCGAGGGCCTGGTCGAGGATCTCGCCGTGGTGCGAGCGCCACTCGCCGAAGTTGTCGTTGACGTAGATCACGGGAACGCCCTGCCGTCGCGCCCGCTCCAGCAGACCGGTCACGGCGGGGAGTACGGATTCCACCGAGGGAATCAGCGAGTCGGCGTCCTTGTGGTCATAGGTGTTGATCATGTCGATGACGATCAGCGCTGTTTTGCCCATGCGGCACAGGTTGCCACTGTGCGGCCGGGAAACCGCTCGGCCGCGCGGGGGCGAGCGCCCAGGGCGCCGGTCCGGCGCCCTCGCTCCAGTCCCGCAGCCGACGCTCGTCCACGCAGACTATTCCGCTCTGTTCGGCGTACTCGACGGCCGGGCGGGTGAAGTCGCTGGTGGTGACGACGGCCGCGACGTCGGCGTCGTGGACGGTGAAACAGGTGCCGCCGAAGCGCTGCAGGTCCTCCGAGCCGACCTTGTTGCCGTCGGCGTAGCACTTGCACTGGATGACCAGGCGCCGGCCGTCGGGGGTCACCGCCGTCACGTCCGCGCCGAGGTCGCCCGCGCCGCCGACGACCTCCACGTCGGCGCATCCGTCGCGCAGGCAGAGGTCGGCTATCGCCTGCTCGAACTCGTCGGCGGCGAGCGGCTGGTCGTCGTCGGCCGTCGTGGTCGCGGGCTCCCGGACGTGGGACGTCCCCTCCCGCGGCCCCACGGCCGTCCGCGTCTCCTCCAGGGCTTGAAGGGCCGTCGCCGTGCCCTCCTCCAGTGCGCGCGTGGTGCGCCGCGCCAGGCCGTAAGCGGAGAGTCCGGAGCGCCTGCGGCGGCCGACGAGACAGGCCAGTATTCCGCCGATCACCAGGACGAGCGCCCAGGCCGGGCGCCGCTCGGCGACGTCGAACGCCATCCGCCCGGCCCACCCCGCGACACACAGGCCGACGGCGGCGAGTCCGAAGAACAGGGCCGTCGCACGGAGGTCGAAGCGGCGCCCGGAGCGCCTTCGGCGGGGGCGTCGTGCGGGAGCGGTCACGAGGTGTTTCCTTCCTGGCCGACGACATGAAGATCACTCACGCCCGTCTGCCCAAGAACCGGGCGTTCACCGTCCGTTCATGACACGCCGTCGGATGGCTCATCCGGCCGGTGCGGGAATCTTTCGGGCATAACGTGCGGAATATGAAGAAATGCCATGTCGTGTACCTGGTGTGCACCGCAGCGATGATCGGAACGGGGCTCGGTGCGGCTCCGGCGTCCGCCGGCCACATGACCCACGTGGTCCACCCCGGCGAATCGATCCAGAAGGCGGTCGACGCCGCCGAGCCGGGCGACACCGTCCTCCTCACCCCCGGCACCTACCACGAGAGCGTCAAGGTGAGCACGCCCGGGCTCACCCTGCGCGGCATGGGCCGCAGCACTGTCATCAAGCCGGGCACGGAGAAGGCCGCCGAGGACAACACCTGCGCCGAGGGCGGCAACGGCATCTGCGTGATCGGGACGAAGGACGAGAACGTCAAGGGCATCACCGTCGCGAACCTGACGGTGACCGGCTTCAAGCGCACCGGCCTGTTCTCCATGGCCACCGACGGCCTGACCGTGCGCAACGTCACGGCCGTGAAGAACGGGGTCTGGGGCATCGCCCAGGAGCGGTCGATCCACGGCATCTTCCGGAACAACACCGCCCGCGACAACGGCGACGCGGGCATCTTCCTCGCCAACACCATCAAGGCCGAGGAAGGCGCCGTGGACACCCAGGGCACCGAGGTCGCGCACAACCGGCTCGAGGGCAACCGGATCGGCATCACCGTCCGGCGGCTGCGCAACCTGGCCGTCGCGGACAACCGCATCACCGGCAACTGCGCGGGCGTTTTCGTCGTCGGCGACGAGAACAAGCCCATGGCCGGCGACCTGGTCGTGCGCGACAACTACGTCGTGCGCAACAACAAGTCCTGCCCGAAGACCGACCGGCTGGAGGCCCTCCAGGGTTCCGGCATCGTCCTGACCGGCGTCGAGAAGGTCCTGGTCGCCGACAACACGGTCGAGGGCAACTCCGGCAAGTCGTCGATGTCGGGCGGCATCGTCCTCGCCAAGAGCATGGTGGGCGCCGCCAACTCGAAGAACGAGATCAACGGCAACCGACTGCGCGACAACTCCCCCGCCGACCTCGTCAACGCCACGACCGGCGACACCGCCAAGAGCAACACCTTCACCGGCAACACCTGCGGCGCCTCCAAGCCCGCGGGACTGTGCTGACCGGCCTGCCGTAGTCGACCGAGGAACCCGGAAGAACGCAGAAGAAGGAAGGACGCGGCACATGACCGCACAGACCGCCCCGCCCCCGCCCATGCGACTGCGGGAGCTCGTGTTCGGGGCGGCATGTGCCGCCGCCCTCCGCGCGGCCGCCCGGCTCGGTGTCGCCGACGCGCTCGGCGACTCACCGATGGCCGTGGAGGACCTGGCGGCCGCGGTGAAGACCGAGCCGAGGCCGCTGCGCCGGCTGCTGCGCGCCCTGACCTGCCACGGCGTCTTCGCCGAACACAAGGACGGGACGTTCACGCACACCGACATGTCCCTGCTGCTGCGCGAGGACGACCCGCACAGCCTGCGCTACATCACCCTGTGGTGCACCGAACCGTGGACCTGGGACGCCTGGCCCCTGCTCGACGAGGCGGTCCGCACCGGCTCCAACGTCGTCGAGGGCCTGTACGGCAAGGAGTTCTTCACCTACCTCAACGAGGACGCCCCCCGGTCGGCCGAGGTCTTCAACCGCGCCATGACCACGTCCAGCCGCCAGTCGGCCCAGGACGTCGCCGCGCTCCTCGACCTGTCCTCGAGCACGTCGGTGGCCGACATCGGCGGCGGCCAGGGGCACGTGGTGGCGAGCCTGCTGGAGAAGTACCCGTCGATGCACGGCACCCTCCTCGACCTGCCCCGCGTGGTGGAGAACGCCGACCCCCGGCTGCGCGAGGGCGGTTCGCTCGCGGACCGGGTGCGGATCGTGCCGGGCGACTGCCGGGAGGCCATCCCGGTCCGGGCCGACGTCTACGTCATCAAGAACATCCTGGAGTGGGACGACGACAGCACCGCCCGCGTCCTGCGGGGCGTCATGGCGGCGGGCGGCCCCGGGGCGCGGGTCGTGGTCATCGAGAACCTCGTCGACGACTCGCCCTCCATGCGGTTCAGCACCGCCATGGACCTGCTGCTGCTCCTCAACGTCGGCGGTGCGAAGCACACCACCGACAGCATGGTCGGCCGGCTGACCGACGCGGGCCTCGTCATCGACGACATCCGCCCGGTCAACCCCTACCTGCACGCGTTCGACTGCACGGTGCCCGAGTGAGTTGACGGGCGGGCCGCACCTCGGCCGCCGGTCCGCGACGTGCGCGGGCCGGCGGCCGAGGTGCGTACTGGCCGGGCGGCCGGGTCAGACGCCGGGCGCGCGGCGGTCGGTGACGAGGTCCATGCGGGCTCCGTCGAGGGCGCGGGCGAGGTCGCCACCCGCGGGCGCGGGGCCGTCCGGGGCTGCGGGGCCGTCCAGAAGGGTCGTCAGCTCGGCCACCCGGGCGGGGTCCGCGAGGCCGAGGGCCACCGCGGGGTCTCCGTCGCCGAGCTCACCCCGTACGTCGACCAGCCGCACGACGACGTCGTCGCGCTGGAAGATGGTGCTGCACAGGACCGGGCTGCGCGGGTCGTCCGCCGCCGCCTCGTCGGCCTCGGCCAGCGACTGGGCCAGCCGCATGCCGCAGCCCGGCCGGGCCGGGTACGACAGCGCGTGCCGACGTGCCGCCGGGTCCTCCTCGCCCGCCGTCACGTGGTGCACGGCGGGCAGGGCCGCCCGCGTGTAGAAGACCCGGGCGGACTCCGGGTCACCGAGGTCCCGGTGCTGCTCCAGATACGGGTTGAGTGCCTCCTCGACGGCGCGCACCTCGGGCTGTTCCGCCACGTGCCGCAGTGCCGCGAGCAGGTCGCCGCGGACCTCGATGGCCCGTACCACCCGGTTGCCGTGCAGGAACAGGGAGGTGCGGCACAGGCGCGTCGTGTCGTCGACCCGGGGCTCGGGCGAGGCGTAGTCGGCGAGGAGCCCGGCGACCACGTCCTCGCTGCCCGGCTTCACCGTGAAGGTGAGGGCGTGCCGGATGACTCCGTCACCGATCCGCGGCGACGTCTGGAGCCCGCCCGGGGCGGCGGACTCGGCGCCCGCCGCCGGGTGCCCCGTCTCGCGGACCACGTGGAAGCGGAGCGACCGGGTGTCCCGGACGCAGCTGTGCAGCGGCTTCACCATCCGCACGTGCTCCTCGCTGCTCACCCAGTTCAGGAACGGCGGGGCGCTCTCCCACTCGCTGGTGATCAGCCACTGCGAGGGGTTCTCGATGGACTGGCACAGCTGCTCGCCGAGGTGACCGGGCACGGACTCGACGTGGCTGCGCAGACGTTCGTACGTCTCGAGGAACTGCTGCTGGGCTCCGTCGTAGACCTCGACCAGCAGGACGACCCGGAGTCTGGAGCCGTCGAACACGGACTGGGAGACGTGGTGCGACACCTGTCGCGTCAGCGGTTCGGAAGCAGGGGCGGGCGTGGTGGTCATCCTGCGCACATCTCCTTCGCGGGTCCTGCACGGGTCCTTCGCGGGGGTGGAACATGACGTCGGCAGTGGTGGTGCGACGCCGGCGTGCCTCGATCCTGTGCCCGCCCCTGGTGGCGCGCGACCCGTGTGCACTGCGCGGGTGACCCGGGGCTCGGACGAGGCGCTCTCAGGTGAGGTGGGCGAAGACCACGAGGTTGTCCGTGTAGTCCTTGGCCTTGCGGTCGTAGTCGCCCGCGCAGGTGATGAGCCGTACCTCGGCCCGGTCGGTGTCGCCGTACACGCGCTTGCTGGGGAAGTCGTCCTTGTCGAAGGTCTCCAGGCCGTCGACGGTGAAGGACGCCGTGCGTCCGTCGGCCCGCTCCACGCGGAACACGTCGCCCTCGTCGAGTTCGGAGAGCCGGGCGAAGACGGCCGCGGACGTCTTGGTGTCCACGTGCCCGGCGATGATCGAGGTGCCCGTCTCCCCCGGGGAGGCGCCCTTGGCGTACCAGCCGACGAGGTTGGTGTCGTCGGGCGGGGGTGCTTCGAGTTGTCCGTTCTTGCCGATGGCGAGGTCGGTGAAGGGGGCGTCGACGGAGATCTCCGGGATCAGCAGGCGCACCGGCTTCGACCGGGGCAGGTCCCTCTCGCTGTCGTCCGCGGTGGACGGGGCCGACGGGGCCGACGGGGCCGACGCGCCGGGCTGCGGGGTGAGGGGCGGGCGCGAGGAGTCGGCCGACGTGTCGTTGCCGCCGATCAGGCTCACCGCCAGGACCAGGAGGGCCACGGCGCACAGCACCGTCATGCCCGGGCGGGATCCCGGTCCGGCGGGCACCTGCGTGTCGTCGGCGGGTGGAGTAGGGGGGACTGCCATCGAGGACCACCTCACTTGGGCACGGCAGCAGGGCGGGCGGTGGAAGGGCGAGGGTGGGCGGGCGAGGAGGGAGCGAGCCGGGCCGCCACGCGCTTGCCTGGTGGCGGCCCGGCTTCTATCGCGCCCGGCACGGCTCACGCCACTCCGTCGGCCGACTTCCTGCGTCGGACCGCGTACAGACCGGTCGCGGCGACGGCCAGGACGGCCAGCCCGCCCGCGGTCGTGGCCGGCGTGTCCAGCCCGCCGCCTCCGGTGTGCATCCCGCCGCGCGGCTTCTCCTGCTCGCCGCCGCCCCAGGACTTCTCGCCCTCGTCCTGCTTGTGGGTCTCCGAGCCCTCCTTGGAGCCGCCGCCCTCCCAGTCGCCCTCGTTCACGAGGGCCAGGGCGCCGCCGCCCGTGTGCATTCCGCCGCGCGGTTCGTCGTGCTTGCCTCCGTTGTCGTGCTCCTTGCTGTAGGAAGAATCGTCGTGCTCCCAGTCGCCGGCGGCCGCCGCGTAGGCGCCGGGTGCGCCGAGGACGAGGACGGCCGAGGCCGCCGCAGTGGTCAGGAGCATGCGAGCAGAACGCATCTGAGGTTCCTTCCGTCACGACCGGGCAGCTGGTGCTTCGTCAGCTGAGGTGACCCGGCCCCGACGTGAATCACCGTCAGCCCACGGCCCGGGTCGCACCACTCAAGGCGCTCAGGCGGGTGAAGGCGCGGGTGCATCCGTGGGCGGACCTCGCCCCGTCGGCCGAACCCGCTACTCGTCCGGGTCGGCGTGGGTCGGGTCGAGGACCTCGGGTTCCTGGCGGCGCGATCCCGGCGCGGCCCGGTCGGGGGTGGCCTCGCTGTGCGGGGACTGGGGCGGGGGCGGCGGTGAGGTGTCGCCGGGGGCGCCGACGCCCGCGGCGGGCAGGCGCAGGGCCAGCAGGGCGACGTCGTCGCCGCGGGGCTCGATCCGGGCGAGCAGTTCGTCGCAGAACGCGTCGATGCTCTCCTCCTCCAGCCGCCGCGCCAGGACACCGGCGTGGTGGCGGAGCTTGGCCATACCGGCGTCGATCGGACGGTCGCGGCTCTCCACCAGACCGTCGGTGTAGAGCAGCAGGATGCTCTCCGGCGGGAGCTCCTCGGTCGCGTCGGGCCAGTCCAGGCCGAGGCGCAGGGTGGCGCTCATGCCGATGAGCGGGCCGTGCCCCGCCTCCAGGAAGCGGGTCGCGCCGTCCGCGGTGATCAGCAGGGGCGGCGGGTGGCCGGCGGTGACCCAGTGGAACTGCCAGGGGCCGCCCTCGGGGCCTTCGATGCGGGCGAAGACGAGCGTGGCCATGGGGGCGTCGCTGGTGTTGGTCACCGCCTCGTCCAGGCGCCGCATGATGACGCTGGGCGGCTCCCGGTGGTCCCAGGCCAGGGCGCGCAGCATGTTGCGGACCTCGGCCATGTGGGCGGCGGCCTGCAGATCGTGGCCGACCACGTCCCCGATGACCAGGGCCATCACACCGTCGGCGAGCAGGAAGGCGTCGTACCAGTCGCCGCCGACCTCCATCGCGCTCTCGGCGGGCCAGTAGCGGGCCGCCATGCGCACGTGGTCGACCTGCGGGAGGGGGGTCAGCAGCTGGCGCTGCATGGTCACGGCGACGTTCTGCTGCTCCTGGTAGAGCCGGGCGTTGTCGAGGACCAGTCCGACGCGTCGGCCGATGTCGGCCAGCAGTGCGATCTCGGCCTCGGAGTGGGCGGGGTGGTCCCCCGCGCGTGCCACGGTCAGTGTCCCGTACGACCGCTGCCGGGTGCGGAGCGGGACGACGACGGCGGAGTGTCCGCCGAGGCGCTCGAACAGGACGCGGTGCGTGGCGGCGAGGGGGTGGTGCGGGTCGTTGAGCACCTCGTCGGCGCTGAGTGGGACGGGGTGGTCGCCGTTTACCAGCCGGTTCAGCGCGGCGCGGGCCGCATCCGGCAGCGAGGTCACGGGCCCTCTCAGCCGTCCCGCCCGGTGCGGGTACGTGCTGCTGCGGACGGCGACCCGTTCCAGGGCTTCCGACCGGTCCTGGTGGATGTCGGCCGCGGCCCACTGCCCCAGTTCCGGCACCAGCAGCCGCAGGAGGCGGCGGAAGGTGACGGAGGTACGCTCGGTGGGGACGAGCACCGTGGAGATCTCGGCCACCAGGTGCAGCTGGGTGGTGAAGGTCTCCAGGGCGGCGGTGCGCGCCTCGATCTCCTCGGTGGCGCTGCGGTGCAGGCTGAAGTCGTGGAAGACGAGCACCAGCCCGTCCTGCCGGCCGTCCCGGACCAGGGGGGTGGTGGCCCAGATGATCGGCACGGTGGTGCCGTCCGCTCGTCGGAAGTACTCCTCGCTGCCCTCCTCGGCCGACGTCCCGGACAGCGGGTTGCGCAGGCTGCACAGCTCTCGCGGTACGGGGCTGCCGTCGGCGTGCCTGTGCAGCAGGTCGTGCGCGTCTTCTCCGGTCATGTCCCGCTCCGACCGCCCCAGCAGTTGCTCGGCCCACGGGTTCGCCGACGTGATCCGGCCGGCCGCGTCGAGGGTGAGGACGCCGGCGCCCAGCGCCCGCAGCACGGCGCGGGCGAAAGCGGGCTCCGGAACGCCGTCCGCGTTCTCCGGCCCCGGTCCGTCGCCCTCCCGGTGGCCCGACCAGCGTGACGCCACGACCCTCACAGCCTTCCGATGCCGTCCGTCCCGCCAGGTTCCCCCACCGGGCACGGGTGAACCGCTCCGGAGGGCCGAAGGAGGGAGATCGGGTAGGCTCCCGGTGCCGATCTTGTACCTCGGAGGGGTGTGTGCGGACCAGGACCACGACCGCGGCGACGGCCGTGCTGAGCTGTCTGCTGGCGGGGGCTCTCACGGCGGGGTGCGGAGCCGGCGACGCCGGGGAGACGAAGTCCGCCGACGAGCTGCTCGAGGACGCCAACGCCACGATGCGGGCGCTGGAGTCCGTACGGATCGACTCCACCAGCACCGCCGCGGAGGGCGGTACGGTGACCAGCCGGCTCGTGACCGACCTCGACAGCCGGTGCTCCGGGAGGACCGACTTCTCCGAGGGCGGCAGCCTGGAGCAGATACGGATGGGCGAGACCGACTACGTGCGTCCCGATCGCGCCTATCTGGAGAAGTGGAAGCCCGGCGGCGTCACCGGCGAGCAGCGGATGTGGATCAAGGTGCCCGCCGACTCGGCACAGCCAGGCGACGGCCTCTCCTCCTGCACGCGGCCCTTCACATCGTTCGGCAAGGCGAAGAAGGGGAAGAGCGGCCCCGTCGCGGGCCGGGCGGCAGTCGAGCTGACCGTGACCGACGAGGGGAGCGACGGGGGCACCGGCGGGACCTACACCTTCCACGTGGCCACCGAGGGCGAGCCCCATCTGCTCAAGGTGGTCTACAAGGGCGCCGACTACGAGACGACCACGTCCTTCACCGCCTTCGACGAGCCGCTGGACATCGAGGCGCCGGACCCGGCCGAGGTCATCGACGCGGCAGCGGCGACGAGGTAAGACGCCTGGTCAGGACGCGTGGCCGAGGGCCGTGCCGTCGCGGTCGTCGGCGAGCCGCACCGCGGCCCTCATGCGCTTGCCGACGGGCTCGCGGTGCACCTCGAAGCTCTGGCAGACGGCCATGACGATCTCCAGTCCGTGCCGCCCGACCCGGTCGGGGTCGGTGCTCTCGGCCACCGGCAGCACCGGATCGCTGTCCCACACCGTGACCTCCACCCGGTCCTCGGCCAGCTCCAGGTCGACGAGTGACGGACCCGGCGCGTACTTGCAGGCGTTCGTCAGCAGCTCGCTGACCACCAGCTGCACCAGGTCCACCGCGCGGTCGGGCACCGGCCGGTCCCGCGTGGCCCGCACGCGGGTCAGGAAGGCGCGGGCCAGCTCCCGGCCCCGGGCGATGTCGCCGGGCCTGCCCTCGTACTCCGCCGACACCCTGACCGGCGCTTCTCTTGGCCGGTTCCCGTTCCGGGCAGCCCCGTTCATTCGATCCGCCCTCTTCCTGAGCCTTGACCGTCACGCCAGCCCGTCTACCCCCGGATCCGGGAAACATCGCCCGCGGCCACGAGTGGTACGGGCCTCTTAGGATGGCGGGCGTGGATCTCCTCGCCGTGCGCACCTTCGTCACCGCTGCGGAGGCGGGGCAGCTGCAGATCGCCGCCGACCGGCTGGCGGTGACCCAGCAGGCGGTGTCCAAGCGCGTCGCCGCGCTGGAGAAGAGCCTGGGCGTGCCCTTGTTCACCCGCACCGCACGAGGAGTGCGGCTCACCGTCGACGGACAGGCGTTCCTCCCGCACGCGCGTGCGCTGCTCGACGCCGAGGAGCGGGCCCTGTCCTCCGTACGGCCCGGACGCCGCCCGCTGCGGGTCGACGTGATCGGCAGACGGGCCGCCACGGCCGGTGTGCTGCGCGACTTCCACCGGGCCCGTCCCGGGGTCGCCCTCGACGTCGTCACCCTCCCCGACGTGCGGGCGGCCGTCACCGCCGTCCGGTCGGGGTCGGTCGACGCGTCCTTCCGCTGCGTCACCATGCCGGGGTTCGAACTGCCGGACGGCATCGAGGCCACGCCCCTGTTCGACGAGCCGCTCCATCTGGTCACCGGGCCCGCCCACGCGTTCGCGGCGGCACGGGAGATCACCCCCGCCCGGCTCGCCGGTCATCACGTCTGGATGCCGGGGAACGTGCCCGGCGCTGAGTGGACGGCCTACTACGACGCCCTCGCCGCCGAGTTCGGGCTCACCATCGACGCCGTGGGGCCGAACTTCGGCGTCGAGGACATGCTCGACACGATCGCCGGGTCCCCGACGGTCGCGACCTTCCTCAGCGACCGGACCCCGCTCGTCCGGCCCGCCGTGCACGGTCTGCGGCGCATCCCCCTGCGCGACCCGACGCCGGTCTACCCGCACTCCCTGCTCTGGCACGCGGGCAACCCGCACCCGGCGCTGGCGGCGCTGCGGGCCCACCTCGCCTCCCGGCCGACCGGTCGCCCGGACGGGGAGGTCTGGGCGCCGCCGTGGGCGCTGCGCTCCCGCCCGCCGGGATCGGGGCCCGCCCCGGCCCGCGCGGCCGGTTCGGCGGATTGAGGGGGTGTTCAGGGACCGGACGCCTGACTGATCCTGTCAGGACGGCGGCCGGCCGCGCGGTCGAGGGGACCGTACGGGGCCGGGGCGGGGAGGGGATCCTGGTGCACGGCGGACACGAAGCGGCGCGTTCCTCACGGAAGGCCGACCGGGGACGGCCCCGGTCCACCTGCCCGGTCAGCCGCGCTGCGGACGGGACATGGCAGGTGCACGATTACGAGGTCGCCCGTGCGCTGCTGCGCGGCCCCGGCACCGTACAGGCCGGTCTCGGCGTCGAGACGGTGGAGAAGCTGCCGCCGCGCGTGCGCCGGCCGGTGCTCTACCGGGACGGCCCCGAACACCGGGAGCACCGCCGGCAGACCGCGCGCTTCTTCACCCCGCGCCGGGTCGACGAGCACTACCGCGAGCCGATGGTCCGCATCGCCGGGGAACAGCTGGACGTACTGCGCGCGGCGGGCGAGGCCCCGCTCGCCGACCTGGCCTTCGAGCTGGCCATCGGCGTGGTGAGCGAGGTCGTCGGGCTGCGGTACGGGCGGCCCGGCATCCGCCGCAGGCTGGAGCGGTTCTTCCCCGAGGAGTTCGGCGAGCCCGGTCTGACCAGTGCGCGAGGCCTGTACTGGCTGCTGCGGCAGAACGCCAACTGGCTCCGCATCCACCTGGCCGACGTCCGCCCCGCCATCCGCGCGCACCGCCGCCGGGAGCACGACGACCTGATCTCCCACCTCATCGCGGAGGGCTGCTCGGACGCGGAGATCCTCGGCGAGTGCCTGACCTTCGCCGCGGCCGGCATGGTCACCACGCGCGAGTTCGTCTGCCTGGCCGCCTGGCACCTGTTCTCCGACGCCGAGCTGCTCGCCCACTACCGCGCGGCAAACGAGGCGGGGCGCCTGGCCGTCCTGCGGGAGCTGCTGCGGCTGGAACCCGTGATCGGGCGGTTGCGCCGACGGGCCACCGAGACCGTCGAACTGCCCTGTCCGGGCGGACCGGTGACCGTGCGCCCCGGCGAGCACGTCGCCCTCCTGCTGGACGACGCCAACACCGACCCGGCGGCCGTGGGCGAGGAGCCGCTGCGGGTGCGGCCCGACCGCGCCGGCGAGGTCGGCGCGGGGCTCGCCTTCGGCGACGGCCCGCACCGGTGCCCCGGGGCGCACATCGCCCTGCTGGAGACCGACGTCTTCCTCAGCCGGCTGTTCGCCCTGGACGGCGTCCGCATGAGCGGGGAGCCCCGCGTCGCCTTCCAGGAGGCGATCGGCGGCTACGAGATCCGAGGGCTGACCGTGGCGCTCCCCCGGGCCGGTCACGCCTGACCGGCCCGGGCCGGGGCACGGCGTCAGTCGCCCAGGGCGCCCAGGACGACGAGCTTGGCCTCGTCCTGCACCTGCCGGAGGTGGTCCGCGCCGAGGAACGACTCCCCGTAGATCTTGTAGACGTCCTCGGTGCCGGAGGGCCGGGCCGCGAACCAGGCGTTCTCGGTGGTCACCTTGATGCCGCCGATGGACGCCCCGTTGCCCGGTGCCTCGGTGAGCACCGCCGTGACCGGCTCGCCGGCGAGGGTGTCGGCGGTGACCTCGGCCGGGGACAGCTTGGCCAGGCGGGCCTTCTCCTCCCGGGTGGCCGGGGCGTCGATGCGGGCGTAGGCGGGTTCGCCGAAGCGGGCGGTGAGGGCCGCGTAGTGCTCGGACGGCGTCTTCCCGGTGACGGCGGTGATCTCGGAGGCGAGGAGGGCCAGGATGATGCCGTCCTTGTCCGTCGTCCAGACCGAGCCGTCCCGACGCAGGAAGGAGGCGCCGGCGGACTCCTCGCCGCCGAAGCCGAGGGTGCCGTCGACCAGTCCGTCCACGAACCATTTGAAGCCGACGGGCACCTCCACGAGCGGGCGTCCGAGGTCGGCGGCGACCCGGTCGATCATGCCGGAGGAGACCAGCGTCTTGCCCACGCCGGCGTCGGCGGGCCACTCGGCGCGGTGGGCGTAGAGGTAGGCGATGGCCGTGGCGAGGTAGTGGTTCGGGTTCATCAGCCCGGCGTCCGGCGTGACGATGCCGTGCCGGTCGGCGTCCGCGTCGTTGCCGGTCGCGATGTCGAAGCGGTCGCGCCGCTCGATGAGCGAGGCCATCGCGTGCGGCGACGAGCAGTCCATGCGGATCTTGCCGTCCCAGTCCAGCGTCATGAACCGCCAGGTGGGGTCGGTGAGCGGGTTGACCACCGTCAGGTCGAGGCGGTGCTGCTCGGCGATGCGGCCCCAGTACGCGACGGAGGCCCCGCCCAGCGGGTCGGCACCGATCCGCACGCCCGCCGACCGGATCGCGTCGAGGTCGAGGACGCTCGGCAGGTCACCGACGTAGGCGCCGAGGAAGTCGTGGCGGCCGGTGCCGGGCGCGGCGAGGGCCCGGGCGTACGGTACGCGTCGTACGCCCTTGAGCCCGGCGGCGATGTACTCGTTGGCGCGGTCCTGGATCCAGGAGGTGGCGTCGGAGCCGGCCGGGCCGCCGTTCGGCGGGTTGTACTTGAAGCCTCCGTCGGAGGGCGGGTTGTGCGAGGGGGTGACGACCACGCCGTCGGCGAGGCCCGAGGTGCGGCCCCGGTTGTGGGTGAGGATGGCGTGGGAGACGGCGGGGGTGGGGGTGTAGCCGTCCGCGGTGTCGATCAGGACGGTCACGTCGTTGGCCGCGAACACCTCCAGCGCGGTGATCCTGGCCGGCTCGGACAGGGCGTGGGTGTCGGCGCCCAGGAAGAGCGGGCCGTCGGTGCCCTGTGCGGCGCGGTACTCGCAGATGGCCTGGCTGGTGGCCGCGATGTGGTCCTCGTTGAACGCGGCCGCCAGGGACGATCCCCGGTGGCCGGAGGTACCGAAGGCCACGCGCTGGCCGGGCTCCGCCGGGTCCGGGTGCACGGCGTAGTACGCCGTCACCAGCCTGGCGATGTCGATCAGGTCCTCGGGGCCGGCCGGCTTCCCGGCTCGGTCATGCTGCATGCGCCCACTCCTCCGCTCGTCGGGCAATCGCTCGCGGACCCATCTTCCCCTGTCCGGGGAGCGGCACCCGAGGTGAGGGCCGGGGTTGCGGTGAACGCGTGACCGGGGCGGAGGCGCGGCAGTCGTCGGCCGAGGTGCGGAAGGGCCGGGTCCGGGCGGCGGTGTCGGCGCGCCCGGACCGGCGCGAGAGTCGACGACGGGGCCGTCCGGCAAGCGTCAGATCCGGCCGCCGGTGAGCCGGGTGAGGGGCCCGTGGGTGTGGCGTCCCGCGCGGCGGCCCACCGCGTACGAGGCGGCGCTGAGCGCGGTGACGCCGGCGCCCACGCCCGCGGCGACCAGCTTGCGGTGGGCGATGACCGTCCATGCCGTCTTGGCCCTGGTCGCCATCTGGCCCGAGGCGGTGACGACCGTCTGCCGACCGGCCGCGACGCCCTTGGCGGCCGTCTGCACGGCCCCGGTCGCGGCCTCGGCCGAACGCCGGGCGCCCGCCTTGGCCGCTGACGCCGTGTCACCGGCCTTGTCCGCGGCGGCCTTCCCGGCTCGCGACGCGGGAGCGCTCGCCTTGTCCGCGGCGCCGACGGTCTTGACCTCGGCGGTCCGTGCGGTGGTGCGCTTCTGGCTCGTGTCCTTGTTCGGATCGCTCATGGACTCCGCATTGCCTCTCGCCGCCGCGGCAAACACGTACGTGTTCCGACGGGCGTCAACTCGGCGGGCTACGTTAGTCCTTGAGCGATCACCCAGCCCACCGGAGGACTTCCCATGCCCGAGTCGCCCGCCGTGAACGACGCACGCAGCCGGATCAGGACGGACCAGCCGCACACGGCCCGCATCTGGAACTACTGGCTGGGCGGGAAGGACAACTACCCGGTCGACCAGCAGGCGGGCGACCAGATACGCCGGCTGCACCCCGGCATCGGGGACTACGCCCTCGCCGACCGCCTCTTCCTGGGTCGCGCGGTGAGGCATCTCGCCGGTGAGTGCGGCATCCGGCAGTTCCTCGACATCGGTACGGGGCTGCCCTCGGCGGACAACACCCACGAGGTCGCCCAGCGCATCGCACCCGAGTCCCGCATCGTCTACGTCGACAACGACCCGATCGTCCTGGCCCACGCCGAGGCGCTGCTCACCAGCGCGCCCGAGGGCCGCACCGACTACCTCGACGAGGACCTGCGCAACGTCGACGCGATTCTCGAGCACGCCTCGCGCACGCTGGACCTGAGCGAGCCCGTGGCGCTGGTGCTGCTGGGCGTGGTCATCTTCGTCGAGGACGACGAGGAGGCGTACGGCATCGTGCGGCGGCTGGTCGACGCCCTGCCCAAGGGCAGTCATCTGGTGCTGTCGCACACCGTCACCCGGCCGGACATGCCCGACGTCGACGCGGCCGTGGCCTTCTGGAACGAGAACGGCACGCCGAAACTGACCCAGCGCACGCCGGACGCCGTGGGCCGGTTCTTCGACGGGCTGGAGCTGCTGGAGCCCGGCGTGGTCTCCTGCAGCCGCTGGCGCCCGGAGTCCGGTGACGGCGAACTCCCCGCCGAGGTCGCCATGTTCGGCGGGGTGGGCCGCAAGGGGTGACCCCCGGACGGGAGGACGGTGACCGCTACGTCACCGCCGCGGTCGGCGGGAGCTGGGCCGGGCTCACCTGCTCGCCCAGCACCTGGGCCATGAACTGCACCAGCCACCGCTGCGCCGGGCTGCGCGAGGACTCGTGCCGTGCGTACAGGGCGATCTCGATCGGCTCGGTCTCGAAGGGCAGCCGCACCAGGCGCACCCGGTGGGAGGCGGTGAAGACCTCCCCGACGTACTCGGGGACGATGGCGATCAGGTCGGTCTGCTCCAGCAGGTAGGGCAGCATCGAGAAGCGGGTGGCGTCCACGGCCACCCGCTCCAGGAGTCCGTGCGCCGCCAGCACCGCCCGGGGCGCGACGTGTCCGCTCGGCCCGAAGACCGTCGCGTGGTGCTCGGCGGCGAGGTCCGGCAGCGTGACCTCGTCGCCCCGGATCCGGGGATGGTCGGCCGCGACCATGAGGACGTAGCGCTCGCGGAAGAGCGGGACGCGCACGGTCAGGTGCGAGGTGATCACCGGGGTGGCCACGAACACGTCGAGGTCGCCGCGGCGCAGCTGGCTCTCGGCGTCCTCCACGTCGAACGGGCGGACCGTGAACGACACCGCCGGCGCCCGTTCGCGCGCGGCGGCGAGGAGCCTCGGCAGCAGGGTCGCCTCGCCGAGGTCGGAGAGGGCGATGGTGAAGCGGCCCGACATGGTGGCGGGGTCGAAGGCGTCGCCCTGCCGGACCGTCCCGTCGATCTCCGCGAGGGCGCGCTGGAGCGGCTCGTACAGCCGCCGGGCGCCGGCCGTGGGCGTCAGTCCGCGCCCGTTGCGGCGGAAGAGTTCGTCGTCGAAGTGCCGCCGGAGCTTGCCCAGGCTGTAGCTGACGGTGGGCTGGGTGACGTGGAGCGTCTCCGCGGTGGCCGTGACGCTGCCGGTCTCGTACAGCAGGACGAAGACGCGGGCCAGGTTGAGATCGAAGGTGCCCATATAGAAGGACTCTATATCAGGTCGCCGAAACATCTATTGGTGCCCATGTCGCGGGGTCCTTAGCGTGTCGGACATCACTGCGAAAGGAGCGTCCGTGCCATCCGTGCGTCGTGTCTCCCACGATTTCCTGGAGCGCCAGGGCCTCACCACCGTCTTCGGCAATCCGGGCTCCAACGAGTTGCCCTTCCTCGCCGACCTGCCCGGCACGTTCCGCTACGTCCTCGGTCTGCACGAGGGCGCCGTCGTCGGCATGGCGGACGGCTACGCCCAGGCGTCCGGGCGTCCGGTCCTGGTCAACCTGCACGCCGCCTCCGGTTCGGGCAACGCGATGGGGGCGCTGACGAACGCCGTGGCCTCCCGCACGCCGCTGGTGGTGCTGGCCGGCCAGCAGGTGCGGCCCGCCATCGGGCCGGAGGCCAACCTGGCCAGCGTCGACGCGCAGACCCTGATGAAGCCGCTGGTCGGCTGGGCCGCGGAACCGGCGTGTGCCGGGGACGTGCCGCGGGCCCTCGCGCAGGCGGTCTTCGAGGCGCGGCTCCAGCGCCGGCCGACGTACCTGTCCGTGCCGTACGACGACTGGTCGGCCGAGGTCGACGACAACGCCCTGGCGGTGCTCGACCGCCGGGTCGAGCGCGCCTCGGTGCCCGGTGGCGAGCAGGGCCGCCGGCTGGTCGAGCGGGTCGCCGCCGCCGAGCGCCCGGCGCTCGTGCTCGGCGGGGACATCGACTCGGCGGGCCTGTTCGACGACGCCGTCCGGCTGGCGGAGCGGCTGGGCGGCCCGGTGTGGGCCGCGCCCTCGCTCTTCCGGCTGCCCTTCCCTAACCGGCACCCGCAGTTCCGCGGTGTGCTGCCCGCCGGGATCGCGCCCGTCGCCGAGGCCTTCGAGGGGCACGACCTCGTGCTGGTGCTGGGCGCGCCGGTGTTCCGCTACCACGAGTACCTGCCCGGCCGTTACCTGCCCGAGGGCACGCGGCTGATCCAGGTGACCGAGGACGCGTCGGCCGCCGCGCGGGCACCGATGGGCGAGGCCCTGGTCGCCGACCCCGGAGCCGTCATCGACCTGCTGCTGAAGTCCCTCGACGCGCCCGGCACCTCGGGCCCCTACCGGCCGGCGCCCGAGCCGCTCACCGCCGACGGGACGGCGCTCCACCCCGAGCAGGTCTTCGCCGCGCTGCGCGACGAACTGCCCGGGGACACCGCGTACGTCGTGGAGTCCACGTCGACCATCTCCGCGTGGTGGCGGCAGATGGACCTGCGCCGCCAGGGCTCGTACTACTTCCCGGCGGCCGGCGGGCTCGGCTTCGGCCTGCCCGGCGCCGTCGGCGTCGCGATGGCCCAGCCCGGCCGGCCGGTCGCCGGGGTGATCGGGGACGGCTCCGCCAACTACGGCATCACCGCCCTGTGGACGGCCGCGCAGCACCGGGTGCCGCTGACGATCGTGCTGCTGCGCAACGGCACCTACGGGGCGCTGCGCTGGTTCGGCGGTCTGCTCGGGGTGCCGGACGCGCCCGGACTGGACATCCCGGGGCTGGACTTCACCCGCGTCGCCGAGGGGTACGGGGTGCGCGCCCAGCACGTCGGCGGGGCCGAGGAGTTGCGCGCCGTACTCGCCGAGCGGCCCGACCACCCTCGCCTGATCCAGGTGGACACCGCCCTCACCACGCCCTCCTGACACACGGCTCGACGACAAAGAACGACGAAGAAGGGGAAGACGATGACATTCCTGGACAGCGACGTCTGGGGCCGGAAGTTCTTCAGCGACGGCTGGCAGGACTCCTCCGCCGAGCACCCGGTGACCGAGCCGGCGACCGGCGAACGGCTCGGTTCGGTGGGGCTCGCCACGGCCGGGGACGCGGCCCGTGCCGCCGCGCGGGCCGCCGAGGCCCAGCGGGAGTGGGCGGCGACCCCGCCCGCGCGGCGGGCCGCCGTGCTGCGCCGCGCGGGCGAGCTGTTCACCGAGCACGCCGCCGAGATCGAGGACTGGCTGGTGCGCGAGGCCGGCTCGGTGCGGTCCAAGGCCGCCTTCGAGGTGGGGCTCGCCATCGGCGAGTGCTTCGAGTGCGCGGGCCTGCCGACGCACCCGCAGGGCGAGGTGCTGACCTCCGAGGAGGCCCGCTGGTCGCTCGCCCGCCGCCGCCCGGCCGGTGTCGTGAGCGTGATCGCCCCCTTCAACTTCCCGCTCATCCTCGGCCTGCGCTCGGTGGCCCCGGCGCTCGCCCTCGGCAACGCGGTGCTCCTCAAGCCGGACCCGCGCACCGCGGTCAGCGGCGGCGTCGTCATCGCCCGGATCTTCGAGGAGGCCGGGCTCCCCGCCGGTGTCCTGCACCTGCTGCCGGGCGACGGCGCGGTCGGCCGGGCGGTCGTCGAGGCCCCGGAGGTGCGGGTGATCTCCTTCACCGGGTCCACGCCGGTCGGACGGATCATCGGCGAGCAGGCCGGGCGGCTGCTCAAGCGGGCCCACCTGGAGCTGGGCGGGAACAACGCGCTGGTGGTGCTGCCGGGCGCGGACGTGCCGAAGGCGGCCTCCGCGGGGGCGTTCGGCTCGTACCTGCACCAGGGGCAGATCTGCATGACGACCGGCCGGCACATCGTGCACGAGTCGCTGGTGGAGGAGTACACCGCCGCGCTCGCCGCGAAGGCGGAGGCGCTGCCGGTCGGTGACCCGGCCCGCGAGGACGTGGCGCTCGGACCGATCATCGACCGCGGCCAGCTGGAGCGGGTGCACGGCATCGTCACCGACAGCGTCACGGCGGGCGCGAAGATCGCCGCGGGCGGCGAGATCGCGGGCGCGGGCTACCGGGCGACGGTGCTCACCGGCCTGACGACCGGGATGCCGGCCTGGCGCGAGGAGATCTTCGGTCCCGTCGCCCCCGTCATCTCCTTCTCGACGCTCGAGGAGGCCGCGCGGATCGTCAACGACTGCGAGTACGGGCTGTCGGTCGGCATCCTCGGGGACGTCGGGCCGGCGATGAAGCTCGCCGACCGAATCGACTCGGGCAAGGTCCACATCAACGAGCAGACGGTGAGCGACGAGCCGGGCGCCCCGTTCGGCGGGGTCAAGGCCTCCGGCACCGGCTCCCGCTTCGGCGGCGCCACGGCCAACATCGAGGCGTTCACCGAGACCCAGTGGGTCACGGTCCGCCCGGACATCGCCGACTACCCGTTCTGATCCGTCCGGCCCCTCGTTCCGGCCGGCACGGCCGCCCCGGCCGTGCCGGCTCCGGCTCCGCTCACTCACACCCGTCCCCGGGGGGAGACTCCTCATGGCTTCCGCCACCACGTCCGGCGCGCCCGCGCAGACTGGCCGCACCGGCAGCGCGTGGACGGTGATCCTGTGCTGGATCACCGTCCTGCTGGAGGGCTACGACCTCGTCGTCCTCGGCGCCATCATCCCCACCCTGCTCAAAACCCACCACCTCGGCATGACCGCGGGTGACGCCACCACGATCGCGACGCTCTCGCTCGTGGGCGTCGCCATCGGCGCGGTCTGCGTCGGGCCGCTCGCCGACCGGCTGGGCCGCCGCCGGCTGCTCATCGGCTCGGTGGTGCTGTTCTCGGTCTTCACCATCGTGGTGCCGCTCGCGACCTCCGTCTGGATGTTCGCCGCGCTGCGGCTCGTCGCCGGACTCGGGCTCGGCGCCTGCATGCCCGTGTCGCTCACCATGATGGCCGAGCACATGCCCGCCGGCCGCCGGGCGCGGGCCAGCACGCTGACCATGACCGGCTACCACACCGGTGCGGTGCTCACCTCGCTGCTCGCGCTCCA
Source organism: Streptomyces sp. AC602_WCS936 (assembly GCF_019049125.1). Lineage (NCBI taxonomy): Bacteria > Bacillati > Actinomycetota > Actinomycetes > Kitasatosporales > Streptomycetaceae > Streptomyces > Streptomyces sp. AC602_WCS936. The sequence continues at coordinate 116,507 of NZ_JAGMUF010000137.1, read as the reverse complement.
GGTGACCGACGACTGGGAGATCCTCTTCTACCTGCTCGGCGTCGTGGGCCTCGTGGTCGCCGCCGTCCAGTGGTTCAGGCTGCCGGAGTCGGAGGCCTTCGTCCGGGCCAAGCGGGACGGGGAGCAGCGGGTGCCGTTCACCGAGCTGCTCAAGCCGGCGTACCTGCGGGCGGGCATCGGCATCTGGGTCGCGTCGTTCATGGGGCTGCTGCTGGTCTACGGCCTCAACACCTGGCTGCCGAAGCTGATGAACGACGCCGGCTACCCCGTGCCCACGGCCGTCACCCAGCTCCTCGTGCTCAACATCGGCGGTGTCGTCGGGCTGGTGCTCGGCGGGTTCGTCGCCGACCGGCGGGGCATCAAGGGCACCACCATGGTCTGGTTCGCGGTCTCGGTGCTCATGCTGGCCTGCCTGAGCATCAGGATGGAGAGCGATCTGATGCTCAACGTCGTCGTCTTCTTCACCGGCGTGTTCGTCTTCTCGGCCATGGTGCTCGTCTACGCCTACGTGACGAGCTACTACCCGGCCTCCGTGCGGAGCACGGCACTCGGCTCGGCGTCCGGGATCGGCCGGATCGGCTCGATCGTGGGCCCGTCGATCACCGGTGCGCTGGTCTCGTCCGGGGTCGGTCACCCGTGGGGCTTCTACTTCTTCGCCGCGGTGGCGGTCCTCGGGTTCCTGGCCGTGCTCACTCTGCCGCGCACGGCGGCGGAGGCGGGAGCGAAGGCCGTCGAACCGGCCGCCTGAGGTCCGCGGGCACGCGCGACGGGAGCAGCCGGGTGGGTCACCCGGCTGCTCCCGTCGTCGTCAGGTGCTTCTCGCGGCGACGTGGGGCGGCGCGCTCAGTCGCGGTCCACGTGCTCGCGCAGGATCTTGCCGTTCGTCGCGTCGACGTCCAGGGTCGTCTTGTTCCAGTTGTCGGGCGAGACCACGTCGACGGACCAGATGGCCTTCTGGTCGTCGTTCTCGTCCAGCTCGACGTGGGTGACGGTGCCCTTGACCTTGTCAGTGGCCGCCTTCACCGCCTGCTCCGGCGTCTGGGTGGCCTTCTTCAGCAGGTCGGCGAGCTGCTGCTTGTCGTCCGCGTCCTGGTCCTCGACCTGGGTGCGGAAGACTTTTCCGGAGACGGCGTCGATGTCGATGCGGTGCACGGTGCCGTCGGCGGTGGCGACCTTGGCCTCCCATTCGGGAGCGCCCTGGCTGGGGGCCGGGTTGGGCATGCTCGGGCTGGGCGAACCGGTCGACGCGGTGGCCTCGGCGGAGGTGCGCTTGAGTTCGAGGTCGACGAGCTTGCTGTCGGGGACCTCCTTGACGGCCGTGTCGGCCGCCTTGTCCCAGGTGACCTTCGCCAGCGGGACGAGGGCCTTGCGCTCGGCCTGGTCATCGGTCATGGACTCGGAAGGAGAGGGGGAGGGAGAGGTCGTGCCGGTACTGGTACCGGTGGGGGAGGCGGTGTCGGTGGCAGGGGTGGTCTGGGCCGCCTCGGCGACACTGGAGCGTGTCGTGTCGGCGTTCGTGCAACCGGTCATCAGCAGCACCGAGCTGCCCAGGGCGCAGATGACGGCCATCGAACGGAGAGGCGGGAGACGTCGCACAGAGCTCATACACCTCTCCGTAACCATATGACCGCTTTGTCATACCGGTTTCGGGTGGAAACCACCGCAATGGCCGATGCGGCTCAGCGAGCCGGTACGAACACCGCCCGGTCCGTCGCGGTACGGGCCCCGGGCGGGAACGGGGCAGCTGGGCCGGGCCCGGCGCCCTCCAGCCACTCCCGGTAGGCGGTGGACTGGCGCGCCACCTCCCAATACGCCTCCTCCAGCGCCGGGTAGACGGCCTCCAGCTCGGCCCGGGTGCGCGCGGCCAGCAGCAGGCGTACGCCGAGGGGGTCGCCGTGCAGGCGCCGTACCGCCATGTCGGGGCGGGACTGGGAGCTGGGCTGACAGACGGTGACGACCTCGCCGGTGGCGACGAGGGACGCGGCCGTGTGGTAGTCGCCGTGCAGGACGCGGGGGTTGAGCCCGACGGCGCGCAGCATGCGGTGCACTCCGTCCCACTCGCCGTCGACGGTGGGGTCGACCATCCAGCGGTCGTCGGCGAGGTCGGCGAGGCGGACGACGGGCCGGCCGGCCGCCGGGTGATCGGCGGGCAGCATGACGAACTGCGGTTCACGCTCCACGAGGACCCGCAGCCGCAGGCCCTCGGGGACGCGCAGCGGGCTGCCCTCGACCTCATGCACGAAGGCGACATCGAGCTGCCCCTCGGTGACCCGGCGCAGCAGGGCGTTGGCGGAGACGTCCATCTGGAGGGTGGGTTCCAGACCGGGGCGTCTGAGCCGGCGCAGCCAGCCGGCCAGGGCGCGGCTGGCGGTGGAGCCGACGCGCAACCGACTGTCGCCGCCGGACGCGGCGGCGCGGGCCTCGCGGACCAGGATGCTCATGTCGGCGAGGAGCGGACGGGCCCGCCCGAGGACCGACCGGCCGAGCGGGGTGGGACGGCAGCCGGTGCGCTCGCGGACGAACAGCGGCCCGCCCAGGGCCTGTTCGATGCGGGTCAGCTGCGTGCTCAAGGTGGGCTGGGCGACGCCCAGTTGGCGTGCCGCCCGGTGCAGGCTGCCGGCGTCGGCGATGGCGCAGAGTGCGCGTAGGTGCCTCACCTCGAGCTCCATGCAGGGAGCGTAAAGCGGAACAGTTGGTTGCGCCAGGTGAACAAAACGCGGCGGATCAGGGCGAGTTCTGCACTCCGGTCGAAGCTGATTCCCGGGGCGCCGTCCGGTGACGGCGACCGTGGTGATAGCCCCGCCCTATCACCGGTTGCCATCATCACAGCGGGTCCATGGGCGCTCCACACTCACCGGTGACGACTTCTCTCCCCACTCCCCCACACAAGGAGTCATCGATGCGCATCAGCATGCCCCTGCTCGCCACCACCGTCGGTCTCGGTCTCACGGCGGCCGTGCTCGGCGCCCCGGCCGCGACCGTCGCCGCTCCCCAGGCGCCGGCCAAGGCCGCCCAGCTCGGCTACCAGCCCGCCGCCGGCTCGGGCGAGGACGCCGCCGCGAACCGGGCGTTCTTCGAGGCGGTCATCAAGTCCGTCGCCGAGAAGCGCGCCGCCAACCCGTCCTCGACGGCGGCCGTGACCGTCTACTACAGCGCCGCCAACGCGCCCAGCTTCCGCAACCAGATAGCCCGCTCCACCCAGATCTGGAACAGCTCGGTGTCCAACGTGCGACTCGCGGAGAGAAGCTCGGGCGCCGACTTCGCGTACTACGAGGGCAACGACTCGCGCGGCTCGTACGCGTCCACCGACGGACACGGCAACGGCTACATCTTCCTCGACTACCGGCAGAACCAGGTGTACGACTCGACCCGCGTGACCGCCCACGAGACCGGGCACGTGCTCGGTCTGCCCGACCACTACTCGGGCCCGTGCAGCGAGCTGATGTCGGGCGGCGGCCCCGGCCCCTCCTGCACCAACGCCTACCCGAACGGCAACGAGCGCAGCCGGGTCAACCAGCTGTGGGCCTACGGGTTCAAGGCGGCGCTCGACAAGGCGCTGCAGAAGACCTCGCAGCGCTGAGCGTCCGCAGGGACGGTCGACGGGGGCGGCCCGGCCGGGCCGCCCCCGTGCGCGTGCGCGTCCCTCCACTCGGGCGACCGCTTGAGCAACGGGCCCCGGGGTACTCGGAGTTCGCTCTGCAGCGATCCGATCCGTGACCCCGAAGGAGTCCGACGTGGACGAGCACAAGACCGCCGCGGACAACGGCCTCGGCGAACTGGAGCCGGGCACCCGCCAGCGCGCCCAACTGCGCACCCGCGTCGCCGACATCGCCTGGACGGCGCTGTGCGTGGTGCTCGCGCTGTGGGCGGTGTGGAGTGCCGTCGGTGTCGCGCGGGGCGCGACCGCGTGGGCCTACTGCGCGGTGGCCTGGGTGCTGCTCGCCGCGGCACTGGCCCTGCGGACGCTCGCGGTGCGGCGCCGGACGTCGTTGTAGCGGGCCCGGTCAGGACCCGCCGGGCAGCGCGCCGAGCACGGCCCGGTGGACGGCGCGGGCGAGCCTGGCTCCCCACTCGGAGCGGGGGCCGGCGAAGGAGTGGAGCTCGGCACCGTCCTGCGGCGTGCGGGCGGCGACGCACACGGCGTCCGTGGGAGTGCCGGAGCAGTCGAGGCCCGCGTCCAGCAGTGCCTGCACCTTGGCCTCCGTGGCCGTCATCACCGCGTTGACCAGGGCGGCGTCGGTCAGCGCGACCGGGAGCGCGGCGACGATGTTGATCGTCCCCGGCGCGGTGACCCCGGGGGCGCCCGCCTCGGGCGAGGCCGCCCACCCGCGCACCGAGATGCCCGCGGTCACCACGGCCTGCGCACCGCCGTCCCGCGCACCGGCGTAGGCCGATACGTCGGCGGCCGTCATCAGGCCCACACCCGGCCCCCGGGCGCCGGCGTCCCGCGCCAGGTGGGCCAGGTGCCGGGCGGGGTCGGTGCGCCGGTAGCCGTGGGCCACCTGGGCGTTGAGCACCCACTCGCTCTCGGTGATCCCGCCGCCCAGGACGGCGCTGCTGACCGTGCGCCAGCCCGGTCCCGGACGCCAGAGCAAGGCGTGCAGCCGTTCGCCGTCCTCCACTCGTGTCAGGCACTCCGGGGCCGGCAGACGGACCCCGGTACGGGGCTGGGGCAGCAGGGCGGGCACCGGTCGGGACTCCTCGTGGCGGTCGGGGCGAACCGGACGATCGTACTCGGCCCCGGTCGCCCGGACGGGACGGTGCCGGGCGGGCGCATTGCGGACCCCGCCCTGGGCACTTTCACTGGACACAACTTCGCCACGAGGCGTCGGATCGGAGGCCACGATGCTGTCCCACACCCTGGAGCATGGGGTCCTGGTCATCACGCTGGACCAGGACCCGGGAATCGACGGGCGGGCCGCGCTGACCACGCACATCACCGATCTGGTCGACGCGCACAAGCCGACGCCCGTCGTCATCGTCCTCACCGACCGGGCCGGCGGTCCCGCCGCGGTCAGTGCCGTGCTCCGGGCCCATCAGTGGTGCGGTCGCCTCGGTGTGCTGATGAGCGTCGTCACTCACAGCGCGCCCGTCCGGCGGCTGCTGGACGACAACACCGACGCCTCCGGCCCGCGGCTGGTGGTGCACGCGCGGGTCGACACCGCCATCTCCACCGCGTTCACGGCGGCGGCCTGAGGCCCCGGCGCGTGTCCTCGGCCTCCTACTGCTGCCCGAGCCAGAGGTCGGGGCCGAAGACCTCGTAGTGGACGGCCTCGGCCGGCACTCCGCGGCGCAGGAGGTCGCCCCGGACGGCGCGCATGAAGGGCACCGGTCCGCACAGGTAGGCGGTGAGCCCCGGGGGAAGTTCGAGGCCGGAGACGTCGGCACGGCCGGCCGCCGCCTCCGGCGCCGCGTCGCCGGGCTCCTCGTACCACAGGTGGAGCCGGGCGTCGGGCAGTGCCCGTACGAGGTCGAGGTGCTCCTGCCGGTGGGCGTGGTCGGCGGGGCTCCGGTCGGCGTGGACGACGGTCACCGGGCGGGTGGAGCCGGTGGCCGCCAGGTGGTCCAGCATGGCCAGTACGGGGGTGACGCCGATTCCGGCCGAGGCGAGCAGCAGGGGGCCGTCGTCCTCCGTGAGCGCCAGGTCGCCGAAGGGCGCGGAGACGGTGAGGACGTCGCCCGGACGGGCGTGCGCGTGGAGCCAGGAGGAGACCTCGCCCTCGGGCCGTCCGTCGTCTGGGACGCGTTTGACGGTGATGCGCCAGTCGGTCCGGCCCGGCGCCGCGGACAGGCTGTACTGGCGGATCTGCCGGGAGCCGTCGGGCAGCGAGGACCGCACGCTGACGTACTGGCCGGGAAGGAACGGCCGCGTCGGGCGGCCGTCGGCGGGGCGCAGTACGAGGGAGACCGCGTCGGGGGTCTCCTCGTGTCGTCCGGTGATCTCCATCGGGCGCCAGACCTCGCCCTCGGTGACGCCCGCTTCCTGGTAGAGACGGGTTTCGACGGCCACGAGCGCGTTGGCCATCAGCCAGTACACCTCGTCCCAGGCCGCGGCGACCTCCGGGGTGACGGCGTCGCCGAGCACGTCCGCGATCGCGGCGAACAGATGGCGGTGGACGATCTTGTACTGGTCGGAGGTGATGCCGAGGGAGGCGTGCTTGTGCGCGATCCGGGAGAGCAGCGCGTCCGGGCGGGCGTCGGGGCGCTCCAGCAGCATGCCGGCGAACGCGGCTATGGAGCCGGCCAGGGCCCGCTGCTGCTCCCCGCTGGCCTGGTTCCCGCGGTTGAACAGGTCCCGCAGCAGCTCGGGGTGGGCGTCGAACAGCTTCCGGTAGAACAGCGTGGTGATGTCACCGATGGCCGCTCCCACCGCCGGGAGGGTCGCGCGGACCACGGGGACGGACTGTTCGGAGAGCACAGCGACTCCTTAATTGGTAGATGATATTCGTGTTTTAGCGCGCGGGTCGGCCGGGGAGGCGAGGGGCCGGCCCTCACTCCGAGGGGCGGTCCGTCAGGCCGATCAGGACCGGGCCGGTGGGCGAGGCCACCAGGTCGGAGACGGTCAACGGGTCGAGCGAGGCGTAGAAGGCCTCCTGGGCGTCCCGCAGCGCCCTGCGCAGCCGGCAGGCCGCGCGCAGCGGGCAGGGCGGGTCGTCCTCGCAGGCGACCACCTCGCCGTCCCCTTCGAGTTCGCGCACCAGCCGGCCCACGGAGGCCTGCCGCCCCGGGCCGGTCAGCGTCAGACCGCCGCCCCGGCCGCGCCGCGCCTCCACGACACCGAGGTGCTGGAGACGGGTGATGGCCTTGGCCACGTGCGTGTACGGCACGCCCATGACCTCGGCCACCTCACGGGTGGTCAGCGGGTCGTCGCCGTCTTTCACGACCGCCAGGCGCATGACCGAACGCAGCGCCAGGTCGGTGAACTTCGTCAGCCGCACAGCCCGGACGCTATCAAATACGCATGTTAGATTCGCATTTACTGGACGCCATGATCTTGTGGAATGCGTCACGGGACGCACGAGGAGGGTGACTTCGGATGGCAGCGGACGACGACGGCTTTCCGGCCGGGGATGCGGCGGGCACCCCGACGGGCAACGCTCCCCTCCCCCGGGTCCTGTGCGACACGGCGGAGCTCCTGTCGCTCGGCGACGACGCGGCGGCCGGCGCCCTGTGGCGGCTCGCCGAGCCGGGGCGGCAGCTCGACGCCAACGTCGTCCGCGTCCCGGCGGGTGGACGGGTCGGCACGCACACCGAGCCGGACCTCGACGTCCTGCTGCTCGTCCTGGACGGAGCGGCGGCCCTCGTCTGCGCCGACGGCGAGCGCCCGCTGCGGACGGGCGCCCTCACCTGGCTGCCCCACGGTTCGGCGCGGGGCGTCGCCGCGGGCCCGGACGGCGTGACGTACCTGACCGTGCACCGGCGGCGCCCCGGCATGCGGATCCAGCCGCCGGATGCCGCCGGGCGGCTGCGGCCCGGCGGCGCCTGAGCCCGCGTCAGCCGGCCGCGGCGGGCAGGCCGAGGCGGCCGTCGTGCACCTCGGTGACCCGGTCGGCCGCGGCCAGATGGGCGTGGTCGTGAGTGACCAGCACGGTGGCCGTGCCGCGCTCCCGGGTGAGGCGGGTGATCAGGTCGATGACGGCGGCGCCCCGCTCCTGGTCGAGAGCGCTGGTGGGTTCGTCGACGAGCAGCACACCGGGGTCGTTCATCAGGGCGCGGGCGATGTTGACGCGCTGGCGCTGGCCGCCGGAGAGCTGGTGGGGGCGGCGGTCGGCCCGGTCCGCCAGGCCGACCGCGTCGAGGAGGTCCAGCGCCCGGCCCCGGGCGGCGCGCGCCCGGCGCCCGTCGATGTGGGCCATCACCTGGAGCTGCTCGGCCGCGGTCAGGGACGGCAGCAGGTTGGGCTGCTGGAAGACGATGCCGATCCGGTGCCGGCGCAGGTCGGCCAGCTCACCGCGGCTCATCCCGGTGGTGTCGGCTCCGTCCACGGTGACCGTGCCGGAGTCGGGCGTGATGAGGGTCGCGGCCACGGCCAGCAGGCTGGACTTGCCCGAGCCGGAGGGCCCGATGACGGCGGTCAGACCGCCCCGGGGGACCTCCAGGGTGACGCGGTCGAGGGCGGTCAGCCGGCTGTCGCCGTCGGGGTAGGTGAGGGTGATGTCGGTCAGGCGCAGGCTCATCGGGCGCTCCCCAGGGCGGTCAGCGGGTCGACGGAGGTGATACGGCGGACGGCGAGGCCCGCCCCGAGGCCGCCGAGCAGGATCATCACGGCGGCGGGGACGAGGACGGTGGCGGGTGTGAGGACGAAGGGGACGGCCGAGCCGGACACCGCGGCGCCGATCGCGACCGCGGCGGCGGTGCCCACGAGGGTGCCGCCGGCCAGCAGGACGACGGCCTGGCCGAGCGCGTCGCGCAGCAGCGAGGCGGTGGTGGCGCCCAGGGCCTTCAGGACCGCGATGTCGCCGCCGCGCTGGATCGTCCACACGGTGAAGAAGGCGCCGATCACCAGGGCCGAGATGGCGAAGAGGAAGCCGCGCATCAGCTGCAGCGAGCCGTTCTCGGAGGTGTAGGAGCCGATCGCGGAGAGCGACTCGTCCTTGGTCACGGTCTCGGTGTCCGCCGCCCGGTCCGTCGCCGCGAGGTCGGCGCCGGGAGCGGTGTCGAGGGCGATCACCGTGGCGGCGGGTCCGTCGGTGCCGCCGGTGGGCGGGGCGACGGACTGCCACGTGGTGAGGCTCGTCCACACCACGGGCGTGTGGCTGAAGGAGACGTCGTGTCCGGTGACGGCGACGGTCAGCCGCCGGCCGGCGAGCGCCACGGTGCCGCCCTCGCGTACTCCGAGTTCATCGGCCACCGAGTCCGGCATCAGTACCGTACGGTCGTCGACGCGGCCACCGCCGGGTACCAGGCGCGAGCCTGGCTCGACGCCGAAGACGGACACGCCCGTGCTGCGGTCGCCCGCGGTGGCCCGTGTGGTGGTGATGCCCAGCGGTTCGGCGCTGCGGACGCCGGGCGCCCGCTCCCAGCGGCGCCACTGGTCCTCGGTCACGGTGGAGTTCGCGTACGACAGGTCCTGGCCGCCGCTCGGTGCGGCGAAGGCGATCCGGCCGGCGGGCAGGGACGTGACGGCGGAGATGTTCTCCCGGGCCAGGCCGGCGGTGAGGCCGGACAGCAGTCCGACCAGCAGGGTGATCAGTACGACGACGCCGCCCATCAGGGCGAACCGCCCCTTGGCGAACGTCAGGTCTCTCAAGGCGACAAACACGTCTTCGCCCGGCCTTTCGACAACGGTGGGAGGGAGGAACACGCGCCGGAGTGACCGGCGCGCTGTCCACCGTCGCCGTTCGGCGGCGTCCGGGCATCGCTCCTGGGCGGGCACTTCCGGGGCCGAAGGGTGCGGTGCGACTTGCAACTTTCGGCAGATGCCCGGCCCCGGCCAGGTCCGTACGCTGGAACGATCGTGAACGCGCTGACTCCCACCTCCCGGGCCCTGACCTGGAGCCTGCACCTGCTCGTGGCCGGCCTGCTGGCCCTTCCGGCGGTGCGGGCGGTGGCGGACGACCGGCCGCACGCACCCGCCGTCGCCGCGGTGGCCGCGGTGGTGGGCGTGGTGTACGCCGTGGGCCCCGCGCTCGAACCGGTCCGTTCGTCCCGCCGTGCGGCCGCCCTGTGGCTGGGCGCGGTCGGCGCGGTGTGGCTCGCGCTGCTGGCGCTGTCCGCCGAGGGGGTGTGGCTGGCGTTCCCGCTGTACTTCGTCCAGCTGCACCTGCTGTCCCGCCGGGCCGGGCTGACCGCGGTCGTCGCCACGGCGGTCGCGGCGATCGCGGCGTTCGCCGCCCACCAGGGGACGTTCACGGCGGCCACCGTGATCGGCCCGGGGCTCGGGGCCGCCGTCGCCGTGGCGGTGGTGTGGGGCTACCAGGCGCTGTACCGCGAGAGTGAAGCGCGGCGGCGGCTCATCGAGGAGCTCACGGTCACCCGCGCCGACCTGGCCGAGGCCCAGCGGGCCGCGGGGGTGCTGGAGGAACGAGAACGCCTGGCCCGGGAGATCCACGACACCCTCGCCCAGGGCCTGTCCAGCATCCAGTTGCTGCTCCGCGCCGCCGAGCGGACCCTGCCCGAGGGGCCGGGGCCCGCCACCACGTACGTGGGCCAGGCCCGTCAGGCCGCGCTGGACAATCTCGCCGAGGCCCGCCGGCTCGTCGCCGCGCTCGCGCCGCCGGCCCTGGACGACACCACGCTCGCCGACGCGCTGGAGCGCCTGTGCGCGACCACGACCGACCGGCACCGTCTCAACGTCCGTTTCCGCCTCGCCGGCCGGCCGCGCGCGCTGTCCACCGCTCAGGAGGTCGCCCTGCTGCGTGTCGCGCAGTCGGCGCTGGCCAACACGGTCGGGCACGCCCGGGCCGGAAAGGCCGAGGTGACCCTGGCCTACCTCGACGACTGCGTCACCCTGGGCGTCACCGACGACGGGGTGGGATTCGATCCCGGTGCCGTCTCCGTGCCCGGACCGGACGGCGGCGGCTTCGGGCTGCCGGCGATGCGGGCCCGCGTGCACGCCCTGGACGGCACGCTCACCGTCGAGTCCGCGCACGGGCGCGGCACCGCGCTCACCGCGCGCGTCCCGCTCGAGGCCGCAGCCGGTCCGGCAGTCGATCCCGCGCCCGCTGCAAAGTCCAGTCCCGTGCCCGCTGCGAAGCCCAATCCCGAGCCCGGCCCCGGACCCGGACCTGCACCCGAGCCGAGGCCTGCACCCGAGCCCGAACCCAAGCCCGATCCCGGGCCCAAGCCTGAACCCGGCCCCGGACCTGCACACGAGCCCAAACCCGAACCCAAGCCAGCACCCGGCCCCGGACCTGCACACGAGCCCAAGCCCGAACCCAACCCCGCACCCGGCCCCGGACCTGCACCCGAGCCCAAACCCGGACCCAAGCCAGCACCCGGCCCCGGACCTGCACACGAGCCCAGACCCAAGGCCGATCCCAAGCCGGCACCCGCACCCGAACCCAAGCCGGCACCCGTGCCCGAGCCCGAGCCCGAGCCCATGCCCGAGCCAAAGCCCGTGCCCGAGCCCGACCCCGACGACCCCGAGGCACACCCGTGACCGAGACCGCCCCGACGCCGATCCGGCTGCTGCTCGCCGACGACCACCCCGTCGTCCGCGCGGGGCTGCGCGCGGTGCTGGAGACCGAGGACGGCATCACCGTGGCCGCCGAGGCCGCGACCGCCGAGGAGGCCGTCGCCCGGGCGGGCCGGGGCGACATCGACGTGGTGCTGATGGACCTGCGGTTCGGCGGGGGCATGGGCGGCGCGGAGGCCACGGCCGCGATCACCGCGCGGGCGGGCGCGCCGCGCGTCCTGATCGTCACGACGTACGACACCGACGCCGACACCCTGCCCGCCATCGAGGCCGGCGCCACCGGCTACCTGCTCAAGGACGCGCCGCCCGAGGACCTCGCGGCGGCGGTGCGCACCGCCGCCGCGGGCCGCACCGCGCTCGCGCCCACGGTCGCCGACCGGCTGATGACCCGCCTGCGCGAGCCGCACACCTCGCTGACCCGCCGTGAGACCGAGGTGCTGTCCCTGGTCGCCGAGGGGCTGTCCAACCAGCACATCGCCGCCCGGCTCCATCTGACCGAGGGCACCGTCAAGTCGCACCTCGCCCGCGTCTACACCAAGCTGGACGTGGACTCCCGCACCGCCGCGGTCGCCGCCGCCACGGCCCTCGGCCTCATCCGGCGCTGAGCCGGGCCGGGAGTCCTCGCCGGTCCGGGGTTGCCTTCCGGCACTTCGTGGGAACCCTTGCACGGAGTGAGGAGGAGGCGGCATGGACGACTGGCGCGGGTTCGCCGAGCAGATGGCGTCGCTGGCGCGCGATCTCCTGGCGCAGGAGTCGGTGAACGACACACTGAAGCGGATCACCTTTTCCGCGACGGAACTGGTGGAGGGCTGCGACGCCGCGGGCATCCTCATCCTGCGCGGCAGCCAGGTGCAGTCCCTCGCCCCGACCGACCAGGTGGTCGTCGACAGCGACGAACTGCAGGGGCGCGTCGGCGAGGGGCCCTGCTTCGACGCCGCCCGGACCTCCACGGGGGCGCGGCAGTTCCGGATCGCGGACTTCACCGACCAGGCGCGGCGCTGGCCCAAGTACGTGCCCGAGGCACGCAAGCTGAATCTGGGCAGCATGATGGGGTTCCTGCTGTTCACCGAGGACGAGGACCTCGGGGCGCTCAACCTCTACTCCTTCAGGCCCGGGGCGTTCACGGCGGCCAGTGAGACGGCGGGCTGGCTGCTCGCCTCGCACGCCGCGGTCGCCTTCTCCAGTGCCCGTACGCACGCCCAGCTGCAGCAGGCCATCGGCACCCGGCACACCATCGGTGAGGCGATGGGCATCCTCATGGGCAGGCACCGCATCACCGAGGACCAGGCCTTCGCGACACTGCGCCGGTACTCGCAGGACCACAACGTGAAACTCCGCGAGGTCGCCCGCCGGGTGGTCGAAGAGGGCGGCCTGTCCTGAGCCGGCACCCGGCCGGCGCCCCGCACCCGTACCGCACCGGATGGCGTACCGCTCGGCCGTGGCGGGCACACGTCAGCGATGGCCTTGGCTGACTTCCTCTTCGCCGTGCTCGGGGCGGGCGCGCTCGCGGCGGCCGTGCTGCCGCGTCTGGTGGCCGGACGGCCGCTGTCCATGCCGCTGGTGTTCCTGGCCTTCGGCGTCGCCCTGCAACTGCTGCCCACCCCGCTCCCGGAGATCGACCTGGTCCGCGACCGGGTGTGGGTGGAACACCTCACCGAGATCTGCGTCATCGTCTCCCTGATGGGCGCCGGCCTCGCGCTCAACCGCCCGTTCGGCCTACGGCGCTGGCAGGCGCCCTGGCGGCTGATCGGCATCACCATGCCGCTGACCGTCGCGGTCACGGGGCTGCTGGCCTGGTGGCTGCTGGACTGGCCGCCGGCCGCGGCGCTGCTGCTGGCGGCCGTGCTCGCGCCCACCGACCCGGTGCTCGCCTCCGAGGTACGGGTGGGCGCGCCCACCGACTCCGAGCACGACGAGGACGAGGTGCGCTTCGCTCTCACCAGCGAGGCCGGCCTCAACGACGGCCTCGCCTTCCCCGTCGTCATGGCGGCGATCGCGCTGACCGCCGCGGCGGGCACGGGCCTGTCCGGTGACTGGGTCGGCCACTGGCTGCTGGTCGACCTGCTGTACGGGTGCGTGATCGGCGTCCTGGGCGGCCTGGCCGTCGGCAAGCTGCTCGGCTGGCTCTTCTTCCGGGCCGGCCGGCAGGCGGTACGGCTGTCCGAGCACCGGGAGGGCTTCGTCGCCCTGGGTGCCACGTTCCTCTCCTACGGGGTCACCGAACTCGCCCACGGCTACGGCTTCCTGGCCGTCTTCGTCACCGCCTGCCGCATCCGCGCCGCCGAACGCGACCACGGCTACCACGCCGTGCTGCACGACTTCGTGGAGCAGGTCGAACGACTGCTGACCGCCGGTCTCCTCTTCCTGCTGGGCGCGTGCGTGGCGCAGGGCGCCCTGGCCGATCTGACCTGGCGGGGCGCGGCCGTCGGCCTGCTCGTGCTGCTCGTGGTCCGGCCGGTGACCGGATGGGTCGCGCAGTTCGGCGCCGCGGCCGGCCCCCGGGAACGTGCCGTGACCGCCTTCTTCGGCATCCGCGGCATCGGCTCGCTGTTCTACCTGGCGCACGCGCTCGGTACGGAGGGCTTCCACGTGCCCGCCGGGGAGTTGTGGGCCGTGGTGGCGTTCACGGTGCTCGCCTCCGTCGTCCTGCACGGGGTGACCGCCTCCCCCGCGATCTCCCGCCTGGACCGGCTCAGGCTGCTCAGGGCCGGCGGCCGACGGCCCGCCGGACGGACGCCGGACGAGGACGACGTGGCCGGCGAGCGGCTGTGACCCGGCCGTCCCGGACCGGCCCGAAGCATACGGTGACCGAACGGGACCCTTCTCGATCGGATCATGAACTCCCTTATAGTGATCGCCTGTTGCGTGCCGTGTGACCGCTCCGGCACGCTTCCGCCCGCTCCTTCCCCGCCCCGAGAGGCACGTCAGCATGACGACCGGCACCGAAGAAGCCCGGATTCCGCTGGACCCGTTCGTCACCGACCTGGACGGCGAGGGTGCCCGGCTGCGCGCGGCCGGACCGCTCGCGGCCGTGGAGCTGCCGGGCGGCGTGCCCGTCTGGGCGGTCACGCACCACGCGGAGGCCAAGACCCTCCTGACGGATCCCCGGCTGGTCAAGGACATCGACGTGTGGGGGGCGTGGCGGCGCGGCGAGATACCCGCGGACTGGCCGCTGATCGGGCTGGCCGACCCCGGCCGCTCGATGCTCACCGTGGACGGTGCCGAGCACCGCCGGCTGCGCACCCTCGTGGCGCAGGCGCTCACCGTGCGCCGGGTGGAGCACATGCGGGGGCGGATCACCGAGCTGACCGGCCGTCTGCTGGACGAACTGCCCGCGGACGGCGGCGTCGTCGACCTCAAGGCCGCCTTCGCCCACCCGCTGCCGATGTACGTCGTCGCCGATCTGATGGGCATCGAGGAGGCGCGGCTGCCGCGGCTGAAGGTGCTGTTCGAGAGGTTCTTCTCGACGCAGACGCCGCCCGATCAGGTCGTCGCGACCCTCACCGAGCTGGCCGGGACCATGGCCGACACGGTCGCCGCGAAGCGCGCGGCGCCGGGCGACGACCTGACCAGCGCGCTGATCCTGGCCTCCGAGGACGGGGACCACCTCACCGACGCGGAGATCGTCTCCACGCTCCAGCTGATGGTGGCCGCGGGGCACGAGACCACGATCTCGCTGATCGTGAACTCCGTGGTCAACCTGTCCACGCACCCCGAGCAGCGGACCCTGGTGCTCTCCGGTGAGGCGGACTGGTCCGCGGTCGTCGAGGAGACGCTGCGCTACTCGACCCCGACCTCCCACGTCCTGATCCGCTTCGCCACCGAGGACGTCCCGGTCTGCGACCGGGTGATACCCGCCGGGGACGCGCTGATCGTGTCGTACGGCGCGCTGGGCCGGGACGAGCGGGCGCACGGTCCCGCGGCGGGCGAGTTCGACATCACCCGCAGCTCGCCCAGCCGGCACATCTCCTTCGGGCACGGCCCGCATGTGTGCCCCGGCGCGGCCCTGTCCCGGCTGGAGGCCGCTGTGGCGCTGCCCGCGCTCTACGCCCGCTTCCCGCGGCTGGACCTGGCCGTGCCCGCGTCCGAGCTGCGCAACAAGCCGGTGGTCACGCAGAACGACCTGTACGAGCTGCCGGTCAGGCTGGTCTAGCGCCTTCCGGCCGCGCCCCGTACCTTCACTCGTGGGGCGTTTGCACCCCGCCCTTCGGGTAACTCCGGCATTCCGGACGCCGATCCCCGGGAGTCGCCATGTGGAAACGCAAGGGCAGGAAGGGCCGCCGGGCCGCGAAGCCGGTCCCCATGGAGCTGTGCGACCTGTGCGCCAGGATCTTTCCGGAGGACGAGGCCGTGCGCGGTTACGTGCCGGACTCCTCCGCGGCGCACGCCAGCAAGGAGTGGTTCGACGGGCTGCGGCTCATCACGACGTGCTGCGACGACCACTTCGACGTGATCAAGGACGGTTACGCGCACCGGCCCTTCGTGGACGAGGAGCTGTGGGCGGCGAAACTCACCCGAGCCCTGACCACGGGCCCGACGGCGCTGTCCATGGACCAGCTCGGTTGCCGGACCGGCCTCCAGAACTCGCAGATACGGGCCGCCATCGCCTGGCACAACGAGCGCATGCGCGAGCAGCAACAGCGCATGGACCCGTGATCCGGGCCCGTCATCCGGTCCATCCGGTCCCGTGATCAGGCCGTGGCCGGGCGGGTCCCGTACGCGCGGTAGGGCTCCGCGTCCGGCCACCTGACGTCCAGTCCCAGCCCCGGCCGCCCCGGGTCGGGGCGCAGCGCGCCGCCGTCGGGCGACAGAGGGCCGTCGAAGAGCAGCCGCTCGACACGGACGTGGTCGTGGAAGTACTCCAGGTGGCGCAGCCGGCGCACGGCGCAGAAGGCGTGGGCGGAGACGGCCGGCGCGCAGTGCGCGGACAGGTCGAGGTGCGAGGTGGCCGACAGGCCGGCGACCTCCAGTACGCCCGTGATGCCGCCGCAGCGGGTGACGTCGGCCTGGAGGCAGTCCACGGCCGGCCCGTCGGTGAGGTTGGCGAAGTCCTGGGCGGTGAAGGCGTACTCCCCCGCGGTGACCTCCAGACGGGCGGGCCCCCGGTCCCGGAGCATGCGCAGACCCTCCAGGTCCGCGGAGCCGACGGGCTCCTCGAACCAGCGCACGTCCCACTCGTCGTGGAACCGGTGCGCCCAGTACAGGGCCTCCTTGCGGCCCAGCGCCCCGTTGGCGTCGGCGAACAGTTCCGGTCCGTCGCCGACCGCCCGGCGCACCGCGGTCAGGCGGTCGGCATCGGCCTCCGGGTCGCGCGAGGTCTTCAGCTTCACCCGGGGGATGCCCTGCTCCACCCACCCGGAGAGCTGGTCGGTGAGCCGGTCCAGCGGGTAGTTGGTGAAGCCCCCGCTGCCGTAGACGGGCACCTGGTCGTGGAAGGAGGGGAGGAGGTGGATCAGGGGCAGGTCCAGCAGCCTCGCCTTGAGGTCCCACAGCGCCACGTCTACGGCGGACAGGGCCATGGCCCCGACACCCGGACGGCCGGCGTTGCGCATGCGCGCCCCCATCCGCTCCCACAGCGCCGGCGGCGAGGAGACCGCCCCGCCCTCGATGACCGGCGCCAGCACGGACTGCGCGAAGGAGGCGACGGACAGGTCCCCGTAGGTGTAGCCGATGCCGGTCCGGCCGCCGGCGTGCACGCGCACGAGGACCAGGGTCGTGGAGTCCCACTCCAGGGTGCCGTCCTGCTCCCTGCCGTCCGGGCCGTCGGTGGGGACCTCGAAGGCGTGCACGTCGACCGCGTCGACCGTGCACGAGTCCAGTGCCGTCGCGTCGGCCGTGCGAGGAACCGGTGGCTGGGCGCCGGACCCGGTGACCGGCGTCATCGCGCCGTCTCCCCGTCCAGTGTGATCACCGTCTTGATGTCGCCGGGGCTCCGTTCGAAGGCCCGGGTCGCGTGGGCCAGGGGCACCCGGCGGGTGAGGAGCCGGTCCAGCCAGTCCCGGTCGGCCCGGGCCAGCGCGTCGGCCGCCTGCCGGAAGTGGCGCAGGTTGGCGTTGACGGAGCCCACCACGACGTCGTTCTCCAGCACGATGTCACGGTTGACCGTGCCCGCGTCGACGGTCAGGGACCGGCCGGTGGGCGAGACGCCGGTGAGGCAGACGACGCCGTACGCCGCCGTTCCGCGGATCGCGTCGAACACCAGCCGGCCGGCGCCGGTGGCCTCGACCACCACGTCGGGGCGTACGGCGGCGAGCACGTCGTCCGCCGCGTCGCTGTGGTAGGCGGCGCCGAGGGCGCGCACCAGATCCGGCTTCGGGCCGTCCGTGACCCGGTCCAGGACGTGCACGTCGAGGCCGCGCTGCCGCCCGAGCAGGGCAGCGAGCAGGCCGATGGGGCCGGCCCCGGTCACCAGTACGGACCGGGGTTCGAACCAGGCCCGGGCGCCGACCCGCTCGATCTGCTCCCAGGCCTTGGCCACGACACTGGTCGGCTCCATGAGCACGCCGGCGAGTCCCAGGGCCGGGTCGATCCGCACGGCGTAGCCGGGCTCCAGGCACCACAGCTCGGAGCCGTAGCCGTCCAGTTCCTTGATGCCGCGCTCGCGGTAGCGGCCGTTGCGGCACATGTCGAACTCGCCGTGCGCGCAGGCGCCGCACGGCTCGGGGTCGGGGCGTCGCACCACGCCCGCCACCAGGTCGCCGGGGCTGAAGCCGCTGTCCCGCGGTGCCTCGGCCACCCGGCCGAGCGACTCGTGGCCGAGGACCAGCCGGTCGTGGTGCGGCGGGGCCTGGCCGTAGGTGCCCGAGGCGATCTCCCGGTCCGTGCCGCAGACGCCGAGGGCCAGACCGTGGACCACTAGTTCACCGGCGGCCGGTTCCGGGTCCGGGACCTCCTCCACGCCGAGTGAGCCGTCCCGGCCCGGGCGGACGGTCAGTGCGCGCATGGTGGTCATCCTCTCGGCTCGCCTTCCCGGGCCGGTTCCCCGCACCGCCCGACCCATGCGTGGGCCGCCCGCGGGTGTGCGGCGGGCGTCCGGGTGGCGGCACGTTTGCCCAGGCCGTCACCGGGTCACTCAGTTGCGCGTCCACGAGCCATCGGAAGGACCGCCCGAGGAGCACTCCGTGAACCGGTTCTGGCAGCCGTTCCACCGTGTGTGGGACCGGTTGGCCGCTTCCGCCCTGGTCCGGCGCGGCCGGGACCTGGAGCTGATGCACCGTGCCATGGGGTTCGCCACCCTCGCCCTGGTCACACTGGCGCCGCTGCTCATCGTGGTGGCCGCCTTCGACCCGCTCGGACGCGGCGGTTTCGCGTCCTGGCTGGCCGACGGCATGGGACTGTCCGGCCGGTCCGCCAAGGTGCTGACCGACATCATCAGTCCGCCGACCAAGGTCATCGGCACCACCAGCATCTGGGGCGGCATCGCGCTCGCCGTGTTCGGCGTGTCCTTCGCGGCGAGTGTGCAGAACGGCTACGAGCGCATCTGGGAGCTGCCCTCCGGCCCGTGGCACCGCGTGTGGCGCCAGCTGACCTGGGTGGTCATGCTGACCGCCTACCTCTATCAGGAGGTCCAGACGCGGACCGCGCTGCACGGGTCGGTGCGGATCGTGCTGTCCACGGCGACGGGCATGCTGTTCTTCTGGTGGGGGCAGCACTTCCTGCTCGGCAGCCAGGTCCGCTGGCGGGACCTGCTGCCGGGGGCCGTCGCGACCATGGTCGGCCTCATCGGGCTGCGGGGCTTCTCGTACCTGGTCTTCACCCCGCTCATCCTGGACAACGCGATCAGCTACGGCACCGTCGGCATCGTGCTGGTGGTGGAGTCCTGGCTGATCGGCGTGGGGTTCGTCGTGTTCGGCGGCGCGATGGTCGGTCACTGGTTCTGCGAGCACCACTGGTGGACGCGCACGATCGACCGGGAGTGAGTTGTCCGTCGGTCGTTCGGTCCTTCGCCCTCCCCGCCCGCTACCGGAAAGGCATACGTTCCATGGTCCGCCTCCTGATGTGCACCGGCGCCCGGCACCGCGCCCGCGTCCCGTGGGTCTCCGCGTCCGTGGCGGCGGGCGTGCTGCTTGCCACGGGCGCCGCCTGCGAGGGCCCACCGCCCTCGCCGCGCCCGGAGGTGCTGCCACAGGTCGAGGCACCCTACGACCGTGCCGTGCGCGAGGCGCTCGACGAGGTCTCCGGCAGCCAACTGCTCTCGGTGGCACTGCGCGGGGCCACCGAGCCGGAACCCGTCTGGTACACCCGGGTCGCCGGCCGGGACGGAACCGTTCACGTGGTCCGCGTCGGGGCCGTGCACGGGCGGCTGCTGGGCACCGCCGTGCCGGGCGGGCAGACGGCCGCGGACAAGGAGCGGATCGCCGCGCTGGCCGACTCGGCCGAGGTGCTGCCCGAGGAGGCGGTCGAGCAGGTGAAGAGCCCGGACTTCGGCAAGGTGTCCGGCATCCGCCTGGAGAAGGACCGGCAGGCTCGCACGGTGTGGTCCGTGGAGGTGACCACCGTGCGCCGGGACCACACACAGACCTACCTGGTCGACGCGGCGACGAAGGACGTACTCGACCGGCGGACGGCCTCACCGGCCGCGTGAGGCGCGGTAGGACGGGCTTCGGGCGGGCTTACCCTGCCGGCACCGGCGCGCAACCGGACTGTCCCGGCGGAGACGGGCACGAACCGGGCCGTGTCCTGCCGGACCGGCACGGTCTCTGCCGGACCGGCACCCCTCCCGGGACCGTCGCCCGGCCCGGTGCCCGCACGCACCGCCGACCGCGCCCGCACACACCCGGCGCCCGCCCCCGACACCCGACCAGAGGCCGGGACAGCACCCGGCCGCCGAGCCGGGCGTCCCGGCACCGGGATGAACACCCCTGACCACGACGGCGTCCCGCCCTCGGCGCGACCATCACCCACACACGAACCGAAGCCAGGACGGGCGCCCAGGCGCCGAGCGGGGCGCATCGGCCCGGGCCCAGCACGACTGAGCACCGCAGCGTCCCGCCTTCGGGCGCGACCATCACCCGCGCACGGACACCCGTCCGGCACACCCGGCAACCGCCCCCGACGCCCGGAAGCCGGGCGGTCGAGCGCCGGGAAAGACCTGGCGGTTCTCCCGGACGGACCTACGTCCACGCCCTCCGGGCGGCGCGCGCGGTCCGGCGCAGTGACGCCTCGACCGCACCGTGCCGGGAGCGCCGGCGCATGCCGCCGGCGAGCGCGGCGGCGGCCGTTCCGGTCACGGCGGCGGCCAGGGCGAGCGGGCGGCGGTGGCGGGAGAGCCAGAACTGGAGACTGCGCGGGTGGGCCTCGTCGTCGAAGATGCCGTGGGCACCGTAGTCGGCGGGGGCGGTGTCGTCCGGCGGCTTCCAGAGGTTGACCGGCCGGGACGGGTCGATGGGCTCGTCGGTCTGCTGCCCGTCGTAGCCGGTCCGGGCCAAGTAGCGGTCCAGGAGCCCCGGGACGAGCTTCTGGCCCAGCAGGGTGGCGACGGTCGAGCCGCCGACCCAGTACTCGCGCCGCTCGGGATGGTCCGCGGCGTACAGGACCGCCTCGGCGGCGACCTCGGGCTGGTAGACGGGGGCCACCGGGCGCGGGTGCCGGGGCAGCCGGGTGAGCACCCAGCTGAACTGGGGCGTGTTGAGCCCTGGCATCTGCACCATGGTCACCCGCACCCCGCTGCGGTCGTGCAGCAGCTCGCAGCGCAGGGAATCGGTGAAGCCCTGGATGGCGTGCTTGGCCCCGCAGTACACCGCCTGGAGCGGAACGCTGCGCTGGGCCAGGGCGGAGCCGACCTGGACGATGGTGCCGCGGTCGCGCGGGGTCATGCGCCGCAGGGCGGCCTGGGTGCCGTGGACGAAGCCGAAGTAGGTGACCTCGGTGGCCCGCCGCAGTTCCTCGGGCCTGACCTCCGCCACAGGCGCGAAGACGGTCGAGAAGGCGGCGTTCACCCACACGTCGATCGGGCCGAGCTCCGCCTCGATCCGCCCGGCCGCCGCGTCCACCGCTTCGGCGTCGGAGACGTCCACCACCAGCGGCAGCGCGCGCCCGCCCGCCTCCCGGACCTCCTCGGCCGCCCGCTCCAGGGCGTGCTCGCCGCGCGCGAGCAGGGCCACCGCACTGCCGCGGGCGCCGAAGGCACGGGCCGCGGCCCGGCCGACGCCGCCGGTCGCGCCGGTGACGACGACGACCTCGGTGCCGTTCCTGCCCCGGCGCCGGGTGCCGCTCACTTCTTGCCCCGGCCGGGCAGGTGCTCGGCGTACTCGGTGAGCTTCTGGCGTACGCCCTTGGTGGCGATCCCGGTGGCTTCCGGGTCGTGCAGCGCCGCCTTGACGGCCTTCTTGCCCTGCTCCTTCATGATGTGCGGCGGGATCGGCGCGATCTCCGCGTCGACCTTGAACTCCAGGACCACGGGCCGGTCCGCGGACAGTGCCTCGTCCCAGGCGTCACCGACCTTCTTGGGGTCGGCGCAGACGATGCCCTTGAGGCCGAGGAGTTCGGCGTAGGCGGCGTAGGGGACATCGGGGATGTCCTGCGAGCCGGGGTACTTGGGGTCACCGGCCATGGCGCGCTGCTCCCAGGTGACCTGGTTGAGGTCCTGGTTGTTGAAGACGCAGAAGATCAGCGGGGCCGGGCCGGACAGGCGGTCCAGATACCGCTTGACGGTGATCATCTCGTTCATGCCGTTCATCTGGAACGCGCCGTCCCCGATGAAGGCGATCACCGGCCGGTCCGGGTAGGCGAACCGCGCGGCGATGGCGTACGGCGTCCCGGGGCCCATCGTCGCCAGGGTGCCGGACAGCGAGGCGCGCATGCCCTCGCGGAGCTTGATGTGCCGGGCCCACCAGTTGGTGCCCGAGCCGGAGTCGGCCGTGAGGATGGCGTCGTCGGGCAGGCGGGAGGAGAGTTCGGCGGCTACGGCCTGCGGGTTGATGGTCTTGCCGAAGTGCTCGCCGGCCCAGCGGTCGGCGAGGTCGTGCCACTCCCGCACGTCCTTCTCGATCTTCTCCCGCCAGCCGCGGTCCTTCTTGCGCTGGAGCAGCGGGATCAGCGCGCGCAGGGTCTCCTTGGAGTCACCGACGAGGTGGGCGTCCATGGGGTAGCGGATGCCGATCATGCGTCCGTCGATGTCGATCTCGACGCCCTTGGCCTGGCCCTCCTCGGGCAGCCACTCCGAGTACGGGAAGCTGCTGCCGACCATCAGCAGGGTGTCGCAGCCCTGGATCATCTTGTCGCTGGCCTTGCTGCCCAGCAGGCCGATGGGTCCGGTGACGTACGGCAGGTCGTCGGGCAGGACCTCGCGGCCGAGCAGCGCCTTGGCGACGCCGGCGCCGAGCAGTTCGGCCACCTCCATGACCTCGGCCTCGGCGTTGGCGGCGCCCTGGCCGACCAGCATGGCGACCTTGTCGCCCGCGTTGAGCACGTCGGCGGCCTTGCGCAGCTCGTCGTGGTCGGGCAGGACCCGGGGGCGGCTCCACCCGACGCTGGAGAAGACGGAACCGTGCTCCCGGGGCGGGGAGGGCATGGCGTCCTCCTCCTGCACGTCGTTCGGGATGATGATCGTGGCGACGCCCCGGGTGGTCAGCGCGGTCTTGAAGGCGCGGTCGATCACGTGCCGGGCCTGGCCCGGGTGCACGACCATCTGACAGAACTCGGACACGTCCGCGAACAGCTGGTCGAGGGCGATCTCCTGCTGGTAGTGCGTGCCCAGCGACAGCCGCTTCTGCTGGCCGACCACGGCGACCACGGGCTGGTGGTCGAGCTTGGCGTCGTACAGGCCGTTGAGCAGGTGCACGGCACCCGGGCCCGAAGTGGCAATGCAGCAGCCCACCTCACCGGTGAACTTCGCGTGCGCGCAGGCCATGAACGCGGACATCTCCTCGTGCCGCGCCTGGATGAACTCCGGGTCGCCGTCGGCCCGGTCGAAGGCGCCGAGCAGACCGTTGATGCCGTCACCCGGATAGCCGTACACACGCTGGACGCCCCACTCGGACAGACGCTGGAGCACATAGTCGGCGACTTGGGTCATGAGGCTCTCCCGGGACGTGGGGGGACAACGGTCGGCTTGTGGAGTTGCCTTCCCCGGCCGCCCGTAAACCGGACGGTACTCACCCGTTCGGCGACGAACCGACCGACGTTTGCATAGGGCAAAGAAGGGAGGGCACCCGTTGCGCCGTCGGCGGGCACGGAACCCCACGCACGCCCGGGACTTCCGCGCCGTACACCCTGGACCGGAAAGTGGACCCGCATGTCTGTCGCGATCACCGCCCGTACTCCGCGCCCCTCCCCCGGCACGGTGCGGGAGCCGGACGGGCCGGGCGGCCGGACGCCCGAGGAGGAGCTCGTGCACCGGATGGCCGCGTGCCCCCGGGGCCGGGAGCGGGAGGAGCTGCGGGAGGCGGCCATCACGGCGTACCTGCCGGTCGCCCGGCGGATCGCTCGCCGCTACGGCTCCCCGGACCGCAGCCGTGAGGACCTCGACCAGGTGGCGTGTCTCGGGCTGGTCAAGGCGGTGGACCGTTTCGATCCCGGCCTGGGGCACGCCTTCCTGTCCTACGCCGTGCCCACGATCGACGGCGAGCTGAAGCGGTATCTGCGGGACTTCACCTGGCAGGTCCACGTGCCGCGGCGGCTGCAGGACAAGCACCGCCGGGTGCGGCTCGCGCAGGAGGAGATGCGCAGGGCGGGGTACACCGACGGCGGGACGGTCCGTGACCTCCAGGGGCTCACCGGCATCGACGAGCAGGAGGTGCGGCTCGCCCTGCGGGCGGACCGGGCGCGCAACCCGCTGTCCGTGGACGAGCCGCGCGGCACCGGCAGGGGCGTCACCCTCGCGGAGACCATCGGCGGTGACGACCCGAGGCTCGAACTGGTCACCGACCTGGTGGCGCTCAGGTCGCTGGTCGCCGAGCTGCCGGCCAGGGAGCGGACCATCCTGCGCCTGTACTTCGGCGACTGTCTGACCCAGCGGCAGGTGGCGGACGCCGTCGGCATCTCACAGATGCACGTGTCCCGGCTACTGGCGCGGACCTGCGCCTTTCTGCGGCGCGGGCTGCTGGCGGGCTGACGAGCGCCCGGTCCCGGGCCGCTACCGCGGCGGCGGTGCCGTGCTCGCCCGGGTCACCAGCCGGGTCGGCACCAGCGTCGTGCCCCGCTCCGGGCCGTCCTGGCGCATCTTGCGCAGCACGGCCTCGACGCACAGCCGCCCCACCTCGGCGAAGTCCTGGTGGACGGTGGTCAGGGGCGGCAAGAAGGAACCGGCCTCGGCGATGTCGTCGAAGCCGATGACGCTGACGTCCTCGGGGACGCGCCGCCCTCGCTCGTGCAGGGCGCGCAGCAGACCGAGGGCCATCTGGTCGTTGGCCGCGAAGACGGCCGTGCACTCCTCGCGGGCGGCGAGTTCGAGTCCGGCCCGGTAGCCGGACTGAGCCGACCAGTCGCCCCGCACGAGGGGCGGCGGGGTGCGGCCGGCCTCGGCGAGCGTGTGCCGCCAGGCGTCCGTGCGGCGCTGGGCGGCGAAGGAGCCCTCGGGACCGCCCAGGTGCCACACGGTGTCGTGCCCGAGGTCCAGCAGGTGGCGCACGGCGGCGCGGGTGCCGCCGGCCTGGTCGGTGTCGACGACCGTGTAGTGGTCGCCGGCGTCGGAGTCGACCACGACCACCTGGACGTGGGGCGGCAGCTGGAGCGTCGCCGCGTCCAGCAGGTGCACCTCCATGATGACGATCACCGCGTCGACCGCGAGTTCCTCCAGGCGGGAGAAGGCGCCCCGCACCTCGTCCTGGGTGGGGACGGCGACCGGCAGGAGGGTCACCGCGTACCCCTCGCTCGCCGCGGAGGTGGCTATGGCCTCCAGGGTGCGCACGTTGCCGGTGGTGGCCAGCGAGAAGGTGATGACGCCGATGGTGCGGAACTCGCCGCGCTTGAGCGCGCGGGCCGCGCTGTTGGGCCGGTAGCCCAGCTCCTTCATGGCCGCCAGCACCTGCCGCCGGGTCTCCTCGGTCACCCCGGCGTAGCCGTTGGAGACGCGGGAGACGGTCTGCGAGGAGACTCCGGCCAGCCGGGCGACGTCCGCCATGGAGGCTGTGCGTTCCCGCCCGCGCCGGGGACGCGCTGGTGCGCTCGCCGGGACTTCCTCAGCCGTGCTCACTCGCCGTCAGCCGCCTATCTGTCGCTGTCGGGCCCGGGTGCGATAGGACCCTTGACCGTCGTCATCGGGGCAGTGTAGACATGCCGCCATCACATGTTTACGTAAACATACCAGCTCGACACCCTTTCGCGGTGCGCGATGTTTACGCAAACATCAGCGGAGTTCGGGACATGGACGAGCGAGGACGACATGACGACGCTGCAACCGCCGGCCGCCGCCGCACCGCGGCCGGCCCCACCCCGGGCGGGGCGGAGCCGCCGCTCCTGGACGGGGTGGGGCTTCCTGGGGCCCTTCGTGGCCGTGTTCGCCCTGGTGTTCCTCGCGCCGATCGCGTACTCCGTCTACCTCAGCCTCTTCCGCGACCAGCTGATCGGCGGCACCACCTTCGTCGGCCTGGACAACTACACGCAGGCACTGGGGGACGACCGGTTCTGGGCCTCGCTCGGCCGGGTCTCGCTCTTCCTGGCCGTCCAGGTGCCGATCATGCTCGGCATCGCGCTGCTGGTGGCCCTGGCGCTGGACAGCGGACGCCTGTACGGCCGGGACTTCTTCCGCATCTCGATCTTCCTGCCGTACGCCGTGCCCGCCGTGGTGGCCACTCTGATGTGGGGTTTCATGTACGGCACCCGCTTCGGCCTGGTCGGCGACATCAACGGCGCCTTCGGCGTCTCCCTGCCCGACCCGCTCTCCCCCGACCTGGTACTGGCCTCCATCGGCAACATCGTGACTTGGGAGTTCGCCGGCTACAACATGCTGATCTTCTACTCGGCGCTGCGCGTGATCCCGCACTCCCTGTACGAGGCCGCGCAGATCGACGGCGCCGGGCAGCTCCGCGTGATCACCGCGATCAAGCTCCCGGCCATCCGCGGCGCCCTGGTGATCGCGACGACCTTCTCGATCATCGGCAGCTTCCAGCTCTTCAACGAGCCCAGCATCCTCCAGCCGCTCGCGCCCAACGCCATCACGACCGACTACACGCCGAACTTCTACACGTACTCGCTGTCCTTCAACGGACAGCAGCACAACTACTCCGCGACGGTCGCCATCGTCATGGGGCTGATCACCATGGTCATCGCCTACGTCGTCCAGCTGCGCGGCATGCGCAAGGGAGTGTGAGCAGCGATGACCAGTCCCGTCGTCACCGTCTCCGACCGCGGCGCGGCCAAGGCCTCCGGCAGGCCGGGCTCGGCACCGCCCCGGCTGCGCACGCCCCGGCGCCGGCACTCCGCCGACAAGCCCCGGCGCAGCGTCCTGCTGACCCTGCTCACCTCACTGGTGCTGCTCTACAGCCTGGTGCCGCTGATCTGGCTGGCGGTCAGCGCCACCAAGACGCAGGAGGGGCTGTCCCGTTCCTTCGGCCTGTGGTTCGACGGCGACTTCGCGCTGTGGGAGAACATCGGCCAGACGTTCACCTACGACGACGGCGTCTTCACCCGCTGGCTGCTCAACACCCTGCTGTACGTGGGGCTGGGCGCGGGCGGCGCCACCTTCCTCGCCGTGCTCGGCGGCTACGCGCTGGCCAAGTTCGACTTCCCGGGCCGGCGGGCCGTCTTCGCCGTGGTCATCGGCGCGGTGGCGGTGCCGGGTACGGCGCTGGCGGTGCCGACCTTCCTGATGTTCAGCAAGATGGGGCTCACCAACACCCCTTGGGCGGTGATCATCCCGTCCCTGATCTCGCCGTTCGGCCTGTATCTGATGTGGGTGTTCGCGAGCGAGGCCATCCCGACCGAGCTGATGGAGGCCGCCCGCATCGACGGCGCCGGCGAGGTGCGCACCTTCTTCCGGGTCGCGCTGCCACTGCTGGCGCCGGGCGTCGTCACCGTCCTGCTCTTCACCATGGTCGCGACCTGGAACAACTACTTCCTGCCGCTGGTCATGCTCAAGGACCCCGACTGGTATCCACTGACCCTCGGCCTGAACAGCTGGAACGCCCAGGCCGCGACCGCCGGCGGCGAGGCCGTCTTCAACCTGGTCGTCACCGGGTCGCTCATCACCATCCTGCCGCTGATCGCCGCGTTCCTGCTGCTGCAGCGGTACTGGCAGTCCGGACTCGCCGCCGGAAGCGTCAAGGAGTAGCCGCTCCCCCGTCCTGCCCCGCCCCGCCAACCCTCAACGGTGCCGGTCCCGGCCCACGAAGAAGTGGAAGCTCGCCCATGCACAAGCACTCGCGCCGCCTGCTGCGCGGCATCGGCCTCGTCTGCGCCCTCGCCCTGGGGGTGACCGCCTGCGGCTCCGACGACGGGGGGTCGAGCCGGAAGGCGGTCTCCCAGGAGGACATCCAGGCGGCCCTGAAGAAGGGCGGCACCATCACGGTCTGGGCGTGGGAGCCCACCCTGGAACAGGTGGCCGCCGACTTCGAGAAGAAGCACCCCGGCGTCGAGGTCGACCTCGTCAACGCGGGCACCAACGCCGACCAGTACACCGCGCTGCAGAACGCGATATCGGCGAAGAAGGGCGTCCCGGACGTCGCGCAGATCGAGTACTACGCGATGGGCCAGTACGCGCTGACCGAGCAGCTCACCGACCTCAAGGGCTTCGGTGCCGACAAGCTCTCCGGCACGTTCTCCCCCGGCCCGTGGAACGGTGTGAAGGCCGGCGGTGACGGCGTCTACGCCCTGCCGATGGACTCGGGCCCGATGGCGCTGTTCTACAACAAGAAGGTCTTCGACAAGTACGGCATCGAGGTGCCCACCACCTGGGCCGAGTACCTCGACGCCGCCCGCAAGCTGCACAAGGCCGACCCGAAGGCGTACATCACCGCCGACACCGGCGACGCCGGGTTCGCCACCAGCATGCTCTGGCAGGCCGGTTCGCGCCCCTACACGGTCGACGGCACCGAGGTGAAGATCGACTTCTCGGACCAGGGCGCGAAGACGTTCACCGACACCTGGCAGCAGCTCATCGACGAGAAGCTGCTCGCCCCGGTCACCAGCTGGACCGACGACTGGTACAAGGGCCTCGGCGACGGCACCATCGCGACCCTGGCCATGGGCGCCTGGATGCCCGCCAACCTGGCCTCGGGGGTGAAGGACGCCGCCGGCGACTGGCGCGTCGCACCGCTGCCGCAGTGGACCGAGGGCGCCGGGGCGAGCGCGGAGAACGGCGGCAGCGCCCTGGCCCTTCCGGAGCTGGGCGGCGACGAGGCGCTGGCGTACGCCTTCGTCGAGTACGCGGGCGCCGGGGAGGGCGTGCAGACCCGACTGGCGAACGGCGCCTTCCCGGCGACCACCGCCGACCTGGAGTCCCAGGAGTTCCAGGACACCGCGTTCCCCTACTTCGGCGGCCAGAAGGCCAACAGGATCTTCGCCGAGTCGGCCGCGAACGTCGCCGACGACTGGTCGTACCTGCCCTACCAGGTGTACGCCAACTCGATCTTCAACGACACCGTCGGCCAGGCCTACGTCTCGGACACCACGCTGGCCGAGGGCCTGAAGTCCTGGCAGGAGGCGTCGGTCAAGTACGGCACCGAGCAGGGCTTCACCGTCGGCAAATAGCCGAGAAGTGGTCGAGAACCGCTGCCGCAACACACCGGAAGGACCTGGACCGCCATGATCTCCACCCTCCTGTCCCGTCTCCACCGCGGGACGGACGGCGCGCCCGCCCCCCGTCTCGCCTACGGCGCCGACTACAACCCCGAGCAGTGGCCCCGGGAGGTGTGGGAGGAGGACGTACGGCTGATGCGCGAGGCCGGCGTCAACGTGGTGTCCGTGGGCATCTTCTCCTGGGCCCGCATCCAGCCGGGCCCGGACGCCTGGGACTTCGGCTGGCTCGACGACGTCATGGACCTGCTGCACGAGAACGGCGTCGGCGTCGACCTGGCCACCGCCACCGCGTCCCCGCCGCCGTGGCTGACCGCCGCGCACCCGGAGATCCTCCCCGTCACCGACCGGGGGGAGACCCTGTGGCCGGGCGCGCGTCAGCACTGGCGCCCGACCTCGCCGGTCTTCCGCGAGCACGCCCTGCGCCTGGTCCGCGAGATGGCGGCGCGCTACGCCGGTCACCCGGCCCTGGTCGCCTGGCACGTCAACAACGAGCTGGGCTGCCACAACGTCTACGACTACTCCGACGACGCGGCCCGCGCCTTCCGCGACTGGCTGCGCGGGCGGTACGCCACCCTGGACGCCCTCAACGACGCCTGGGGCACGGCGTTCTGGTCCCAGCGCTACAGCGACTGGGGGCAGATCCTGCCGCCGCGGCTGGCCGCCTCCCACCCGAACCCGACCCAGCAACTGGATTTCAAGCGCTTCTCGTCCGACGCCCTCAAGGACCACCTGCGGGCGGAGCGCGAGGTCCTGCGGGAGCTGACCCCCGACGTGCCCGTCACCACCAACTTCATGGTGATGCCGGGCACCAAGGGCATGAACTACGCGGACTGGGCCGCCGAGGTGGACTTCGT
Organism: Streptomyces sp. AC602_WCS936; assembly: GCF_019049125.1. Lineage (NCBI taxonomy): Bacteria > Bacillati > Actinomycetota > Actinomycetes > Kitasatosporales > Streptomycetaceae > Streptomyces > Streptomyces sp. AC602_WCS936. The sequence continues at coordinate 86,840 of NZ_JAGMUF010000137.1, read as the reverse complement.
CGCCAACGACCACTACGTCGTGCCGAGCCCCCGGGACCGTGACGAGCTGTCCTTCTCGGCAAACCTCACCAGCGGCATCGCGGGCGGCCGGCCCTGGTTCCTGATGGAGCACTCCACCAGCGCCGTGAACTGGCAGCCCGTCAACCTCGCCAAGCGGCCGGGCGAGCTGGCCCGGGACTCGCTGACGCACGTGGCGCACGGTGCCGACGCGGTCTGCTTCTTCCAGTGGCGCCAGTCGGCCGCGGGCGCCGAGAAGTACCACTCGGCGATGGTCCCGCACGCCGGCGCCGACAGCGACCTGTTCCGCGCGGTCACCGCGCTCGGCGACACGCTGAAGACGCTGGCGCCGGTCGCCGGGAGCGAGCGGGAACCCGCCGAGGTCGGCATCCTCTTCGACTGGGAGTCCTGGTGGGCGAGCGAGCAGGACTCGCACCCCACCTCGCTGCTCGACTACCACCGGGAGGCGCTGGACTGGTACTCGGCGCTGCTCTCTCTCGGCATCCGCGCCGACGTGGTCCCCACCGGCGCCGACCTGGGCCGCCACCGGGTGGTGATCGCCCCGGTGCTGCACCTGGTCCCGGCCGAGCTGGCCAAGGACCTCACCCGGTACGCCGAGCAGGGCGGGCACCTGGTCACCACCTACTTCTCCGGCATCGTGGACGAGAACGACCACGTCTGGCTGGGCGGTTACCCGGGCGCCCTGCGGGACCTGCTCGGCATCCGCGTCGAGGAGTTCGGTCCGCTGCCCGCCGGGCGGACGGTGGAGCTGGACGGCGCGGGCACCGGCGACCTGTGGACCGACCAGATCACCGTGACGGCGCCGGAGACCGAGGTCCTGGCCCGCTACCGCACGGGCACGTACGCGGGCCGCCCGGCCGTCACCCGGCGCCCGACGGGCGGCGGGTCGGCCGCCTACGTCTCCACCCGGCTCGGCGCCGAGGGGCTGGCGGCGCTGCTGCCGCGGCTGCTGGAGCCGGCCGGCGTGACGAGCGACCTGCCCGCCGAGGTGCACGGCCGGGTGGAGGCCACCGTGCGCCGCGGCCCCGGCGGACGGTTCCTGTTCCTGGTCAACCGGACCGACGAACCGGTCACCGTCCCCGGGCTCGCCGGAGAGGTCCTGGTGGGCGGCACGGGCGACGAGGGCGCCGTCGTCCTCGCGGGCCGGGGCGTCGCCGTCCTGCGCACGCCCACCGACTGAGCGCGCGTCCCGCAGCACCCCACCCTTCTCCCCGGAGCGGCGCACACCCGCTCCGGGGCCGTCCCCTCCTGCCCGGAACCGGGCGGCAGGGGCCACCGCAGCGACCACACCTTCCAGTTGGGAGCACACGATGGCACGCCGTACCCGCAGCAGACGCCTCCTCACGGGCGCCGCCTTGACCGCACTGGCCACGGGGGCCGGCCTGATCGGCGTACCCGCCCAGGCCGGGCCGGGGGACGCCGCATCGCCCACCGCCGCCGTCACCGTGCGGCCGGACCCGTCGTACCGGCAGGAGAGGTTCGAGGGGTGGGGCACCAGTCTGGTCTGGTTCGCCAACGCCACCGGCGGCTACCCGCCCGAGATCCGCGAGAAGCTGGCCCGGCTCCTCTTCGACGACGAGGGGCTGGGCCTGAACATCGCCCGCTACAACATCGGCGGCGGCAACGCCCCGGACGTGAAGGACTACCTGCGGGCCGGCGGCGCCGTCGAGGGCTGGTGGAAGGCGCCCGCCGGCACCACCCGCGAGGACACCGACTGGTGGAGCGCGGACGACCCGGCCGACTGGAACGAGGACGCCGACGCCACCCAGCGCTGGTGGGTCGAACGCATCAAGGACGACATCGACCACTGGGAGACGTTCAGCAACTCCCCGCCCTGGTTCATGACCGTCAGCGGTTACGTCTCCGGCGGCTTCGACTCCTCGGCCGACCAGCTGAAGACCGAGTCGGTCGACGACTTCGCCGCCTATCTGGCGGGCGCCACCCGGCGGCTGGAGCAGGCCGAGGGCATCGAGGTCGACACCGTCGACCCGTTCAACGAGCCCAACACCCCGTACTGGGGGACACAGCTCGGCGCGGACGGCGAACCCGTCGGCGGCCGGCAGGAAGGGGCGCACATGGGCCCCGAGCTGCAGCGCGAGGTCCTCCGGGCCCTCGCACCCGCGCTGAAGGAGGCGAAGGTCGGGGCGGACATCTCGGCGATGGACGAGACCAACCCCGGTACCTTCGCGAAGAACTGGAGCGCCTACTCCCCCGCCGACCGGGCCCTCGTCGGCCAGATGAACGTCCACACCTACGGCACCGGACAGCGCACCACGGTCCGGGACCTCGCCAAGGCAGCGGACAAGCCGCTGTGGATGAGCAAGGTCGGCGGCGACTGGGGCGACGGCCAGGACTTCGAGGACATGCGGCCCGGCCTCGGCCTCGCCCAGCACATCGTCGACGACCTGCGCGAACTGGAGCCGCGGGCCTGGGTGTTCTGGCAGCCCGTCGAGGACTACGACAACATGAAGCCCGGCGGCGAGTCCGACAAGGGCGGCAACTGGGGCAGTATCCAGCTCCCCTTCGACTGCACCGCCGAGGACACCCTGGAGACCTGCCCGATCCGGACCAACACCAAGTTCGACACCGCCCGCAACTTCACGCACTTCATCAAGCCCGGTGACCGGCTGATCAAGACGGACGACGCCTCCAGCGCCGCCGCCGTCACCCGCGACGGCAAGGGCGCCTCGCTCGTCCACGTCAACCGCACCACCGAGACCCGCGCGGTCACCATCGACCTCTCGAAGTTCCGTGACGTCAGTCGCCGCGCCACCGTCACCCCGGTCGTGACCAGCGCGGACGGCAAGCTCGAGAGGCAGTCCCCGATCAGGGTGAGCGACCGCGCGGCCACCTTCACGGTGCCCGCGCAGTCCGTGACCTCCTTCGAGATCAAGGGCGTCTCCGGCGTCGCGAAGGACGCGGCCCTGCTGCGCAAGGGCCACACCTACACCCTGACCGGCGTGCAGAGCGGCAAGGCCGTCACCGTGGCGGACGACGGCAGGAGCCTGGTCCTCGGCGACGGGGACGGCACGAGCGCCCAGCGGTGGCGGCTGAGCGCGGTGCGCCACGACAGCGGCGTCCGCGACCGCCACGTCTTCACGAACCCCGAGGACGGCACGCGGCTGGCCGTGCGTGACGACGTCCCGGTCGCCGAACCGGACACCGGCAGGCGTGACCGGGCCACCGAGTGGATCATGTCGACCACCGGTGACGGCACCTGGACCCTGGTCAACGCCGCCACCGGCCGCCTCCTGGAAGTCGGCGGCCAGGCGACGCACGAGGGCGCGGCCGTCACCACCTGGCCGCCCAACTCCGGTGCGAACCAGCGCTGGACGGTGACCGACGTGTCCGCCGGCTGACCCCCTGCCCACCCGCTCACGGCCCCGTCCGCACAGCCACCACTCGTGCGGCCGGGGCCCCCGGCCCGTACCGGCCGAAGGAACCCAAGGAGACGGCATGACCACCGACCCCCGTGAACTCGACGTACGCCGCAGGATGGCGGCGCACGAGCTCTACGCGGACGGCGCACCCGGACTGGAGGGGCTGACTGAGGAGCGGACGCGGGGCAAGGAGCTGGCCGACGCCTACAACCGGACCGGCGCCCGCGACGAGGAGGGCCGCCGGGCGCTCCTGAAGGAGCTGCTCGGCTCGGTGGGCACAGGCGTCCGGATCGAGCCGCCGCTGCACGTGGCCTACGGCAGCCGGGTGCACCTGGGCGACGACGTGTACGCCAACTTCGGGCTGACCCTCGTCGACGACGTCGAGGTATTCGTCGGGGACCGGGTGATGTTCGCGCCGCACGTGACCGTCAGCACCACCGGGCACCCCGTCCACCCGGACCTGCGCCGGGACGGCACCCAGTTCTCGGCGCCGGTGCGCATCGAGGACGACGTGTGGATCGGATCGGGCGCGCAGATCATGCCCGGGGTCACCGTCGGGCGGGGCTCGGTGGTCGGCGCGGGCAGCGTCGTGACGGCGCACGTGCCGCCCATGGTGGTGGTCGCCGGGTCCCCGGCACGGGTGATCCGGGAGATCACCGACGCCGACCGGGAGTGGGCCTACCGTCCGCCGCGCACCGCGCGCCGGGACGTCGGCTGACCGGGCGGCGGTGATCGCCAACTTCCGCCGGGCGCACGGCACATGGCACGGACCACGGGGCAGTACGATGATCGAAAATCGCGGCGGAGCGTCACCTCCCGAACCACGGAGCCTGCCATGACGACGGACCATTCCCAGCACCCTCGGATCGACACCGGCCGGGCCCACCCGGCGCGGGTCTACGACTGGCTGCTGGGCGGCAAGGACAACTACCCCGTCGACGAGGCGGTGGGCGAGACGCTGCCGCCCGAGGCGCGGGACGCGGCGCGGCAGAACCGCGCGTTCATGCACCGCGCGGTGGCGCACCTCGCCGCCCGGGGCGTCGACCAGTTCCTGGACATCGGCACGGGCATCCCGACCGAGCCCAATCTGCACCAGATCGTCCAGCGGACGATGCCCGCGGCCAAGGTCGTCTACGCCGACAACGACCCGATCGTGCTGCGGCACGCCGAGGCGCTCCTGGTCAGCAGCCCCGAGGGGGCCACCGACTACATCCAGGCGGATGTGCGCGAGCCGGCAACGATCGTGCGGCACGCCCGCGAGGTCCTGGACTTCGACCGGCCGATCGCCCTGTCGCTGATCGCCCTGATGCACTTCATCACGGACGAGCAGGACGCCCACGGCCTCGTGCGCGGACTCGTCGGGACACTGCCCCCGGGCAGTCACCTGGTCCTCTCGCACGCCGCGATCGACCTCTTCCCCGAGATGGCGGAGCACGTGATCGCCCAGTACGCCAAGGGCGGCATCGAGCTCGGCTTCCGCACCCGGGAGGAGGTGGCGCGCTTCTTCGACGGGCTGGAGCTGCTGCCGCCCGGTCTGGTCACAACCACCGAGTGGTACGGCGAGGGCCAGGAGCCGCCCGCGCCCGAGGAGAGCGGCATCTACGCGGGCGTGGCGCGCATCCCCTGACGCGAAGGCCGCAGGGCGGGTCGGGCGGGGGCGCGAGGACGGCGGCTCAGCGGCTGCGCCGTCGCGCCGGCCGGCCGCTGCCGATCCCGGCGACGTGCAGGGCCAGCAGGGCGAGGCCGATGAGCATGACGTTGGTGGCGGTGAAGATGTCGTTGGTCGATATCTCCGCCGCGTTGATCAGCCAGGCGATGAGGAACAGAACCGCCGCGATGATGGCGAGCACGGTGTACATCCCTTCGGATCGGGGGCACCGGGCCGGTGCCGTGTCACGCGTATGCCCCCGACGGGAGGCGTGACACGGCCGGCGGTCGCGCGCGCTTCGTACAGTGGAGGGACGGGGACCGGCCGACCGCCGCCGGTGCCCCACCGCACCCTCGCTTCCCGGAGTCCCCATGCACGACCCGTCCACCGCACCGGACGACGGCTCCGGCACCCTGTTCGGCCTCGACGCCCTGGCCCCCGGGCCGCCGGCCGCCGCGCCCGCCGGTCCGCTCTTCCGGGACTCCGCCGCCGCCCGCCGCCTGCTGCCGGTCCGGGAGATCCACGCCGAACCGGCGGCGGCCGCGTCCCCGCGCGGCCGGCAGGTCCTCGCCCGCTTCCCCGGCGCCCGCGTCGTCGAGGTGGACTCCCACTGGCGCATCCCCGGCCTGCACGGCAACGAGGGCAACGTGGAGCGCTGGGTACGGGTCAAGGGCGAGACGCTGGTCCTGGGCGAGAAGAAGACACTCACCACCCGCCCCAACGGACGGTCCGCGGACTGGATCGCCCCCGGCGCCTCCAACGGCTGCGCGATGGCCTGCGCCTACTGCTACGTGCCCCGGCGCAAGGGCTACGCCAACCCGGTCACCGTCTTCACCAACATCGACCGGGTCATCGCCCACCTCGGCCGCCACATCGCCCGGCAGGGACCCAAGCCCGAGCCGAACCAGTGCGATCCCGAGGCCTGGGTGTACGACGTCGGCGAGAACGGCGACTGCTCGGTGGACGCCCTGATCTGCGACAACACCGCCGACCTGGTGCATGCCTTCCGGCAGTGGCCGACGGCGAAGGCGTCCTTCGCCACCAAGTTCGTCAACCCCGACCTGCTCGCCCTCGACCCGCGCGGCCGCACCCGCGTCCGCTTCTCCCTCATGCCGCCGGAGGATTCCCGGCTGCTGGACGTACGCACCTCCCCGGTCGCCGAGCGCATCGCGGCGGCGGCCGACTTCCTGGACGCCGGGTACGAGGTGCACTTCAACCTGTCGCCCGTCGTCGTGCGGCCGGACTGGGAGTCGGCCTGGGGCGAGCTGCTGCGGCAGCTCGACGACGTCCTGCCGGACCGGGTCAAACGGCAGGCCGCCGCCGAGGTGATCATGCTGACGCACAACCAGGAGCTGCACGAGGTCAACCTGGGCTGGCACCCGCGCGCCGAGGAGGTGCTGTGGCGGCCGGACATCCAGGAGGCCAAGCGCTCCGAGAACGGCGCGCTGAACGTGCGCTACCGGATGGGTGTCAAGGCGGACGCGGTGGCGCGGGTCCGGGCCCTGATCGCCTTCCACGCACCCTGGCTGCGCATCCGGTACGCCTTCTGACGGCGGCGGACGGGCCGGACCCGACGCCAGATACGGTTCTACGTGCAACTACTTGCCGGAAGGGCACCCTTCCGGCCCGCGCGGACCCGGGAGCCGGCCTTGCCACACACGATCGAAGCGGCCGGAGACCGGCCGGACACCACCGGCGAGGCCGGCTGGACCGAACTCGGCTCGCACGCCGAGCTGCGCGAGCTGCTCGGCGAGCCCTGGCCCGTCGTCATCGACAAGGTGCACGACCGGCTCACGGACGACGACCGGGACATCCTGTCCCGCTCCCCCTTCTGTCTGCTCGCCACCTCCGACGCCCGGGGCAACTGCGACGTCTCGCCGCGCGGCGACGCCCCGGGCTTCACGCACGTCCTCGACCCCGCCACCGTCGCCGTCCCGGACCGCCCGGGGAACCGGCGCGGGGACAGCTTCCACAACATCCTCGACAATCCGCACGCCGGCCTGCTCTACCTGGTCCCCGGCGGCAAGCAGGTGCTGCGGGTCAACGGCCGGGCCCGCATCCTCACCGACGCGCCCTTCTTCGACGCCATGGCGCGGGACGGACGGCGTCCGGACCTGGCGCTCCTGCTGGAGATCGACGAGATCTACCTGCACTGCCCGCAGTCCCTGAACCGGGCGGGACTGTGGAAACCCCAGTCGTGGCGGGCGAGTTGAGAGCGCGGCACGACCGCAGACGAAGCAGCGGACCGGACTCGCCCCGAAGCTGTGTGACCCCCGTCTCTACCAGCGCTTTTTAGGTTAGGCTAACCTTCGCCACGTGAGATCTGGTGAAGACGCAGCCGGCAGCCCACGCCTGCGCGGACACGAACTGTCGGCCACGGACGTCACCGTGGCGTACGACGGTGTCGACGTCGTGCACGACGCGGCGGTCAGGCTCAGGCCCGGTGAAGTGACCGTCCTGGTGGGCCCCAACGGCAGCGGGAAGTCGACGTTGCTGCGGACCGTCGCCCGGCTGCAGCGGGCCCGCAGCGCCACGCTCCGGATCGACGGGGACACCGACGGGCTGGCGCTGACGTCCCGTGAGTTCTCGCGGTACGTCGCCCTGCTGACGCAGGGACGCCCGACGCCGGGCGGACTGACCGTGCGGGACGTCGTCGAGTTCGGCCGGTACCCGTACCGGGGGCGCTGGGGGCGCCCGGACCCGGACGGCCCGGCCGCCGTGGACCGCGCCCTCGCGCTCACCGGCGTCGACGCACTCGCCGACCGCGGTGCCGACCACCTGTCCGGCGGGCAGTTGCAGCGGGTCTGGCTCGCGAGCTGCCTCGCCCAGGAGACCGGCGTACTGCTCCTGGACGAACCCACCACCTATCTCGACCTGCGCTACCAGGTAGAACTCCTCGACCTCATCCGGGACCTGGCGGACGACCACGGCATCGCCGTCGGGGTCGTCCTGCACGACCTCGACCAGGCGGCGGCCGTCGCCGACCGGATCACGCTCCTCGAAGCGGGCCGGATCGTCGCCGACGGCCCGCCCGAGGACGTTCTGACGCCGGAACGCCTCACCGCCGTCTACGGCATCCGGATCGACGTCGACACCGACCCCCTCACCGGCCGGCTGCGCACCCGCCCGATCGGCCGCCACCACATACGCACCCCCGAAAGGCTCGGCACCACCTCATGAGACGCCTTCTGCTCACCGCGGCCGCCACCACCGCCGCGGCGCTCACCCTCGCCGCCTGCGGCACCACCGAACCCGCCGCCGACAAGTCGGAGGAGAAGAAGGCCTCCGAGGCCATCACCCTCAAGGACGGCAAGGGCACCGAGGTGAAGCTCGACGGCCCGGCCACCAAGGTCGTCGCCACCGAGTGGAACGTCGTCGAGAGCCTGCTCTCGCTGGGTGTCGAACCGGTCGGCGTCGCCGACGTCAAGGGCTACAAGACGTGGGACACCTCGGTCCCGCTGAAGGGCAACCCCAAGGACATCGGCACGCGCGGCGAGCCCAGCATGGACACCGTCGCCTCCCTCGCCCCCGACCTCATCGTCGCCACCACGGACCTGCCGCCGGCCGCCGTGAAGCAGATGCGCGAGGTCGCCCCGGTGCTGGAGGTGAAGTCTGCCGACGGCACCGGCCAGATCGACCAGATGCTGGAGAACGTCGACCTCATCGCCAAGGCCACCGGCACCACCGACAAGGCCGAGACCATCCGCAAGGACTTCGAGGCGAAGGTCGCCGAGGGCAAGAAGGCCCTCGCGGACGCCGGCATGGGCGGCAAGAACATCGCCTTCGCCGACGGCTACGTCACCTCCAACCAGGTCTCGATCCGCCCCTACACCGCCACCTCCCTCATCGGTGAGGTCAACGAGGCGATCGGCCTGAAGAACGCCTGGAAGGTGAAGGGTGACGAGGCCTACGGTCTCGGCGCCACCGACGTGGAGGGCCTGACCGCCCTGCCGAAGGACGTCCAGTTCGCCTACATCGGCAACGACGAGGACCCGAACGCCACGCCGTTCACCGGCGCGCTCACCGAGAACTCGGTGTGGAAGTCCCTGCCGTTCGTCAAGGCCGGCGACGTGCACCGGCTCAGCGACGGCATCTGGATGTTCGGTGGTCCCGGGTCGATGAAGGCGTACATCGACGCCGTCGTCGGCGCGCTCACGAAGTAGCGAGGCCATGGCCGTCACCGCAACGAAACCCGCTGCCCGTCCGTCGACGGCTCCCACGCCCCGGTCGGGTGCGGCCGCGGTGACGGCCGGACTCGTCCTGCTGGTCGCCGTCCTCGCCGTCGTCGACATCACCCAGGGCACCGCCGCCGTCGGCGCCTCCGAGGTGTGGCGGGCCCTGACCGGGCAGGCCGACGCCGGCGACGCCTCGGTCGTCGTCGCCTCCCGGCTGCCCCGGATGACCGCCGGCCTGCTGGTCGGCGCCGTCCTCGGCATGGCCGGCGCCGTCCTCCAGGCGGTCAGCCGCAACGTACTGGCCTCACCCGACACCCTGGCCGTCAACGCCGGTTCCTACCTGGCGCTCGGCCTCGCCGGCGCCACCGGCGTCTCGCTGCCGATGATCGCCTCCTCCGGCGTCGCCTTCCTCGGCGGCCTGGCGGCGGCGGCCGTCGTGCTCGGTCTGTCCGGCCTCGGCACGGGCACGGTCCGGCTCGTGCTCGCGGGCACGGCGCTGATGCTGGGCCTGAACTCCATGACCGAGGGCCTGCTGCTGCTCTTCCCCGAGCAGACCGAGGGCCTCTACCAGTGGAACCAGGGCAGCATCGGCCAGAACGGCTTCGACGGCGTCCTGCAGATGCTGCCCATCGCCCTCATCGGCCTCGTCGGCCTGCTGCTGACGGCCCGCCGGGTGGACGCCCTCGCCCTCGGCGACGACGCGGCGCGCGGACTGGGCGTCCCGGTCCGGGCGACCCGCGTCACGGTCGTCGTCCTGGCGGCGCTGCTGTCCGCCGCCGCGGTCACGCTCGCCGGGCCGATCGGCTTCGTCGGCCTGTGCGCCCCCGCCCTGGTCCGCCCGCTGGCCCGCCGGTTCCGCGGCTACGCACGCTCGCGCGCCGCCCTGCCCGCGGCCGCGCTCACCGGCGCGGCCCTGGTCCTCGGTTCGGACGTGCTGCTGCGGACGCTCGTCTCGGACGACCTCTCGGTGGCCGTGCCCACAGGCGTAGTCACCAGCCTGGTCGGTGCCGTGTTCCTGGTCGTGATGGCGATCCGGATGCGGGACACCGCCGGGGCCGGCGCCCCCGACAAACTGCGCACTCCGAGCCGTACGGCGTTCGTGATCACCGTGGCCGTCCTGGTCGTCGTCCTGGTCGGCCTGGTGATCGCCGCCGTGCTGGTCGGCGACAGCAAGCTGCTCCTCGGTGACGTCGTCAACTGGGCGCAGGGACGGGCCGGGCGGACCGTCACCTTCGTCCTGGACACCCGGGTGCCCCGGGTGCTCGCCGCGCTCGGCGCGGGAGCGGCGCTCGCCCTGGCCGGCACGCTGGTGCAGGCCGTGACCCGCAACCCGCTCGCCGAGCCCAGCGTCCTGGGCGTCACCGGCGGCGGCGCGCTGGGCGCCGTGATCCTGGTGACCACCGCGCCCCTCGCCAGTACGTGGGGCGTCGCCGGAGCGGCGTTCGCGGGGTCCGCGATCACCGCGGTCGTCGTCTTCGGGCTCGCCGCCCGGGGCGGGTTCCAGCAGAACCGGCTGGTCCTCGTCGGCATCGGCACGGCCTCCGGTACGGCGGCGCTGATCAGCCTGCTGATCGTGCTCACCGACCCGTTCAACGCCACCAAGGCCCTGACCTGGCTGTCGGGTTCGACCTACGGGCGGACCATGCCGGACGTCGTGCCGGTCGCGCTGGCGCTGGTCGTCGGCATCGGTGTGGCCGTCGCCCGGCGGACCGAGCTGGACCTGGTCTCGCTCGACGAGGACACCCCGCGGCTGCTCGGCATGCGGCTGGCCCCGGGGCGCCTCGGGTTCCTGGTGCTGAGCGTCGTACTCAGCTCGACGGCCGTGGCGTGCGCGGGCACCATCGGGTTCGTCGGCCTGGTGGCCCCGCACGCGGCCCGTGCCCTCGTGGGCCGGCGGCACGTGCGGGTAGTGCCCGTCGCGATCCTCCTCGGCGCGGTGCTCGTGTGTGCGGCCGACCTGATCGGCCGCACGGTGATCGCACCGTCCCAGCTCGGCGCGGGCCTCATGACGGCGGTCATCGGCACGCCGTACTTCCTGTACCTGCTGGTGCGCAGCCGCCGGTAGCCCGGTAGTCGCGCTCCGGGCGGAAATCCGGATGACGGTGCACGTGCGCCCCCGTACGGTGCCGGGATGGGCCGGCACAGCGCGGGCGGGGGCCACGGGGGCCTGCTGAACGTCATCGACATCGAGGCGACCTGCTGGGCGGGGCCGCCGCGCCTCCTGGCGCGGTGAGCGAGGTCGTCGAGATCGGGCTCGCCGTGGTCGACCTCGTGGCCCGGGAACGGGTGGAGCGGCACCGGATCATGGTGCGGCCCGCCCGCTCCCGGGTCAGCGCGTTCTGCACGGAACTGACCGGGATCACCCAGGCCGAGGCCGACGCGGGCATGAGCTTCGCCGAGGCCTGCGACACGCTGGTGCGCGAGCACGGCGCGGCGGTCCGGCCCTGGGCGAGCTGGGGCGACTACGACCGGCACCAGTTCGTCCGCCAGTGCGCGGCGGACGGGGTGCCCTACCCGTTCGGCCGGTCGGCCGAGCGCACCCACACCAACGCCAAGGCGGTCTTCGCCGCCGCCCACGGGCTGCGCAGGCGGCCCGGCATGGCGCAGGCCCTCGACCTTGCCGGGCTGCCGCTGGAGGGGCGGCACCACCGGGGCGTGGACGACGCCTGGAACATCGCGAGGCTGGTGCTGGGGCTCGTCGACCGGGGCTCCTGGCCCACGCCCTGACGGAGACGCCGTCCCTCGACGTGACCGCTGTTAGACAGCGCGTCAAGTTACTGAACCGTAATGAGCATGGCGCTACCGGCGGTAACCCCTGTCCGGTTACCGTCCCGTAACCCCACAGGAGCAGCGCGGCCACGGCCCTGACCCCACCAGGCCGCGGACGACCGGTTTCCGGCCCTTCCCCAGGAGGTTCGCCATGCCCCCACGTCCACGCACGCTCGCCGCGGCGGTCACCGTCGCGCTCGCCCTCGGCGCCCAGGCCGTCCCCGCGGTGGCGGCCGACGGACCGGCCACCGCCACGGAGGTCTCCCGCGGCATCGAGATCTCCGCCTTCTACACCCCGCCGGCCACCCTGCCCGAGGCCGACGGCGCGCTGATCCGCAGCGAGCCGCTGCCCCTGGCGCTGAGCCTGCCCAGCCTCGGCGGTCCCCTCCCCGGAGAGGCGACCCGGCTGATGTACAAGTCCACCGACGCAGGCGGCGAGCCGGTCGCCGTGACCGGCGCCTACATCGAGCCGTCCGCCCAGTGGCGCGGCGACGGGCCGCGTCCCCTGGTCGCCGTCGCGCCCGGCACCATGGGCCAGGGCGACCAGTGCGCCGCCTCGATGGCCCTGGAGCACCCGCTGCGGTTCAACGGCGAGACGGTCTCGGTGGGTTACGAGGACCTGTCGATCTACCGGCTGCTGCTGCGCGGTGTCGCGGTCGTCGTCACCGACTACGTCGGCCTCGGCACCACCGACCGGCTGCACACCTACGTCAACCGCGTCGACGGGGCCCACGCCGTCCTGGACGCCGTACGCGCCGCCCGCTCCCTCGACTCCGCGTCGGTCACCCCCGAATCCCGGGTCGGGCTCTTCGGGTACAGCCAGGGCGGCGGGGCGACGGCCGCCGCCGCCGAACTCCAGCCGTCCTACGCCCCGGACGTCACCCTGGCGGGCACCTACGCCGGTGCTCCGCCCGCCGACCTGGTCGAGGTCACCGAGGCGATCGACGGCGGCGACCTGGCGGGCGCGCTGGGCTGGTCGCTCAACGGCTTCCTGCAGAGCGAGCCCGCGCTGCGGCCGATCGCCGACCGGTACATCAACCCGGCCGGTGAGGAAGCGCTCAAGGACCTGTCGACGATGTGCGTCGGCGACGCGCTCTTCGCGTACGGCGGCGACAGCAGCACCGCCTGGACGAAGGGCGGGCAGTCGATCGGCGACGTCATCCGGGCCGAACCTGCCCTGCAGGCGTTCGTCGCCGAGCAGCGCATCGGCGAGCTGAAGCCCGCGAGTCCGGTCCGGGTGGCCACGGGCACCGCCGACGACCTGGTCCCCCACGACCAGTCCCGGCAGCTGGCCGTCGACTGGTGCCGCAAGGGCGCGAAGGTCACCTACGACCCGGTGGTGCTGCCGGGTGTCGGCAGCGGCCTGCTCAACCACTTCGCCCCGCTCCTGGCCGACCAGGGCAAGGCCATCTCCTGGCTCACCGACCGGCTCTCCGGTGAACCGGCCCGCTCCAACTGCTGGAGCATGCCCGTGCAGCCCTGAGCCGTCGCCGGCCGGTGTGCGGCGGGAGAGCCGCGGCGCACACCGGCTCAGGTGGTGATCGGCTCGGTGTCGCTGCAGTTGGTGAACGGCTTCCAGGGTCGGCTGCCGTCACTGCCGGGCGCCCCCGCGTAGGCCGGGTTGCCGGTGATGGTCTGGGTGCGCTCCTCGTGGGTGACGTCGATGCCGAACAGTTTGAAGCCCGCGTTGAGGGAGCCGGCCGAGACGCCGAAACCGATGCCGAGCGAGGCGTTCCACCAGTCGGTGTTCACGTCGTAGTCCAGGCTGCTGATCTGGGCCTTGCCGTGCAGCAGGCGGTCGATCGGGCCGGCGTCCGAAGGCAGCGGGCCGACGAGTGAGGACGGTGAGGGGACGCCCTGCTCGGCAGGGTTGTCGCCGCGACCGCGGATCCAGTCCTCCACCGTCTCGCGGTCCGTGTCGTCGGTCAGGGTGATCTCCGCGATCTCGGTGTGCAGGCGGGTCTCGGTGCTGCCGCCACCGCCGCCGACGTCGATGGTGACGGGGCCGGTGTTGACTCCGGCGCCGACGGTGACGCCGGGGCCGCCGCCGCTCTCCTCACTCGTGGTGATCTTGAGCTTCACGGGGCGGTGCGGCAGCCCTTCCTCGGTCTCCCGGTCGTAGGCCTCGGCGTCGTAGGTGACGGCGATCTGCTGCATGCGCGTGGCGCCGGTCTGGTCACCCGCGCCGGACTTGCCGCTCATCTCGAAGGTGTAGACGAAGGTGATCTTGCCGGCGTCCGGTCCCGTCTTCGCCCGCATCACCACGACGTCCTTGCTCATGGTGCCGGACAGTCCCTGGAGGGAGCCGTTGCCCATGTCCTTGGTGTCGGGCGCCGAGCCGATCACCGTCCCCTGCGCCTTCTCGATCTTCTCCGCCAGCTCCTTCGGGGAGGCCTTCGGGTTGTTCCTGCGGATCTCGGCGGCGATGTCGTCCTTCAGGGACTTCACCGCCTTGTCGTCCTTGGCGTACTTGCCGCCGAAGCTCACCTCGCCGGACATCTCCGTGGTGGTCTTCGTGATGTCGACGTCCGGGGCCTTCTCCGGGTCGACGTCCGGCTTCTTGTCGTCCGCGGCGTGGCTGCAGATCATCCCGAGTTCCGCGGACCGCGCCCCCGGTGGACGGCTGCGGCACTTGTGCGCGGCCTTGAGGTACTCGGCGAACTGCTTCGCGTCCGCGAGGTTCGCCTCCAGGTCCGCCTGCGGATCGTCGGAGTCGTGCCCGTTGAACAGCCACCGTCCGCCGCTGCCGCTGCTCCTGACGTAGCTTCCGCCCAGCGAGGCTCCTCCGCCCCAGTTCTTCAGCCCCGGGATGTCCGCGCCGATGCTCGCGGTCACGCCGCCCCCGGTGCTGGTGACCCGTTCGAGCATCACGGACCCGTCGGACCACTGCATCACCTTGACCTGCTCGGTGCTGGAGATCTTGATGAACAGGATCTGCACCACGACGGTGTCCTTGGTCTCCTCCGAGGAGAGCAGGCACTTGGCGGGCTGGAAGGGGTCACCGCCCGGCGGGAGCGGGTCGTCGGGGCCGGGAGCACCCTCGGTGTCGTGCCCGCCGCACCCGTCCGTGCCGACGACCCGCTGCACCTGGCACATGATCCGGTCGTCGATCTCCGTCCCGAGGGCGGTGCCCGCGATGGCCAGTACGACGGCGCCGGCCACCGCGACCATGCCCAGGTACTCCACGGCGCCCTGCCCGCCGTCCCGCCCGGCGCGACCGCCCGCGCGCTCCTGTCCCGCCCCGCCGAACAGCGGCACCCCGCACCTCCCCTGCTCCTCGTCTCCACGTCCGGTGCGGTGACGGTAGGCGGCGCGCGGGGCCCATCGGCAGGGCCCGGGAGCCCATTCCGGCGCCGGGCGGGCCCAAGCCCGGCGTCCGGCGCCGTGCCCGTACGGGCAAGCCGCCCAGTGCCGGTCACCTTCGTACGGGCGCTGTGGCGCACGCCCCCACCGCACCGGCTGCCGCGACCTGGGACGTCCGCGGCGGCAGCGGGCATCGACCGGACCACCGCGCGCCCCGGAGCGGGGGCCCAGGTTCCCGCCCCCGCGGCAGCCGCTCCGCATGCGCCGGACGATCACCGCGGCGCAGAATTCGGTCAGGCGAAACGTGGCGAAGCGACAGAAAGGCGGCAGCGTGGTGAACGCGAGGCCTGACGGCGGGTCCGGTCCCCTGGGCCGGGTGAAGATGCCGAGTACGGTCGCGCACCTGCCCCGGCAGGTGCGCGAGGAACTGACCCGGCGGCTGCGCCGCAACAAGCGGGCCTTCCGCGAGGAGGACGTCCAGGTCGTCGAGGGACCGCTGCTCAAACGGGCGGTCGGGGCGTCCGCGCTCGGGAACTGCATGGAGTGGTTCGACTTCGGCGTCTACAGCTACCTGGCCGCCACCATCGGCAAGGTCTTCTTCCCGGGCGCCTCCCCGACCGCCCAGGTCATCTCGTCCTTCGCCACGTTCGCCGCCGCCTTCGTCGTACGGCCCCTGGGCGGTCTCGTCTTCGGCCCGCTCGGGGACCGCGTCGGCCGCCAGAAGGTGCTCGCCACCACGATGATCCTGATGGCGATCGGCACCTTCTCCATCGGCCTGATCCCCAGCTACGCCTCCATCGGCATCGCCGCCCCGATCCTGCTGCTGCTCGCCCGCATGCTCCAGGGCTTCTCCACGGGCGGCGAGTACGGCGGCGCCACCACCTTCGTCGCGGAGTACTCACCCGATCGGCGGCGCGGCTTCCTCTCCAGTTGGCTCGACTTCGGCACCTTCGTCGGCTACGCGCTCGGTTCGGCGCTGGTGACCGTGCTGAACCTGGCGCTGACCGACGGCCAGATGCTCGACTGGGGCTGGCGCGTCCCCTTCCTGATCGCCGGCCCGCTGGGCCTCATCGGCCTGTACATGCGGCTGAAGCTGGAGGAGTCGCCGGCCTTCCAGCAGCAGCTCGACGAGCACGAGAAGAGCCTCGCGCAGGAGTCCGCGGGCAGCGAGTTCAAGACGATCGTCAAGGACCACTGGCGTCCGCTGCTCATCTGCATGGGCCTGGTGCTGCTCTACAACGTCACCAACTACATGGTCACCGGCTACCTGCCCACGTACCAGACCGAGACCCTGGGCCGGTCCAGCGGCTTCGCCGACGTGCTGGTGCTGATCGGCATGGTGTGGATCGTGCTGCTGATCACCTTCCTCGGCCGGCTCAGCGACCACGTCGGCCGCCGCCCGCTCTACGCGGTCGGCGCGGTCGCGATGATCGTCCTCGCCGTACCGGCCTTCCTGCTCCTCAAGGCGGACGGCACCTGGCAGCCGGTCGCCGGGGTGCTGCTCCTGTCCACCCTGCTGGCCTGCTTCGCCGCGCCGAGCGCCGCCACCCTGCCCGCGCTCTTCCCGACCGCCGTGCGCTACGCGGCCATGGGCATCGGCTTCAACTTCGCCGTCGCGGCCTTCGGCGGCACCACACCGCTGTTCACCGAGGCCCTGGTGAGCATCACCGGCGACGAGCTGATGCCCGCCTACTACCTGATGGTGGCGGGTGTCATCGGCCTGGTGACCGTGCGGTTCCTGCCGGAGAGCGCCCAGGTGCCGCTGCGCGGCTCGCAGCCCATGGTCGGCTCCCGGCAGGAGCGGCGGGAGCTGATCACCACCTCCAAGGACCTCTACAGCTTCTCCAAGGAACGCTCGGAGGCCCGCTGACGGTCCGCCGGCACCCGGCCCCGGTGCGTGAACCAAGGCAAGGCGCCCGACCCGACCGCGACCCCGGCGCACACCAGGGCGCTGCCCATGGCCTGCGCGGCGCCGTAGGAGCCGGTGCCGACGAGCGGGGCGGTGCAGGCGGCGGCGACGGGGATCAGGCCGGAGAACAGGGTGGCGCGCTCGGCGCCGATCCGCTGCATGCCCATGTACCAGCACACGAAGCCGACGACGGTGACCACCGCCGCCTGCCACAGCAGCGCCCCGGCCTCGACCGCGTCCGGCCGCCGCAGCCAGTCCGAGCCGTCGATCAGGAGCCCGGCCAGCGCCGACTCCACCGCCGCGATCCCGCACACCACGGTGGACAGCAGCCGGGGGCCCAGGGGCCGCAGTACGGGCACCGCGAGGACGGCGAAACCGACCTCGCCGACCAGGGCGCACACGGAGAAGGCGATGCCCGCCGCGTCGGTGCGCCCCCAGCCCTGGACGGTGAAGGCACCCACGGCCACGAACAGCGCCCCGTACAGCACGACGCGCTGCGGCCGGCGCCCGTCCAGGAGGGGGACGACCACGGCGACCACGACGGGGGCGCAGCCGACGAAGACGCCGGGGACCGCCGGTTCCGCGGTGCGTTCGGCGGCGAGCACGGCGAGGTTGAAGCCGACCATGCCGACGGCCGCGAGCAGCGCGAGCCGCGCCCACCGGCCGGCCCCGAGCGTGCGCAGCCGGGCCCTCGCGCCGGGGCCGGCGAACGGGACGAGCAGCAGGAAGGCCAGCGCGTAGCGCAGGAACTGACCGCCCGCGTACGGATAGTCGCCGAGCAGGCTGTTGGCCGTGAAGGACCCTCCGACGAGGACACAGGCGAGCGCGGCGAGCAGGGCCCCGCGCGTGGTGGTGGCGTTCATGGCCACGACGTTAGGAAGCACGGCGGTCCGTCATGGAGTCCACCGGACGGGCTTCATCGGGGACCAATCGGGTCGGCAGGCCCTCACACGGGCGTCACGAGTTCTCCACCGCGTGCATGCCACAGGAATCGGGGTAGTCGGAACGTCCTGATGCCAACACATCGGGGCAGCAAGGGATTTGACAGTCATGAGACGGTCATGAACCGACATAGGAGGAAACCTCCAGTGCGCACCATCAAAGTGGCAACCGCTGTGGCGACCGCGGGCGTCTCCGTCGCCTTACTGGCCGGCTGCGGCGATTCCGGTGGCGGCAGCGAACCGTTCGAGGGGCAGAGCGCCGACGACATCGCGGCGAAGGCCGTCGAGGCGACCCAGCAGGCCAAGTCCCTGCACATGAAGGGCGACGTCCGCCCGGAGGACGGCGGCACCGTCACCATCGACGTCTCGGTCGACCAGGAGAAGAACTGCGAGGGCACCATCGGCACCGGCGAGGCCCAGGCAGATGTGCGCCACACCGACGCGACGCTCTACCTGCGCGGCGACGAGCAGTACTGGCAGAACGCGCTGCAACAGCAGCCCGGCGCCTCGCAGCGGATGGCGCAGAAGCTCGACGGCAAGTGGGTCAAGATGCCGGCGAGCGACGCCGCCACCGCCGGAGTCTGCGACAAGCAGGGCTTCATCGCGGCCATGGACGAGGACAAGTCGGAACGCCAGGGCATGAAGCGCGACGGCACGACGGAGGTCGGCGGTGAGGAGGCCCTGAAGCTGACCAAGAAGACCTCCGGCGGCGAGACCCTCGCCCTGTACGTCGCCACGGAGGGCGAACCGTACATCCTGAAGAGCACCACCGAGGGCGGCAAGAGCCCAGGCAGCGTCACCTTCAGCGAGTACAACGAGCCGGTTCAGGCCGAGCAGCCGCCGGCCGACCAGACGGTGGACCTGAAGGAACTCGCCGGCGAGCAGCAGGCCTGACGCCCCGTCAGGCGTCCTTCCCCGTCTCCCCGCCCTCCCGGTCCGAGGCCGGCCACACGTAGGGCAGGTCGTCGGGGACGCCGGGGAACAGCCCGGCGTACGCCGCCGGGTCCTTGCGCACCAGCGCCGACCGGTGGCTGCGGTGGAAGGCCTCGTCACCGAGCCAGGGCGGCAACTCGCCGGCCCCTGCCAGCTCCTCCTGGTCCCGCACCGGTTCGCCCGGGCGGCACGCGGCGAGTCCGGCGACGAGGGAGGCCACGACGCCGTCCTGGTGCCCCTGCTCCCGCCAGACCCGGCAGATCTCCAGGCCGTACCGGACGAGGGCCTCCTCGTAGCCCGTCCACATGCGTACGGCCGGGTGCCGGCGCCAGCCGTAGCCCGGCACGGTCAGTCCGCGGAGCACCTGGAGCGCCTCGACCCGCTGCTTGCCGAGCCGGCGGCGGTCCAGGACCAGCGCCGACTCCCGGAAGCCGGGGTGGGGGAGGAAGGTCTGCATGCCGGTCCTGCTCCGTTCAGCCGGGGAACTGGCCGCGCTCGCGCAGGTGCCTGCGGCGTTCGGCGTAGGCGAGGTCGTCGCGCCACAGGCGGCCGGCGGCGGCGCGCATCAGGGGGCGCAGGGCCGGTGCCAGGCGGCGGGCCACGGGGAATCCCGGCCGGTCCGAGGTGGCCAGCACCGCCTCGGTGACCGCGGTGCGCGGCCTGCCCCGCTCGTCCGGGCCCAGCGGCGTGGCGTGGCTCTCCACGACGGACCCGGTGCCCTCGCCGTCGCTGATGCGCATGACGACGGTGCGGGGCTCCGGAGCGGTGAACTCGGCGCGCACGGGCACGACGAGGCGGCCGGTGAGCCGGAAGGACACGTCCACGACGAAGCGGTCGTCGTCCTCGCCGGGCACCGCGACGACGGTGAGGTCCACGAAGGAGTACGGGTGGAACCACGCGCCGTGCCAGGGATCGAGCCGGTTGGCGACGACGTCCTCGGGGTCGCAGACACCGACCCCGCGCCACACGGACGTCAGGGCCGTCGCCCGCGCCGGCCTGACGGGGACGACGGGGGCGGAGGTGGGCGTCTCCTCCCCGGCGGTGTCCAGTCGTACCCACACCAGTACGCCGTCGTCGTGGACCGGCAGCGGCTCCCAGCCGGCGAACGGGGAGCCGTCCAGGGCGAGTCCGTGCCAGTGGCACACGAGTGTGCCGCACCGCACCGGGCTGTCCGCCAGCGGGGCGCCGAGGTGGGGGCAGGCGCCGGGGCCGCCCACCAGGCGGCCGTCGGCGTCCCGCCAGACGACGACCTCGACACCGGCGACCGTGCCGGACAGCGGGCGGTCCGCCCGTACGGCGGTGCTCGCGCCGAGGACGTACCAGTTGCCGGAGGGGCGGGCCAGGGCACGCTTGAGGGCTTGGTCGATGAGGGCGGGGCGGGCCTCGCGCCAGGTGGGGCGCTGGTGCTGCCAGGGGGCGGCGCGGCGGCGCAGCCGCAGGGGGTAACGGCCCTTGCGGGGGCTGGGCGGGTCCTGCCTCATCCGGCCTCCTTCGCGGAGCAGGCGTCGTGCCGGGTCGGCACCGGTGGTGCCCGGTGCGCGGCGGCCCCCAGCCGGGCGGCGGCCACGCGGGCGAGCCCGTCGGCGGCGACGGCCGCGCGCCGGCGACGGGACACCACCGCACGCCGGTGCAGTACCGCGTACCCGCTCCGGGCGACGGCGTCGAGGATGTCGCGGTAGAGCACGTACGCGGTGCGGATGCAGGGCCGGGCCACCGGGTCCAGCATGGCCAGTCCGGGGGCGGCCTCGCGGTAGACGCCGCGGGTGAGGTCCTCGGCGGCGCGCAGGGCGGCGGTGACGCGGGCGTCGCGGCGGCCCGTCCGCCTGCTCCACAGCAGCAGGTCCCGCTGGACGCCGTGCGCGGCCAGCAGGTCCGCCGGGAGGTAGATCCGTCCCCGGTCCAGGTCCTCGCCGACGTCGCGCAGGAAGTTGGTCAGCTGGAAGGCGACGCCCAGCGCTGCGGCGTGCGGGGCGGCGTGGGCGCGGGCGGTGACGGTGCCGAGGACGGGCAGCATCTGGAGGCCGATGACGGCGGCCGAGCCGTGCATGTAGGCGCGCAGGTCGGCGTAGGTGGCGTAGTCGGTGACCGTGAGGTCGCCGCGCATCGAGGTCATGAAGTCGGTGAAGTGCGCCGGGTCGATGGCGTACCGGGCGGCCGTGTCGGCGAGGGCGAGCACCACGGGTTCGGTGGCGGACCGGGCGCCGCCGGTCAGCGCCTGCCGCAGCTCGTCCTCCAGCCGGGCGAGGGTGGCGGCGCGCTCGGCGGTGGTCGCCCCGTCGCCCATGTCGTCGACGATGTCGTCCGCCCACCGCGCGAAGCCGTACAGGGCGTGCACGGCGGGCCGGCGGTCGACGGGCAGGAGGCGGGTGGCCAGGAAGTAGGTGCGGCCGTGGTGGGCGTTGAGGCGCCGGCAGTGGCCGTAGGCGGCGCGCAGGGCCGGGTCGGTGATGCCGGCGGCGTCCAGTTCGCGGCGGGTCATCGGCGCCCGCCTCTCGCCGCCGTACGGCGTCCGGGTGTCCCGGTGATGCGGGCGGCGGCCAGCTTCCCGGAGAGGAGCACGGTGGGCACCCCGACCCCCGGGGTCGTGCCGCAGCCCGCGAGGACCGCGTTGTCCGTGCCGCGCACGAGGTTGCGGGGCCGGAAGGGTCCCGTCTGGGCGAAGGTGTGGGCGACGGAGAAGGGGGTGCCGGCGGCGTGCCCCTGGGCGGTCCAGTCGGCGGGTGTCACCAGGCACTCCTCCTCGATCGCGGCGGCGAGGCCGGCCAGTCCCCGGCCTTCGAGGGTGGCGAGCAGCCGGTCGCGGTAGCGGGGGGCGAGGTCGGTCCAGGCGCGGGCGTCCGGGCCGATGTCGGTGTTGGGGCAGGGGGCGAGGACGTAGTGGAGGTGCCGGCCCTCGGGGGCGAGGGCCGGGTCGCTCGCGGTGGGCCGGGTGATCAGCAGGGACGGGTCGCTCATCAGGGTGCCGGTCCTGGTCAGTTCGTCGAAGGTGCGGCGCCAGGCGGCGCCGAAGGAGAGCGTGTGGTGGGCGAGGTGCGGCCAGGTGCGGGTGGTGCCCGCGTGCAGGACGACCGCGGACGGGGCGTGCCGCAGCGCGACCGGACGGCGCGGGCGGCGGCCGAGCAGCCGGTGGACGACGGGCAGGTCGGGGGTGAGGACGACGGCGTCGCACGGGACGCGTCCGCCGGCGGTGACGACCGCGGTGATCCGGGAGCCGGACCGTTCCAGCCGGGTGACGTCCTGTCCGAGGCGCAGGTCGGCCCCCGCCTTCACGGCCGCGGCGGCCATGGCGCGGGGCAGGGCGTGCATGCCGCCGCGCGGGAAGTACACGCCGGCCACGGTGTCCATGTAGGCGATCACGGCGTATGCGGCCAGGGCGCGGGCCGGTGCGACACCGGCGTACAGGGCCTGGAAGGAGAAGACCCGCTTCAGCCGTTCGTCCGTCAGGAACCGTCCGATGCGCGCGTCGAGGCGTCCGAAGCCGCCGAGGGCGGCGAGCCGGGCCAGGTCCGGGGTGAGCAGGCCGAGCGGCGAGTCGAAGTTGGCGTCGATGAACCGGCGCATCTGTACGGCGTGCAGCCGCGTCAGCCAGGTGCGCAGCCTCCGGTACCCGGCCGCCTCCCGGGCCCCGGCGAAGCGTTCGACCTCGGCCTCCATGGCGGCGGCGTCGGTGTGCACGTCGAGGGCGCCGCCGTCGGCGAAGCACGCCCGGTAGGCGGGGTGCAGGGGCAGCAGTTCGACGTGGTCGGCCAGCCGGTCGCCGACGGCCGCGAACGCCTCGTCGGCCAGGTGGGGCATGGTGAGCACGGTGGGGCCGGTGTCGAGGCGGTAGCCGCCGAGTGCGCGCCGTCCCGCGCGGCCGCCGGGCAGCGGGTCGCGTTCGACGACGGTCACCCTCCGTCCGGAGCCGAGCAGGTGCAGGGCGGCGGAGAGGCCGGCCAGCCCGGCGCCGACGACCACGACGTGGTCGGTGCGGCCGGTCACCGTCCGCGTCATCGCGGGCCCCCGCCCGCGGGCGGCCGGTCACGCGGCTGGTCCGTGCCGCCGTCCGGGGTGGTGGGGCGCATCCGGGTCCTCTCGTCGTGGGCTGCGGCACGGGCCGTGCCGGGCGCGTGGTGCTGTGGGTGTTTCGGCCGGACGGTGCGCTTCGGATGCACCGTGCGTCCCGGCCATGGCCCCAGGGAGGTGACTCGGCGTCATCTCTTCCCCCGCCGCCTGTGGCGCGACGCCGCCCGGGGCCCCACACGCCCGGCAGTCACCCGTGCGGCGGGTGTCCGGCGCCCGGTGGGTACCCGCGCCGGGACGATTCAGCGCGGCGTGCATCCGCGGGCGGCAGGGGGACGGAATACTCCGCCGGGCCGGGTGGGAGGCGCGCCGGGCGGACGGGAAGGAGGCGGACGTGGTGGACGCGGACATCGTCGTCGTCGGCGCGGGCGCCGCGGGTCTCTCCCTGGCGCACCGGCTCCTGACGGACGCGCCGCGCGGCGCGGCCCCCTCCGTGCTCCTGATCGATCCGCCGCCCGGACCGCTGCGCCCGCCGCCCCGCACCTGGTGCTTCTGGGAGACGGGCCCCGGACGCTACGACGCGGCGGCGACGGCGTCCTGGGAGTGGCTGCGGGTGCGCGGCCGGGACGGGGCGGCCGTCCGGCGGCACATCGCGCCGGCGCGCTACAAGATGGTCCGCTCGGACGACTTCGAGGCGCTGGTGGACCGGGACCTGAAGGACCGGCCGGGGTTGCGGCGGCTCGAGGCGACGGTCGGCACGGTGACCACGCCGGCCGACGGGACGGCCCGCGTCCCGGCCACGGACGCCACCGGCGCACGCGTCGACCTGTGTGCCCGCTGGGTCTTCGACTCCCGTCCGCCGGGGCGGCTGCCGCCCGCCCGCTCCCTGCTCCTCCAGCACTTCCGCGGCTGGTTCGTCCGCGCCGAACGGCCGGTCTTCGACCCGGCGGTGGTCGACCTCATGGACTTCCGTACGGAGCAGCCGGAGCACGGGCTGTCCTTCGGGTACGTCCTGCCGACGGGGCGGCACACCGCGCTGGTCGAGTACACGGAGTTCGGGTCGGCACCGCTGTCGTCCGAGGCGTACGACCGGGCCCTGGAGGACTACACCCGCCGGGTCCTGCGCACCGGTGACGTCCAGGTGCTGTCGACCGAACAGGGGGTGATCCCGATGACCGACGCGGTGTTCGAGCGGCGGGTGGCGGGCTCCGGTTCGGTCTTCCGGATCGGGGGCGCGGGCGGGGCGACCCGCGCGTCCACCGGCTACACGTTCGCCGCCGTGCAGCGGCAGTCCGAAGCCGTCGCCCGTGCCGTGCGCGCGGGCCGCCGTCCGGTGCCGCCGCCCCCGCACCGGGCACGGGCCAGGCTGATGGACGCGATGCTGCTGCGGGCGCTGGACACCGGCCGGGTGGACGGCCCCGACCTGTTCTTCCGGCTGTTCGACCGCGTACCCGCCGGGCGGCTGCTGCGCTTCCTCGACGGGCGGTCCCGGCTGTACGAGGACCTCGCGGTCGGCGTGCGCACTCCCGTGCTGCCGATGCTGCGGACGGCGGCCGAACTGCCGTGGCTGCCGCGCCGCCCCCTGCCCGACCGCCGAGAAAGTCCCCCCAGAGACACGCCCCGGGAGTGACCGATGCCCTTGCTGCGCGACGCCGCGCTCACCGACGCCTTCGACCACGGCGCCGGCCGCTACGACCGTCTGGTCGCACTCAACCCGGGCTACCACGCCCAGTTGCGCCGCTCCGCCCGCCGGCTCGGCCTCCCGGACGGCGGCGCCGGCCGCCGGGTGCTGGACCTCGGCTGCGGCACGGGCGCGTCGACGGCGGCGCTGGCCGCGGCCTTCCCCGCCGCCGGGATCGTCGGGGTGGACGCCTCGGCGGGCATGCTGGAACGCACCCGGGCCAAGCAGTGGCCGGCGCGGGTGCGGTTCGTGCACGCCCCGGCGGAGGAACTGCACCGGGCCGGGGTGCACGGGCCGTTCGACGCGGTGCTCGCCGCCTACCTCTTCCGGAACCTGACCGATCCGGACGCCGTCCTGCGTTCGGTGCGCGATCTGCTGGCGCCCGGGGGCAGGCTGGCGGTGCACGAGTACGCGCTCGGCGGGCGGCGCGCGGACCGGCTGGTGTGGGACGCGGTGTGCCGGGGCGTCATCCTGCCGCTCGGCACGGCCACGGGCGACCGGGCCCTGTACCGGCACCTGTGCCGCAGCGTCGCGGAATTCGACACGGCGCCGGCCTTCGGCGCGCGGCTGGGCCGGGCCGGTTTCGAGGACGTGCGGGTGCTGCCGCTGCCGGGCTGGCAGACGGGCATCGCCCACACGTTCGTCGGCCGCCGGGCAGCCGTGGCGACGGGCGGTGGGCGGTGAGGCGACGCGACGGGATGCGACCGCCGGGCCGGGACCGGCGGGCACGGGCGCTCCTGCCCCGGCCGGGACGGGAGCGGGTGGCCGGTGATCCGCCGTCCGTGGCGGTGGTCGGCGGCGGCATCGCGGGGCTGGCGGCGGCGACCGTCCTGGCCGAGCGCGGGGTACGAGTGGTGCTCCACGAACGCGAGCCCGTGCTCGGCGGACGGGTCTCCGGCCGGCCGGTCACGCTGCCCGACGGCACGCCCGCCACGATGAGCCGCGGCTTCCACGCCTTCTTCCGCCAGTACTACAACCTGCGGGGGCTGCTGCGCCGCTGTGATCCGGCGCTCGGCATGCTGACGGGCCTGCCGGACTACCCGCTGCGGCACAGCAGCGGGCTGCGCGACGGGTTCCGCCGGGTGCCGCGCACTCCCCCGCTGAGCGCGCTCGGCTTCGTCGCCCTGAGTCCCAGCTTCGGCCTGCGCGACCTGCTGGCCATGCGGCCGGCCGCGGCCCTGCCCCTGCTGGACGTCAGCACCCGCGGCGTCCACGAGCGCCTGGACGACGTCAGCGCCCACGACTTCCTCGACACCCTGCGCTTTCCCGCCGCCGCCCGGCACCTGGCTTTCGAGGTGTTCTCCCGCAGCTTCTTCGCCGACCCGCGGGAGCTGTCGGCCGCGGAGATGGCGCTGATGTTCCACATCTACTTCCTCGGCTCCAGCGAGGGACTGCTGTTCGACGTTCCGCGCGAGCCGTTCCCGCAGGCCCTGTGGGATCCCCTCGCGGGACACCTCGCCCGGCTGGGGACCGAGGTGCGCACGAGCACGCCCGTGCGGTCCGTCCGGCCCGCTCCGTCCGGCGGTCACCTGGTGGCCGACGACGCCGGTGCCCGGCCGTACGACGCCGTGGTGCTGGCCCTGGACACCGGCGGTCTGCGGGGGCTGGTCGGCCACTCGCCGGAGCTGGGCGACGCCGCCTGGCGGGAGCGGGTGGCACGGTTGCGGAACGCGCCGCCGTTCCTGGTCTCCCGGCTGTGGCTGGACCGTCCGGTCGCGTCCGGGCGGCCCGGGTTCCTCGGCACCAGCGGGTACGGCTCGCTGGACAACGTCAGTGTGCTCTCCCGGTGGGAGGGCGAGGCGGCCCGCTGGGCGGCGCGCACCGGGGGGTCCGTCGTCGAACTCCACGCCTACGCCGTGCCGGCGACGGCCGTCCGGGAGGTGGAGGAGAAGCGGGTCATCGAGCAGTTGTACCGGGTGTATCCGGAGACGCGGGAGGCGCGCGTCGTGGCCGCACGGCACGAGTGGCGGGACGACTGCCCGCTGTTCACCGTCGGCGGCTACCGCGACCGCCCGACGGTGCGCACCCCCGACCCGTCCGTCGTGGTCGCCGGGGATCTCGTCCGTACGGGCCTGCCCGTCGCCCTGATGGAACGGGCCGCCACTTCCGGCTTCCTCGCGGCCAACGCCCTGCTGGAACGGTGGGGGGTGCGCGGCGAGACGCTGTGGACGGTGCCCGACCGGGGGCGGTCGGCGTCGCTGCGCGCGCTTGCACGGCGCTTTGGCAACCCGCCGCGCTGACGCTCGCGGTGCGTCGCCGCACGGCGCGACGCCGCATGGCGCGGATCGGCGGGGGCGGGAGGCACCCAGCTCGCCCGCACCAGTGGAGCGACGCGGGCTGGAGCTTCCCGTCAGGGGCGCGGGGCCGCGACATCGCGCGGCTCCGCCGCGTGGGCGCGACCGGTCACGACGAACCCGCGGCGGGTGCACGAGCGGGCTGGCCGGCAAGCACCCGATGCCGCACCACCGCCGGGCCGTCGGGACACCCGCCCGGACGGACGGACCGTCACCGGCCGGCCCGCCTCGCGGCCGCGACGGCGCCGAGGAGGCCCCCGCGCCCGGCACCGGCACGGTCCTGATCACCGGCGGCACCAGCGGCCTCGGCGCCAAGCCGGCCCGGCACCTGGTGGCCCGGCGGTGGCGTCCGCCGCGCCCCGTGGCGCTACGCTCCGCGGTCCGCCGCGCCGCCCGCGCCCAGCGGGCCGGTCGGGTTCATCGCCCCCTCGGCCTCCAGCCGGGGCAGGTCCCGCCGGGCGACCCTGAGGACGACGGGCGGCAGTACCGCGCGTCCCGCCTGGGCCAGACGCAGCCAGCGAGGCACGTACACGGCGGTGCTGCGGCGTTCCACGGCCCGGACCAGCCGGGCGGCGACCAGGTCCGCCGGGAAGGTGCGGCGCGCCGGTGCCGGCATGTGGGCGCGCAGTTCGCGCAGGACCGCGTACCGGTCGGCGTCGCGGATCATGTCGGTGTCGATCCAGTTGAGGTAGGCGATGCCCACGGCGACGCCGTGGTGGGCGACCTCGGCGCGCAGCGAGTGGGCGAACGCCTCCACGCCCGCCTTGGAGGCGCAGTAGGCGCTCATCATGGGGGCGGCGCCGAGTGAGGCCAGCGAGGCGACCTGGAGGTGGTATCCGGCGGTGCGGCGCAGGTCCGGGAGGAAGGCGCGGGCCGTGTGGGCGCTTCCGGTCAGGTTCACGTCGACGACGCGGCGCCACTCGTCCGGGTCCGACGTGGCGAACGGTCCGCCCAGCGCGATGCCGGCGTTCGCGACGACGACCGACGGGGGCCCGAGGCGCCCGCGCACCTCGTCGGCCGCCGCGTCCAGCGCGGCGGGGTCGGTGACGTCGGCCTCGACGGCGAGCGCCGGGGTCGGCAGGGACGCCGCCAGGGCGTCCAGGAGCGGTTTCTCGTGGCCGAGCAGGGCGAGCCGGGCGCCCCGGAGCGCGCAGGCACGGGCCAGGGCGGCGCCCAGTCCGCGTGCGGCGCCGGTCACCACGACGGTGCGGTCGCTCAGGGGACTGTCGGTCACCGGCCGGCCCTTTCCTCGGGGTGCGCGGGGAGGTTCACTTCTTGTCGCCGGCGCGGTCGCGGCGGGTCAGGGCACGCTGCACCCGCGTGAGGTCGGCGAACCGGTGCCGGCGCAGGGCGGCACGGGCGGCGTTGGCGCCCGGCGCCCCGTGCACTCCCCCGCCCGGGTGGGCGCCGGCGGAGGCGAGGAAGAGACCGGCCACCGGGGTCTCCGGCCGCCCGGTGCCGGGCACGGGCCGGAAGACGAGCTGCTGGTGCATGGCGGTGGTGCCGCCGTTGATGGCGCCGTTCTCCAGGTTGGCGTCCAGGGCCTGGAGTGTCGGCGGGGCCAGGACGCGGCGGGCCCGGATCAGTGCGCGGAAACCGGGCGCGAAGCGTTCCACCTGGCGTTCCACCCGGTCGGCCATGAGCTCCTGCTCCTTGGCGTCCCAGCTGCCGGTGATGTCTTCCTCGCCCGCGTCGGCCCGGATGTCGTGGGGAACGTGGGTGTAGGCCCAGGCGGACTCCGTGCCGCTCGGTGAGCGTGTCGGGTCCGTGGTCGTCATCTGGCCGAACAGCGAGAAGGGACGGTCGGGCACCTGCCGCATGGCGATCTGGGCGGCGAACCGGGTCAGCTCGTCGAGACCGTCGGCCAGGTGCACGGTTCCGGCCCGGGCCGCTTCCGGGCACCGCCAGGGCACGGGGCCGTCCAGCGCCCAGTCGACCTTGAAGGTGGCGAAGTCCCACTGGAAGCGCCGCAGGTCGGCGAGGACCTGGTCCGGCAGGTGCTCGGGGGCGACGAGATCGCCGTAGAGCGCGGGCACCGACACGTCGGCGAGGACGGCGCGGCGTGCGGCGACCGTCTCGCCGCCGGCCGTGCGGACGCCCACCGCGCGCCGGTCGCGGACCACGACCCGTTCGACGCGCTGTCCGCAGCGCAGGGTGCCGCCGCAGGAGCGCAGCCGGTGGACCAGGGCCGCGGTGAGGGCTCCCGAGCCGCCCACCGGCACCGGGAAGCCGTAGGTCTGGCCGAGCATCGACATCAGCCAGCCGAAGCCGCCGCTCCCGGCCGCCTCCGGGGCCAGATCTGCGTGCAGCGCGTTGCCGGCCAGGAGCAGTCTGCCGCCCTCGCCGCGGAACTCCTCCTCGCCCAGCCGGCGCACCGGCAGCACCATGGTGCGGGCCAGCCGGAGTCCCCCGCCGCCGCGCAGCCGCAGGGCCAGCCGGGCGCCGGCCCGGACCGGGGGGAAGGGCGTGAAGAGGGCGTCGAGGAGGTCGGCGCGATAGCGGTCCCACACCGCGTGCAGGCGGTCCCAGGCGGCTCCGTCGCCGGGTGCGAAGGCGTCGAGGGAGGCGGCGGTGACGGTGACGTCGCGGTCCAGGACGGCGCAGGTGCCGTCGGTCAGGGGGTGGGCGAGCACGTGCGGGGCGTGGGCCCAGCGCAGTCCGTGGTCCTGGAGCCGCAGTCCGGCCAGGACCGGGGAGGCGGCGGCGAGCGGGTAGAAGGAGCTGAACAGGTCGTTGACGAACCCGGGGGCGACCTCGCTGTCGTGGCGCACGGCGCCGCCCGGCTCGGGCTGCTCCTCCAGGACCTCGACGCTCCAGCCGGCGTCCGCCAGCAGGTTGGCCGCCACCAGCCCGTTGGGGCCCGCCCCGACGACGACCGCGTCAGGCACGGCCGGTTCCCGTACCGAGGTTCACGGACCCGGCCGAGTCGGACGGGTCCGGACGGCACCCGTCGCCCGACTCGCACAGTTTCGCCAGCCTGGCGAGCATCGCGCGGTGCCGCACCTGGATCAGCGCCTCGACGCCCACGTTGTGCACGAAGCCGCCGGGTCCGCGCAGCGGGTGTTCGTCGACGATGACCAGGCACTGCTCGCCCCAGGGACGCAGCTCTATGGCGATGCGGGCGGTGCCGAGCCGGCCCGCCTTGGCCTCGATCTCCAGTTCGGAGCCCGCCACGCAGTGCCTGACGACCGACTCGTTGTTCAGCCGCACCGGCCCGAGCCGGACCTCGTAGGCGATCGTCGCGCCGACCTGCGGCCACTGTCCGCTCCTCGGGGTGACGTCCGACGGACCCACCACCCACTCCACATACAGGTCGCCGTCCGCGAGGACGTCCCACACCGCCTGGGGACTCGCCTGGATCAACCGATGCCGAACCGCCACGCGCGCCTCCCGCGCCGATGAACCGTCACTGCAAGGACGCAGCACTGAGTGCCCCGTCCGCGAC
Source organism: Streptomyces sp. AC602_WCS936 (assembly GCF_019049125.1). Taxonomy (NCBI): domain Bacteria; kingdom Bacillati; phylum Actinomycetota; class Actinomycetes; order Kitasatosporales; family Streptomycetaceae; genus Streptomyces; species Streptomyces sp. AC602_WCS936. Next base: position 56,342 of record NZ_JAGMUF010000137.1, on the reverse strand, counting down.
GGGCCAACCGGGGAGGCGACTCGCCGGCCTGCCGCGCGCAGGTCTCAGGGAAGGCACTGCATTGGCATGGACCTGATCTCTCCTTCCTGGCTAAGCTCGGAGCGACCCCGATGAGAGCGCTCTCAGACACGCGGTTCCACCCATCAGTTCCACCCCCACCTTGCTGGAACGACGAAGGGCAACTCCCGTGAGACGCAGCAGACTCAGGCACCTCGGCCTGTCCACCCTCCTCGTGCTCGGCGGCCTCACCGCGACCGGCACACTGCCGGCCTCGGCGGCCGGCTCCACCACCGCCCCTGACCGGGAACCGGCCGCCTCCGCCGGTCTCCTGGACGCCATGCAGCGGGACTTCGGCCTCACCCGGACGGAGGCCGAGGACCGGCTCGCGGCCGAGCGCCGTGCCACCGACCTCGCTCCCGAAGCACGCCGGGCCGCCGGGGCCGCGTACGGCGGCTCCTGGTTCGACGCCGGCCGCGGGCGGCTGACCGTGGCAATCACCTCGGACGCGTCGCCCGCGACGGTCCGGGCGGTGGCCACCACCGGTGCGCACGTGCGCACCGTCGAGCACAGCGCGCGGCAGCTCGACGCGGCCATGGACCGCATCGACCGCCTCGACGCCCCCGCGGGCGTCAGCAGCTGGCACGTCGACCCGGCCGCCAACTCCGTGGTCGTGGACGTGGTCCGGGGCGAGCGGGCCGACAACGATGTCCGCCGCTTCGTGGACCGGGCCCGCGAGGCCGGGCCGGTCACGGTGCGCACGGTGGCCTCGGCGCCGAGCACCTTCGCGGCCGGCACGGTCGGCGGAGACCCGTACTACACCGGGAACGTCCGCTGCTCCATCGGCTTCTCGGTGCACGGCGGCTTCGTCACCGCCGGGCACTGCGGCGGTGTGGGAGGGGCGGTCCGCGGCTGGGACGGCTCGCACATCGGGACGTTCCAGGGCTCGTCCTTCCCGGGCAACGACTACGCCTGGGTCAGCGTGGGCAGCGGCTGGTGGACGGTGCCGGTGGTCCTCGGCTGGGGCACGGTCTCCGACCGGTTGGTGCGCGGTTCCAACGAGGCTCCCGTGGGCGCGTCGATCTGCCGCTCCGGCTCCACCACGCACTGGCACTGCGGCACCGTGCTGGCCAAGAACGAGACGGTCAACTACAGCCAGGGCGCGGTGCACCAGATGACGAAGACCAGCGTCTGCGCCGAGGGCGGCGACTCCGGCGGCTCCTTCATCAGCGGCGACCAGGCGCAGGGCGTCACCTCGGGCGGCTGGGGCAACTGCTCCAGCGGCGGGGAGACCTGGTTCCAGCCCGTCAACGAGATCCTGAACCGCTACGGGCTGACGCTGCACACCGCCTGACCGCCTCGGGGACGGCAGGAAGCTCCGCCGGGTGACCGGCGGAGCTGTCGGTGGGTCAGCGGTGCGGGACTCAGAAGCCCCCCGGCCCGGCGCCCCCGTCCGGTGCCTCGGGGCCGGTCGCCGTCGTCAGCCGGCGGTAGGCGGCCCGTGCGTGCACCAGGCGGGCCAGCGCCGTGCCGACGAGGGCCGCGCCGAGCAGGCAGGCCAGCCAGAGCGCGTCCCGCCGGCCGGCCCACGTGAGGGTGCCGGCCGGCGGGATGGCGAAGCCGTTGAGGGACAGCCAGCACAGGAGCGCCGTGCCGGGAGCGGCCGTGAACCGGGCGCAGATCCCGAGGAGCGCCGCCAGCAAGGAGAGCAGGGCCAGGGCGAGTCCCGGACGGCCGTAGCCCACGGTGCCGTTGACGATCGCCACCAGGGCGAGGGCGCCGGCGAAGGCTCCCGCCCACACCAGCGGAGCCGCGACCGGCCGGGGGACGGGTCTGGGACCGCTGCCCAGGGGCACCCACTCGATCATGCTGACGGCTCCTTCCGGTCCGGACGGCTCCGACCACGGCATCGGACACCGACCCTGCGGGCAGATTGTCCCATCGGGGCGCGGGGCGGTGTACCGGGTACCGGGTGCCGGCCCTACCGGTCGGCTTCCGCGCGCGGTGCGGGCGGGGCCGCCGCGGACACCGCCGGTCCACCCGCCTCCGCTTCCTCACCGGAGCGTTCGCCGTGCGGCGCGGCCGTCGTCCGCGCCCCGGGGAGCAGCCGGCCGGCGGACCGCAGCCAGCCGGCGAGCACATGGGCCCGTCCCGCGACGATGGGGCCGAGTACGGCGAGGACGAGGACGTATCCGGCGATGAAGGGGGCGAGCCGCCCGTCGAGTCCGGCACCCGCGGCCATGGCTGCCAGGATCAGCGCGAACTCCCCCCGGGCGACCAGGGTGGTGGCGATCTCCGCGGCGGGCTGGGAACCGTAGTCGTACACGCGGGCGACGCACAGCCCGGCGACGACGTTCATGAGGACGGTCAGTGCGGCCGCCGCGGCGACCGGCCCGGCGACGGAGGCGATGTCGCCGGGGTCGATGGCGAGTCCGAAGGCGAAGAAGAAGATGGCGGCGAAGGCGTCGCGCAAGGGGTGCACCAGTTCCCGGATGCGCGGCCCCGACGGGGTGCCGGCGAGGATGAGGCCGACCATGAAGGCGCCGATGGCGTCGGCGACGCCGAGGACTTCGGAGACACCGGCGACGAGCACCGCGGCGCCGAGGAAGCTGATGACGAGCAGTTCGTTGTCGCGGGTCGCGATCAGGCGGCCCACCAGCCGGGTGCCGTAGCGGGCGGCGGCGGCCAGCACCAGCAGGAAGCCGAAGGCCTTGCCCGCCTGGAGGGCCGTGTCCGCGACGCCGTGCGCGCCCGCGATGACCGGTTGCAGGGCTGCCAGGTACAGCGCGAGGAAGATGTCCTCGACCACGATGACGCCCAGGATCAGCCGGGTCTCGGGGCGTCCGATCCGGCCGAGGTCGATGAGGATCTTGGTGACGATCGCGGACGAGGATATGCCGAGCACACCGGCGAGCACCAGCGCCTCGCGCACGCCCCAGCCCAGGACGAACCCGAAGCCGAGCCCGGCACCGACGTTCAGCAGCAGATAGATGCCGCCCGCGGTCAGCAGCCGTTTGCCGCCGCTCTTGAGGTCGTCGAGGTGGAACTCCAGGCCCAGGTAGAAGAGCAGCAGCACCAGTCCGAGCGCGGAGAGCATCTCGAAGTCGTGCGCGTCCTCGACCAGGACGAAACCCGGTGTGTGGGGGCCGAGCAGGATGCCGGCGAGCATGAACAGGGGAATCGTCGGGAGTCCGATCCGGCCGCCGAGGCGGGCGAGGAACGCGGCGGCCAGGAAGGCACCGCCCATGGCGAGCAGGGTGTCAGCGTGTCCCACGGGTCACCGCCTGCGACCGTGCGGGAGTTCGGCAGGGCTTCACTTGACGGGAATGGATGCGGGTTCTCCTTCATCTGGTGACGCGTCGTCTGTCGTACCGCCGGACGTCGTCGGCCGGCACCGTGACACCACTCCCGGGCCGCACGGGGCGCCGGCCGGGCCGCGACGCGTGCGGGCGGGCGCCCGGACCCGGTCCGTGCCCCACGGCCGTACGCACCTATGACCACCGGCCGCGCCGGCACTCGGGGTGCGGACGGCACAACCCGGAACGGACCACGCGGCAACGCCCGCGAACGACGGGCGAGATGGGACTTCCTTCCCCGATGGGGCTTCCTTCCCCCGCACCCCTCCCCGGCCCCCGGACGAAGTCCCCGGGGCGCGGCATCGCTCAACGGTCGCACGCCTGGCCGGCGGGCGGCCATCGGGGACGGCACCCATAACCCACCGTGGCCGACACCCATCGTGGGCGGCGGGACGCACTGCCCTGCGGCGCGGGAGGGCGTGCCGCGGCCGACTCGGGGATCCCGGCCGCGGCACACCCTGCGGCCCCGGCGCGGGAGGACTGCGCGCCCGGGCACGACGTGCGACTGCCCCGGACGGAAACCTCGACACTGCACCAAGCGAGTGATCATCACGACCGTCAACCGCGACGAGGCCCGGAACCCTTTCGACTGACAGCCATCGCCCGGCGGGCTGTCACGTCACCATTCCTTCGGCCGGTTCTCCATGATCGTGGGCGAATCCCCGTCTCTCGTCCGGAAGGTTTGTCCTGCCATGACCTCTCCCGCCACCCGCGTGTCCGGCGTGGAATTGCCGCCCGTCTTCTGCCCTTTCGAGTCCGCCATTCATCCCCGGGTCCGGCAGGTCGAGAAACGGGCCGTGAAATGGATCGGCGACAGCGGAATGTGCGCCTCGGAGCGGGAGCGGGCCTGGGCGGTCGCGACGCACAGCGCCGACTTCTTCGCGCGGTTCGCGCCGGTCGCCGAGGAGGAGCGGCTGCTGGCGGCGGCCCTGTGGGTGTACTGGGGTTTCGCCTTCGACGACGCGCGGTGCGACAGCGGTCCGCTCAGCAGCCGTCCGGCCCAGTTCAACGCGCTGGCCGGCCAGGTGCAGCGGGCCTGCGAGACGGATTCGGCCGTGGGCGCGGACCGGTTCGTCGGCGCCCTGCAGGACATCATGCGCCGCTTCCGCGGTTTCGCCCCGCCCACGCAGGTCAGCAGGTTCGCGCACGCCCACCGCGCCTGGCTGTCGGGGGTGGCCTGGCAGATCGGCAACCAGGCGGCCGGCCGCATGCCGGGCCTGGACGACTTCCTGACGATGCGGCTGCTGTCGTCGGGCGGCGAGCCCACCTTCGCCCTGCTGGAGCTGGCGACCGGGGCGCAGGTTCCGGACCGTGAGCTGCACCGCCCGGCCGTCCGCGCGCTCACCGAGATGGCCATCCTCGTGGCCGCCCTGGACAACGACGGGCACTCCTTGCGCAAGGAGCTCGGCGGCGGGGAGGCCGACCAGAACGTCTACACGGTGCTGATGCAGGAACTGTCCTGCCCGCTCGAGGACGCCGTGCGGGCGGGCACCGGCCTGCGGGACCGCGTCCTGCTGCGCTTCATGGAGCTGCACGACCGGGTCCGGCCGACCGCCGGAGAGGACCTGCGCACGTATCTGGGCGGGCTCATGTACGGCATCCGCGGCAACAACGAGTGGGGGCTGCGGGTGCCGCGGTACATCCGCAGCGGGTACTGGCCGGACGAAATGGACGACACGCTGCTGACCTGGGCCGACGAGCCGTCCGACACCCGCCCGGGACCGGTGGAGGGCGCCCCGGCCATCGCCTGGTGGTGGGACGCGGACCTCTCCTGACGCCCGGACGGGTGCGGTCGGGTCAGCGCGCCGAGGCCAGGTCGAGCGTCCACCAGGGTCCGCCGGAGCCCTTCGCCCGGCCGACGCCGGCATGGGTGTAGCGGCAGGTGAGGAGGATGTCGCGGTGCGGGGCACTGCGCATCCAGACGGTCACGGCGGCCTCGGCGGTGTCCGACCCGGCGGCGACGTTCTCGCCGGCCGAGCCGACCCGGTATCCGGCGGCCCGCATCCGGTCGGCGGGGCTGCTGCCGTCGGTTCCCATGTGGGTCAGCCGACGGGTGCGGGCCATGGCACTGCTGTGCTTCTGCGCGGCCCGGTCGAGCGCCCCGTGCAGCCGCACCGGGGAGCAGCCGGCCTGCTTCCGCTGCCGGTTGACGGCGTCGACCATGCGCTCGTCCGCCGCGCCGGAACCACCCGCCTGCGGTCGGGAGGCGGACGATTCCGAGGCGGGCCGGCCGGGCGCGGGCTGCCACCGGCCCGGCTCGGGCACCGGCCACAGCGGCGCCCGGTAGGGGGTGGGCGGCGTCGGTGGGGGCGGTGGTCCGGCCCAGGCGGGTCCCTGGACGACGTGCAGTGCGGTGAGGACCGCGCAGAGGGCGAGCGCCGGCCGCCGCATCCGGGTCATATTCTTTATCGCCTTTCTTTTTCCAGTCATCTGCTGGTGTATCCGGCAACTTCATTCGAGGGAACACGGCCTTTTACGGCACCATGGCGAGACGGGATTGGCTAGCATTGCAATCGTTCACACCCCCTCTCCATTTTTGATTCCTTTCGGAGGTATTTCATGTCGTTGAAGCTGCGCCGCGCCGCCGTGGTGTCGCTGGCCGCGCTGGCCCTGACGGCGGGCGGGGCCGTGTCGGCCGCCGGTGCCGCCGAGGCGTCGGCTCCGGCCGTCGCCTCGCTCGGCCCCGACGGCGGCGGCCACGGGTCCCGGGGCGGCCACGAGCCGCCGCTGCACTTCGGCCCGTTCGAGATCCCGAAGTTCGGCAGCGTCTCCGGCGGCTTCTCCTGGGGTCTGGCGCGCTAGCCGGGCCGGGCAGCGGCAACACTCGCATGAGGGCCGTCGGTCGACGGCCCTCATCGTCGTTTCAGCGTGGCGGCGCTGGCCACGAGCACCAGCACCACGCACACGAGGATCAGCACCGCGTCGCGGACGAACAGTCCGGTGACGCCCGTGTGCGTGGCGGCCTCGCCCGCGGCCTGCACGGCGTACGTCATCGGCATCGCCCGGGCCACGGCCGCCAGCGCGCCGTGCATCTCGTCGCGCGGCACGAACAGTCCGCAGACCAGGAACTGGGGCAGGACACCGGCCGGCAGGAACTGCACCGCCTGGAACTCGTTGCGGGCGAAGGCGCTCACCAGCAGTCCGAGGGCGAGGCCCAGCAGGGCACCGAGCATCGCGATGACCATCAGCAGATAGGCGGGCCCCTTGATGTCCAGCCCCAGCGGGCCCACCGAGAGCAGCGTGGAGAGCACTGCCTGGAGCAGCGCCAGGAACGCGAACGCGAGGCTGTAGCCGAGGACGATGTCCAGCCGCCGGACCGGCATCGTCAGCAGGCGCTCCGCGGTGCCCGAGGTGCGTTCCCTGAGCGTCGACACGGAGGCCACCAGGTACATCACGATGACCGGGAAGATGCCGAAGACCTGGGGTCCGACGCGTTCGAAGGTCTCCTCGGAGTCGTGGAACATCAGCTTGAGCAGCACCATGAGCATGCAGGGGATGCCCAGCAGCAGGGCGGTGCTGCCGCGGTCGCGGGAGATCTGCTGGAGCACCCGCACCGCGGTCGCGGTGGTGATGCCGGGTGAGAACGGCAGCCGGTCGGTCAGGTGAGTGGCAGTCATGTGAGGGTGTCCGCAGCGAAGAAGGTGCGTTCGGCGTCGGGCGCGCCGGGCTGGTCGAGCAGATGGGGCGACAGGCCGTCGACGGCGTCGTGCTGCCGGGCCGCCCGCGCCTCGGCCGCCGCCGCGGCCCGTACGAGGTGCAGGAACGCCTCCTCCACGTCGGCACAGCCGGTGTGCTTCAGCACGCTGTCCCGGTCGGCGCTGGCGAGGAGCCGGCCGGAGCGCATCAGGAGCAGCCGGTCGCAGCGGTCGGCCTCGTCCATCACATGGCTGGACACCAGGAGTGTGGTGCCCTCCTCGGCCAGCCGCTGGAAGACCCGCCACAACTCCCGGCGCACCATCGGGTCGAGGCCGACGGTGGGCTCGTCCATCACGAGCAGGTCGGGCCGGTTCAGCAGGGCCACCGCGAGGGAGACCCGCGAGTACTGGCCGCCCGACAGCCGGGCGACCGGCTGGTCCGCGTACGCCACCAGGTCCACCTCCTTCACGACGCGGACCACGGCGTCCTCCCGGCGCCAGCCGCGCATGCCGAGGGCGGCGGCGAAGTACCGAAGGTTCTCCAGCACCGTGAGGTCGGCGTACACGGACGGTGCCTGGGTGACGTAGCCGACGCGGGTGCGCAGCGGCCAGGCGCCCGCCGAGTGGCCGAGCACCTGGACGTGGCCGGCGTTCGGCTGCTGTACGCCGACCACGCAGCGCAGGAGGGTGGTCTTGCCGCATCCGCTCGGGCCGAGCAGGCCGACGATGCGGCCGCGGGGAATGGTGAAACTGACGTTGCGCAGCACCGGCCGGGTGCCCCGGGCCACGGTCAGCCCGTAGGCGGCCACGGCCGGGAGGTCGCCCGGGGGCGCTGCGCTGTGCTCGGTGGTCTGCACGGCTCCACTGTGTTTCGTCGGATCGGGGCCGCGGCGGACGGCCACGGCGCGGCCGGGGCGAGGGAACGGAGCGGTCATCGCCAGGACAACGGCCCGTCCGGCCCGAGGTCACGCGCCGGTGACGTCCTCGCTCCGGCCGGTTGGGCTGATTGGGGGGAGGGTGGGCGAGTGCGGGCGTCGGTGTGCGTGTCAGGACTCGCGGCGGGTCATCGACCGGGCGATGTCGTGCAGTTGGCGGTATGCGTCCGCGGTGGGACTCGCCAGTGAGAGGGATCGCAGCGCGGCCGCCGTCTGGCGGCGGGCCTCCTCCTCGGCCGCCTGCCGTCCGCCGGCCTCCTCCACCAGGTGACGCGCCATCTCGACGTCGCCCTCCGTCAGCGGGTGCGGTGCGCGGTACAGCTCGCGCAGCCGCTCGGCCGCGGCCCCCGGGGCGGCCAGGGCCGCGACCACGGGCAGCGACTTCTTGCGTGCGGCCAGGTCCGCGCCGACCGGTTTGCCGCTGCGCGCGGTGCGGCCCCAGATGCCGAGGATGTCGTCCGCGCACTGGAAGGCCACGCCGAGGTGCCGGCCGAAGTCCCGCAGCCCGCCCACCCGGACGCCGTCCGCTCCCGCCAACACCCCGCCGAGGGCGCAGGCGCAGCCGATCAGGGCGCCGGTCTTGCCGGCGGCCATGGTCAGGTAGTCGGCCACCGTCACGTCGTGCGTCTTCTCGAAGGCGACGTCGTGGCTCTGCCCCTCCACCAGCTCCAGCAGGGCGCCCACGAGTTCCTGCACGGCCGCTCCGGCGCGGGCCGGCGGGGCCTGGGCCAGGGAGCGCATCGCGGCGACCAGCAGCGCGTCCCCGGTGAGCACGGCCGCGGGCGTGCCGAACAGGGACCAGGCGGCCGGCCGGTGCCGGCGCAGCGCGTCGCCGTCGATGACGTCGTCGTGCAACAGGGTGAAGTCGTGCACCAGCTCCACCGCCACGGCGCCGGGCACGGCGTCCGACGGGCTGCCGCCGACGGCCACGGCCGACAGCAGGGTGAGCGCCGGGCGCACCACCTTGCCACCGCCGGACGCGGACGTACGGGGCTCGCCGTCGGCCTCGCACCACCCCCGGTGGTATCTGGCCACCAGGCTCTCGGCGGCGGGCAGCGACTCGACCGCGGCCCGCAGGGCCGGCGACAGCACGTCGTCGACCCAGTCCAGCCGGGGGAAGGTACCTGCCGGGGCCGAGTCGGTGATCTGCGACACGAACTACTCCTCGCGATGGGGACGTCAGGGGCGGTGAGCGGGAACCGGCGGCGCCTCGCACCGCGCCGGCCGCACGGCCAGTCAATCGGCTGCCGCACCGTGCGGGCGGAGTTCCGGCGCACCACCCGGGGAAAGATCACCGAAGCAGCCCAGCTCCATGACCATGCACCCAGCCGACAATCACGCCGTCCGCCCCGCCGCGGAGCGCGACGGGGCGGACGGTTTGCGGACGGTCCGTCAGCACGGCGTGGTCGCCATGAGCTTCTCGAAGGAAGCCATGCAGTCCGGGCAGTGACGCGCCCGTTCGCCGTCGGATGCTTCGATACGTTCGCGGAGCTGCTCTCCGCACAGAGTGGCCGCTGCCCTTTTGGCCATCACGTGCCACACCAACGCTCCGCCCGCCTTCTCCGGGCCCACGCACATTTCGTACATGATCGGCCTCCCAGCCTGGACGCCGCTGACACACTCCAGGAGACACCGGATCGGCCGCCACCAGTAGCGAGCGGGGGCCATTCGGGTGACGGCCGCTGCGTCCCTTCGGGGCGGCGACACACCCGGACGGATAGAAACGATCAGCCAACCGGCCCTACCTGGGTGGGTGCGTGACGTGGCGTCGACGCATGCGGCCGGGGGTCGGCTGCTGTGGTCGGATGGCGACACAGACCGAACCGATCGCTCCGGTCCCGGCGGCGCGACGCCGCCACAGGGGGCGGGTGGTCATCTCCTGGCTCACCACGACCGACCACAAGCGCATCGGCCACCTCTACCTCATCACGTCCTTCGCGTTCTTCCTGATCGCGGGAGTGCTGGCGATGCTCGTCCGGGCGGAGCTGGCCCGCCCCGGTCTGCAACTGCTCTCCAACGAGCAGTACAACCAGTCCTTCACGATGCACGGCACGATCATGCTCCTGCTGTTCGCCACCCCGACCTTCGCGGGATTCGCCAACGCGGTCATGCCGTTGCAGATCGGCTCCCCGGACGTGGCGTTCCCCAGGCTGAACATGCTGTCGTACTGGCTGTTCCTCTTCGGTGGCCTGATCGTTCTCGCGAGCTTCCTCACCCCGCAGGGCGCCGCGGACTTCGGCTGGACCGCCTACACACCGCTCAGCGGGCCCCTGCATGCGCCCTACCTCGGCGGGGACCTGTGGATCATGGGGCTGGCGCTGTCCGGTTTCGGCACCATCCTGGGAGCGGTCAACTTCATCACCACCATCATCTGCATGCGCGCTCCCGGGCTGACCGTCTTCCGCATGCCGATCTTCGTGTGGAACGTGCTGCTGACTTCCGTCCTGGTGCTGCTGGCCTTCCCGGTGCTGGCGGCGGCGCTGCTGGTGCTGGAGGCCGACCGGCACTTCGGCGCGCACGTGTTCGACGCCGAGAACGGCGGGGCGATCCTGTGGCAGCACCTGTTCTGGTTCTTCGGCCATCCCGAGGTGTACATCCTCGCGCTGCCGTTCTTCGGGGTGGTCACCGAGATCATCCCCGTCTTCGCCCGCAAGCCGGTCTTCGGTTACATGGGGCTGGTCGGTGCGACGATCGCCATCGCGGGGCTGTCGGCCACCGTCTGGGCGCACCACATGTTCGCCACCGGTGCCGTGCTGCTGCCGTTCTTCTCCTTCCTGACGTATCTCATCGCCGTCCCCACGGGCGTGAAGTTCTTCAACTGGATCGGCACGATGTGGCGGGGGTCGCTGTCCTTCGAGCCGCCGATGCTGTGGGCGGCCGGGTTCCTGGTGACGTTCCTTTTCGGCGGACTGACCGGGGTGATCCTCGGCTCCCCGCCCCTGGACTGGCACGTCACCGACTCCTACTTCGTCGTCGCGCACTTCCACTACGTCCTGTTCGGCACCATCGTGTTCGCGATGTTCGGCGGCTTCAGCTTCTGGTGGCCGAAGATGACGGGCCGCATGCTCGACCACCGGCTGGAGAAGGTGCACTTCTGGACGCTGTTCGTCGGTTTCCACACCACGTTCCTGGTGCAGCACTGGCTCGGGATGGAGGGCATGCCGCGCCGGTACGCGGACTACCTGGCCGCCGACGGCTTCACGGCCCTGAACACCGTCTCCTCCGTCGGCGCCTTCCTGCTGGGGCTGTCGACGCTGCCGTTCCTCTACAACGTCTGGAAGACCGCCAGGTACGGGCGGCCGGTCGAGGTCGACGACCCCTGGGGGTACGGGCGTTCACTGGAGTGGGCCACGTCCTGTCCCCCGCCGCGCCACAACTTCCACGCGCTGCCCCGGGTGCGTTCCGAATCGCCGGCCTTCGACCTGAACCATCCCGAGCTCGTCCGGCTCGACCAGGCCGAGCAGACGGGGCGGCGCGACGCGGTGGAGCCGGGCGAAGGGCACAAGGGCGCCCGCTCGTGACGGGCCGCGTCAGGACGCCCGTACGCCGGTGACGGCGAAGCCGCTGCGCGGGCGGGTCGGGATGCGGCGCAGCGGGATGCGCAGGTCCTGCTCGGGGACCGTGTACTCCAGACGGGCCAGCCGCACCGCCAGCGCCTCCAGCAGACCCACGGTGAGGCGCTCGCCGGGACAGCGGTGACCGGTGGCCGGATCGGCGCCGCCCTGCGGGATCAGTTCGTCGCGCTCGGGGGGCCGGTCGAGGAACCGCTCGGGCCGGAAGGCGTACGGGTCGCCCCACAGCTCCTCGTCGTGGTGCTGGCCGTAGACGTCCAGCAGCAGGATGCCGCCGGCCGGGACGGACTCGCCGTGCCAGGTGAGGTCGGTGACGGTCCGGCCGCCGAGGAACGGGGCGAACGGGTAGAAGCGGCGGACCTCGTGCGCGAACGCCGTGGCGAACGCGCCGTCCCCGGCACGCAGCCGCTCCCGGTGGGCCGGCCAACGGTGCAGTGCGTGCGCGGAGAAGGCCACGAACCAGCTGACGGCGGCCGTGGGCCGCAGCACGTTCAGCAGTTCCACCGCGGCGGTCCGGGCGTCCAGCGGGCCGTCGGGGCCGTCGCGGTGCCGGGCGACCCGTTCGAGCACCGAACCGGCCGGGGCGATGAGAGTCCCGGACCGTACGTCCTCGATCAGCCCAGCCGTCCGGGCCTCCTGCCGGGACCGGGCCCGGCGGGCCCGCAGATGGCGCGGTCCCGGGGTGGCGAAGCCGTCGACCATCGCGATCAGGTCCCGCGCGAGGGGCTCCGCGTCGACGGCTTCGTCGGGGAGCCCGGCCCAGCGGCAGACGCCGCGGGTGAGCACCACGCCCGCCTCGTCGAACAGGACGACGCGGGCGCGCTCGCTCCAGGCGTGCACGGCCTCGTCCCAGGCCTCGGTGACGTGCCCGGTGAGGCCGGCGACCCGGTCGGGGTCCAGCAGCGGCAGGAACAGTTCCTTGCGGGCACGGTGGGCGTCGCCGTCGAGGGTGTGCACCGCGCCCTGCCCGAACAGGGTGTCCAGCACGGGCGCGGGAATGGCGCCGTGACGGTGGACGTGTGCCTCGTCGTAGAAGAAGCGCACGGCGTCCGGGCCGCGCACGGCCAGCGCGGGCTTGCCGAGCAGCCGGGTGCGCACCACGGAGTCGGCGCTTTCGCGCATCCGGTCGGGCAGCCAGGCGTACCCCTCGGTGAGCACGGCCAGGGTGCGGTCCATGAGCGGGCGGCGGTGTGCGTCCATGGCCGGTGGGTGCCCCGGGCCGCGACGGGGACACCTGGCGGTGCGGGCGGTCGGGTGAGGGTCCGCGGTCGGGGTACTCCGTTCTTCCACGGGGCCCCGGTGCCGGGCGGCCCGGGCCCCGGCCTCGGCCCCGTACTCCCGGACAGGATCGGACCACCCTCATGTCCCCGTCCACGCCTCCGTCCCCGGCCCAGACCCCGGACGACTCCCTGCGGATCCACTTCGTCGGCAACGCGACGGTGCTCCTCCGCTACCGCGAGCTGAGCCTGCTCACCGACCCGAACTTCCTCCACCGCGGCGAGCGCGCGCACCTCGGGTACGGGCTGGTGAGCCGCCGCCTGACCGAGCCCGCGCTGGACCCCGGCGAGTTGCCGGAGCTCGACGCCGTGGTGCTGTCGCACCTGCACGGCGACCACTGGGACCGCAGGGCCCGGCGGTCGCTGTCGCGGTCGCTGCCGATCGTCACCACCCCGCACGCCTCCCGCCGATTGCAGGGTGTGCACGGATTCCACCGTGCCGTGGGGCTGCGCACCTGGCAGGAGGAGACCGTGCTGCACGCGGACGCGCGGGTACGCATCACCTCGCTGCCCGGCCGGCACGCCGGGCACCCGGTGCTGCGGCGCCTGCTGCCGCCGGTGATGGGCAGCCTGCTGGAGTTCGGCCCGGCCGCAGGCCCTGCGCGGCACCGGCTCTACGTCTCCGGCGACACCCTGCTCTTCGACGGCCTGGACGAGATCGCCCGGCGCTTCCCGCGCCTGGACCTGGCGGTGCTGCACCTGGGCGGGACGACGCTGCCGGGCGGCTTCGTGGTGACCATGGACGGGCGCCAGGGCGCGGAACTCGCCCGCCGTCTCGACCCGCGCCTGATCCTGCCGGTGCACTACGACGACTACTCCGTCTTCCGCTCACCGCTCGACGCCTTCCTCGCCGAGGCCGACCGCAACGGGCTCGCCGACCGGCTCGTGCACTGCCGGCGCGGTCAGCGGGCCGTCCTGCGCCCGGACGGCGGCCCGCCCGTCGTGACGTGACGGGCGGGCCGCGGCGGCCGCTCGGCGCAGCCTGTCGACGGCCGTGACCGTGGTGGCCCGGAGGCCGGCCAGGTCCGCGCGGAGCAGGGCGGCGAACTCCTCGGCCCGCCGCGTGCCGCACCTGGAGGTCGGCAGCGGGTCCGACTGCCCGGCGTCGACCGGAGGCCGGTGTCGCGGCGGTCGCCGGGACCGCGGCCACGGCGAGGGCGTTCGGCCCGGCATGTCCGCCACGGGCGCCCTCGTCAGCCGGCCGCGTTGTCGGTGCGCATCCGCACCTGCTCCTCCAGGCGCCGCAGGCTGCCTTCCAGAGCCTCGGCCACCGCGGGCTGTCCCGGGTCGTGGTCCTCGTCGAAGAACGACAGGTGTACCGTCACCTCGCTGGCCCCGCTGTCCAGTCCGGCGACCTGCAGCCAGCCGGCGTAGCTGCCTTGCTCGCGGGTGCCCCATTCGAGCCGCATCTGCTCGGGCCGGGCACTCAGCAGCGCGGAGGTGTCCTGGTCGGTGCGGTCCTCGTGCACGGTGACGGCGGGCGGCTCCTCCGGCTCGACGTGCAGGTCCCGGGGCAGCCAGGTGTCGAGCTGCCCGACGTTCGCGGCCTGGTCGAAGACCTGTTCCGGCTGGGCCGGCATGGTGCGGGAACGCTCGTACTCGGTCATGTGGCACCACTCCTCGGCGTTCGGGGGCCTACGACGAGACGCGTGCCCCCTCTGCCCGGACCGAAGCGCTCCGCGAGTGACCGGCCCGGCGGGCGGGGTGGGGTGCGCGGTGCCAGACTGCTGGCAAGGTGCCCCGTCCCGGCGGGTCTGTCGACGAGGGGAGACGAGGTGTCGACGTCAGAGGCGAGCGAGGTGCTCCTGCAGGAGTTCCTCGCCGATCCGGCCCATCTGACTCTGGACCTGGCCACCGCCGTGACCCGTTGCACCAAGGCACTGGACCTGCAACACGCCGTGGTCTACCTCGTCGACCTCCAGCAGCGGCACCTCGTGCCGCAGACCGACGTGGCGCCCCCCATCCCCGTCGACGGCTCACTCGCCGGCTGGGCCTACCGGACGCAGGCGCTGCGCGTGGAGGAGTCCGACACCGGCGGCGTCACGGCGTGGCTGCCCCTGCTCGACGGTGCCGAGCGGCTCGGCGTGCTGGGGGTGCACACGTCCGCGCTCACCACCGCCACGCTGGTGCGGAGCCGGGCGCTGGCCTCGCTGCTGGCCATGATAATCACGTCGAAGAGGGCCTTCGAGGACTCGTTCGTCCGGCACACGCGCACCGAGCCGATGCACCTCACCTCCGAGATGCTCCGGGCCTTCCTGCCGCCCCGCACCATCGGCAACTCGCACGTGGTGTCGACGGCCGTACTGGAGCCCGCGTACGAGCTCGGCGGCGACGCCTTCGACCACTCGCTCACCCAGACGACGCTGCACGTGTCGGTCATCGACGCCATGGGGCACGACCTCGCCTCCGGGCTGACCAGCGCGGTGGCGCTGGCCGCCTGCCGCAACGCCCGGCGCAACGGGGCCGACCTGCCCGCGCTCGTGCGGTGCGTCGACGAGGCGCTGGCGGGGTGGCTGCCGGAGCAGTACTGCACCGCGGTCCTCGCCCAGCTGGAGTTCGAGACGGGGCTGCTGCGGTGGAGCAACTGCGGTCACCCTGCGCCGCTGCTCATCCGCGGTGACCAGTTGATCGTCGACGCCCTGGAGCGGGAGGCCGACCCGCCGATGGGCGCGCCGGCCCAGTTGTCCACCGAGCCGCGCCGGACGCACGAGATGCGGCTGGAGCCCGGCGACCGGGTCCTGCTGTACACCGACGGGATCACCGAGGCGCGCACCCGGGAGGAGAAGCTGTTCGGGCTCGAGCGGTTCGCGGACTACGTCATCCGGGCCACGGCGGGCGGCGAGCTGGCTCCGGAGACCCTGCGGCGGCTGATCCACTCGATCCTGGACTCGCAGTCCGGCGGGCAGCTGCGGGACGACGCGACGATCCTGATGTTCGAATGGCGGCCGCCGGCCCCCTGACGTACCGGCGGCGCGGCGGCCGGGGGTCAGACCGAGTGCCCCCGCGCACGCAGCCAGTCGTGCACGGTGTCCTTGTCGGCCGGGGTGATCCGGACGGGACCTTCGACGTAGGGGCCCTCGTCCTCGGTGAACCCGGTGTCCGTGATCCTCGCCGTGACCCACGTGGCCAGGTCCTGGGCGGCCCGTTCGGACAGAGCGCCCCGTTCCCAGCCCGCGCGAGCCGCACGGGCCGCGGCACGGTCGTGGCGTTCGGTCTCCTCGAGCCACGCCGCCACCAGCCGTTCCACGGTCCGCCGGTCGTCGGACCCAGACCGCCGCTGCGTCTGCTTGTCGTTCATGCCGCCCGGGTGCCCCCGATCGCCCCGCCGCCACCGCCGGGGCGACGGCCGTCGTGTCGGCGGTAGCGCGCAGGGTACCCGCCAAGCCAGAGGACGACCGGTCCGCGACAGGCAGCAGCCCGGAGAGGGGACAGCGATGACGCAGCCCGCCGACGACCACGCTCTCGACCAGCGCGCCGGCGTTTCCGAGCTCCGTCCGACGGTGGGGGATCCCGGACCCGTCCCCCCGCACGACGCCCGCCACGAAGACCTCCCGCTCGACCGCAATCAGGCGATCCTCCAGGCGGCCAAGCAGGTGGGCGCGTACCTGAAGCGCAACGAGCACCCGTTCGCGCTGGCCGGCAGCGTCGCCGTCTACGCTCACGGCGGCACCCAGAACCTCCAGCACGACGTCGACTTCTGCATCCGTCCCGACGACGCGACGGCCGTGGCCGAGACCCTGCGGGAGGCCGGTCTGGCCGTGTACACGCCGCCCGAGGACTGGCTGCTGAAGGCGACGTGTCTGGGCCAGCAGGTCGACCTCATCTTCGAGCTGGCCCACGAGCCCGTGACGACGGAGCTGCTGTCCCGGGCCGAAGACCTGTCGGTCGACTCGGTGCTCATGCCGGTGCTGGCACCGACCGACCTGCTGCGCGGTCTGCTGGCGGCCTTCTCCGAGCACCACTGCGACTTCGGTGCGGTGCTGCCGATCGCCCGTACCCTGCGGGAGAAGATCGACTGGGACGAGTTGCGCCGCGACTGCGGCGACGCCCCGATGCCTGCCGCGTTCTTCTTCATCCTCGAACGGCTGGAGATCATCTCCCCGGCCGGTTCCCCGGCCGCCCCCGCGGCCACCGCCCCGAAGGAGGAACAGCGATGAGCGACCCCGTCGGACACCAGGGCCCCGCGGCGAGCGGCCCCGCCTCCGCGGGCGAACCCGCCCGGAACGCCGGGAGTACCGAGAACGTCGAGTACCGCGTGGCCCACCTGCACGACCGGCTCGCCGCCGAGGAACTCGGTGAACTCGGCGTACGGGCCGAGATCCGGGCGGGGGCGATCGCGCTCACCGGCACGGTGCCCTCGGCGCAGTGCCGCGAGAGCGTGCTGCGGATCGCCCGCGAGGAGCTGGCAGGACTCACCGTGCACACCGACATCGTGGTGGCGGAGACCACCCGTCCCGACCATGCGGAGGAGCTGTGATGATCCGCGTCGCCGCCGTCGGAGACATCCACATGGGCCCCGACAGCGAGGGGCTGCTGCGGCCCGCCTTCGAGACCCTGCCCGACTGTGCCGACCTGCTGCTGCTCGCCGGGGACCTCACCCGGCACGGCACCCCCGAGGAGGCCCGGGTGGTGGCGCGGGAGGTGCGCGGCCTGCCGGTGCCGGTGGTGGCCGTCCTCGGCAACCACGACCACCACGACGAACAGCCCGAGAAGGTCACCGACATCCTCCGGGAGGCCGGAGTGACGGTCCTGGAGGGCGAGGGGACCGTCGTGGAGTGCGCCGGGGGCCGGGTGGGGATCGCCGGGGCCAAGGGGTTCGGCGGCGGGTTCGTCGGGCGCAGCGCCGGTGAGTTCGGTGAGCCGGTGATGAAGGAGTTCGTGCGCACCACCCGCCGCTCGGCGGACAGTCTGCACGCCGCGCTGGAGGAACTGGACGAGGAGGGCTGCGCGGCCCGGGTGGCGCTGACCCACTTCTCGCCCGTCGCCGACACGCTCGCCGGGGAGCCGCCGGAGATCCATCCCTTCCTCGGCAGCTATCTGCTGGCCGAGGCGATCGACACGGCCGGCGCCGACCTGGCCGTCCACGGCCACGCCCACCTGGGCACCGAGCACGGGATGACGGCGGGCGGCGTACGGGTGCGCAACGTGGCCCAGCCGGTCATCCGCCGGGCCTTCAACGTCTACCAGCTGGGCTCGGCCTGACCACGTGCCCCGCCCCCGTCACCGCCGTCCTCGTCAGGGCCGTTCCGGGTCCCGCGTCGTACGCCCGAGACAGGTGACGTCGGCGGGGTCGAGTCCGGCCGCCTCGATCACGTGGAAGCCCAGGCGGTCGTAGAAGGCCCTGGCGGGTGTGTTGGCCGTGGCCATGACCAAGTGGACGGCCGGGACTCCGCGTTCGCGCAGCGCCCGCCAGAACGTCCGCATCAGCGCCCGGCCGTGGCCGCGGCCCTGCCACTCGGGCAGCAGGTCGATGTGCAGGTGGGCCGGGTAGGCGGCGAGTTCGGGGACGATCATCCGCTCCGGGTCGTGCAGCAGCCCGGCCATCACCTCGTCCGGTGTGCCGGGCGGGCCCGCGGGCGCCGGGTAGCGGTCCGCGACGCGCGGCAGCCACTTGGCGCGGAACTCCTCGGCGAAGCGCGGGGTGTCCGCCGTGCCGAGGATGTAGCCGACCGCCCGGCCGGTCCCGTCGTCCAGCACGAAGGCCAGGTCAGGGTCCAGGTGGACGTAGGGGGCGGCGAAGATGGCGGGCAGGACGGCGGGGTCGGCGTACACGGGCCGGCTGTCCCGGCCGTTGTGCGCGGTGCGGATGCAGATGTCGTCGAGGGCCGGGGCGTCGGCGGGACGGTACGGGCGTACGGCGGCAGTCGGGTTCACCACGGCATCCTCTCCCTCTGGGAGCGCTCCCACAAGTAGTTCGCTTCGATCCGGGGCGCCCGGGTACCCGGCGGCCGGCAGTGTGGCGGACGTTGGCGGGAGGCCGGCGATGGAGGATGCGACGGACCGGATCGCGCAACCGTGGGGCGGCAGGACGCCGTACCGGCGGGGCGAGACCTGGCCGGCCCGGGTGGACACGTTCCTCGCGGAGGGGATGGAGCCGGGGGCGGTCGAGCGCTGGGTGCAGTCGGCGTCGATCCTGCACTCGGACGGCGACGCCATGGACATCGCGGTGGCCGACGGCCGGATGGTGGGCGTGCGGGGCCGCGACGTGGACCGGGTCAACCGGGGGCGCCTCGGTCCGAAGGACCTGTTCGGTTGGCAGGCGAACGCCTCCCGGGACCGGCTCACCCGGCCACTGGTACGGCGCGACGGACGGCTGGTGGAGACGGACTGGGACACCGCGATGGACCTGGTGGCCGCCCGCTCGCGCGAGCTGCTCGACGAGCGTGGGCCGGGGTCGATCGGCTTCTACACCTCGGGCCAGCTGTTCCTGGAGGAGTACTACACCCTCACGGTCCTCGCCCGGGCCGGCATCGGCACCAACCACCTGGACGGCAACACCCGCCTGTGCACGTCGACGGCGGCGGAGGCGCTGAAGGAGACCTTCGGCTGCGACGGACAGCCCGGCAGCTACGACGACTTCGACCACGCCGACGTGATCGCGCTGTACGGCCACAACATCGCCGAGACCCAGCCCGTGCAGTGGATGCGGCTGCTGGACCGGCTGGAGGGGGCCGACCCGCCGCGCCTGCTGTGCGTCGACCCACGGCCCACGAGGGTCGCCCGGCACGCCACCGTGCACCTCGCGCCCCGCGGCGGCACCAACGTCGCGCTGCTCAACGCCCTGCTGCACGAGACGATCCGGCACGACCGCGTCGACCGGGACTTCGTCGCCGCGCACACCGTCGGCTTCGAGGAGCTGGCCGAGCGGGTCGCCGACTGCACGCCCAAGTGGGCGGCGGACATCTGCGACGTGCCGGCCGCCCGGATCGAGGAGGCGGCCGAACTCGTCGGCACCACCGACGCGTTGGTCTCCACCGTCCTCCAGGGCGTCTACCAGTCCCACCAGGCCACCGCGGCCGCGGTCCAGATCAACAACCTGCACCTGATCCGCGGCATGCTGGGCCGGCCGGGCGCCGGTCTGCTGCAGATGAACGGCCAGCCCACCGCGCAGAACACCCGCGAGTGCGGAGCCAACGGCGACCTGCCGGGCTTCCGCAACTGGCAGAACGACTCCCACGTCGCCGACCTGGCGAAGGTGTGGAACGTCGAGCCGGAGAAGATCCCCCACTACGCGCCGCCCACGCACGCGATGCAGATGTACCGGTACGCCGAGCAGGGCTCGATCCGGATGCTGTGGATCAGCGGCACCAACCCGGCGGTGTCCCTGCCCGAACTCTCCCGCATCCGCTCG
Source organism: Streptomyces sp. AC602_WCS936 (assembly GCF_019049125.1). Lineage (NCBI taxonomy): Bacteria > Bacillati > Actinomycetota > Actinomycetes > Kitasatosporales > Streptomycetaceae > Streptomyces > Streptomyces sp. AC602_WCS936. Next base: position 36,219 of record NZ_JAGMUF010000137.1, on the reverse strand, counting down.
ATCCTGACGCAGAAACGCCTGTTCACCGTCGTACAGGATCTGTTCCTGACGGAGACGGCGCAGCTGGCCGACGTGGTGCTGCCCGCCGCCACCTGGGGCGAGAAGACCGGCGCCCTGACCAACGCCGACCGCACGGTGCACCTGTCCGAGAAGGCCGTCGAACCGCCCGGTGAGGCCAAACCGGACCTCGACATCTTCCTGGACTACGCCCGGCGGATGGACTTCCGGGACAAGGACGGCGGCCCGCTCATCACCTGGGACGACCCCGAGTCGGCGTTCGAGGCGTGGAAGCGGTGCAGCGCGGGCCGCCCCTGCGACTACACCGGCCTCACGTACGCCAAGCTCCGCGACACCAGCGGCATCCAGTGGCCCTGCGACGAGGACGCGCCCGAGGGCACCGCCCGGCTCTACACCGACGGCATCAGCTGGGCCCACCCGGACCTGTGCGAGAGCTACGGCAAGGACCTGGAGACCGGGGCGTCGCAGGAGGTCGTCGAGTACCGCTCCCTCAACCCGGACGGCAAGGCGATGCTGAAGGCCGCCGCCTACTGGCCGCCGCACGAGGAGCCGGACGAGGAGTACCCGTTCCAGCTCACCACGGGCCGGACGGTCTACCACTTCCACACCCGTACGAAGACCGGACGCGCACCCCAGCTCCGCGACGCCGCCCCGGACGTGTGGGTGGAGATCTCCACCGAGGACGCCGACCGGCTCGGCCTCGCCGAGGGGGACCTGGTCGAGGTCGCCAGCAGGCGGGGCGCGCTGCGCGGCCGGCTGCGGCTGACCGGCATCCGTCCCGGACTGCTCTTCGTGCCGTTCCACTACGGCTACTGGGACACCGCGAACGGATCGGGGCCGGGCCCGGACACCCCCGGACGGGCGGCGAACGAGACGACGATCACCGACTGGGACCCGGCCTCCAAGCAACCGCTGTTCAAGACGTCCACGGCGGCGCTCACGCTCGTCGAGCGCGGCGACGGCACCCCCTCCCCGGCGCCGACCACCACCGCGTCGGCACCCGCCACCGCCGGTGCCGCCCGCCCCACCGAGGGCGGCGAGGCCGCGCACACGACACAGGTCCCGACCCGGTTCCCGCACGGCCGCGAGGAGGGCGCCCAGTGAACGGCATCACCCTGACCCTGCGCACGCTGCACCGCGGCGAGCGGCACCTGGCGCACGACCTGGTGACGGTGGCCGAGCGGCACCGCACCGAGCACGAGGTGCACCACGTCGCCACCGACCTCGCCAACTGGTCCCGCGAGCACGTCCGGCGCCTGTCCGAGGTCGCCGCGCACCACGACGTGAAGCTCGGCGACCCGCCGGACACCTCCCCGGACGGCCTGTTCGCGACGCTGCGCAAGAAGGCCTCGGAGGCGGTGGTGAACCGGCCGGAGCCCGGCCTGCTGCTCCTGCGCGACCTGCGCGAGCTGCATGTGGCCGCCGCGGAGAACTCGCTGCACTGGGAGATGCTCGCGCAGGCCGCGCAGGCCTCCAGGAACAGCGAACTGCTGGGGCTCGCCTCCGCCTGCCACCCCCAGACACTGCGCCAGATGCGCTGGACCAACACCATGATCAAGAACCTGTCGCCGCAGATCCTGAACAGTCTGTGACCTGCACGGACACCAGGTCCCACACCACCGGCGAGCGTCCGCGCCACACCGCCTGCCGAATGGCGCCCACCGGCCCGGTCACCCGATGATCCCAGTAGTCGTCACACCCCTGTCACTGCTCCGGTAACCCCTTTGGAGAGCGAGAGAGCGTCATGAGTCTTCTGCGTATCGCCGGCCGTCCGATGCTCGCCTCGATGTTCGTCGCGGGCGGTCTGCAGTCCCTGCGGCGGCCCGAGGACGTGGCACCGGCCGCCGAGCCGATCGTGCGGCCGCTGACCGACCGCGTGTCGGTGTTGCCGGACCGCACCGAACAACTCGTACGGCTCAACGGCGCCGTCCAGGTCGTCGGCGGGGTCATGCTCGGGCTCGGCCGCTGTCCGCGCCTGGCCGCACTGGCCCTGGCGGCGACGCTGGTCCCCACCACTCTGGCGGCACACCGCTACTGGGACGCGGACGACCCGTCCGACCGCGCCCAGCAGCGCATCCACTTCCTGAAGAACCTGTCCATGATGGGCGGGCTGCTGATCGCGGCCGACGACACCGGCAGCGCCCCCTCGCTGGTGTGGCGCGGCCGGCACGCCGCCCAGGACCTGCGCCACGACGCCCGTCTGGTGCGGCGTTCGGTCCGTGCCGCGGCCCGTCCCGCGACGGCGGCGGGCGGTCTCAGGGCGAAGCTGGGCGCCTGCGCCGGACGTTAGCCCGCCGAACGAGGGGGGACTCGACGCCCGTGGCGGGTCGGACCCGGCACGCCACGAGCCGGCTGGAGGTGAAACATGGGACACGGTGGAAACGTCATCGACGAGCTGACGACCGATCACCGTGAGGTCGAGGAGCTCTTCGGCAAGATCGAGGCGCTGCCGTCCGGTCACAAGGACCGCAAGCTGTACGCGGATCAGGCGACGATCGAGCTGATCCGGCATTCGGTGGCGGAGGAGGCCTACCTCTACCCCGCCGTCCGTGAGCACGTGGCGAACGGGAACGCCCTCGCGGACAAGGAACTCGAGGACCACGCGGGCGCCGAGCAGATCATGAAGGACCTGGAGGGCTGCGCGTCGGACGACGCGGAGTTCGACCGGTTGATCGGCATGCTGATGAGCGAGATCCGCGAGCACGTCGCCGACGAGGAGGGCAACCTCTTCCCCCGGCTTCGCGAGGCGTGCCCCCCGGATGCCCTGAACGAGCTGGGCGACAAGGTCCGGCAGGCCAAGAAGACGGCGCCGACCCGACCGCACCCGTCCGCCCCGGACAAGCCGCCGATGAACAAGCTGCTGGCGCCCGGCGCGGGAATGGTCGACCGGGTGCGGGACGCGATGTCGGGCCGGGGCAAGTCCGGCTGAACCGTCACCATCACCACGAGGGGCCCGTCGCCGTGGCGACGGGCCCCTCGTACACGCGGTCAGTGACCCAGCAGCGCCCGCACGGAGACGACCGGCGTACCGACGGCGGCGGCCAGCCGGGCAGGCCCCTGGGACCCGGTGACGAGCGCGTCGGCGGCACGCAGCACACCCGCGAACGTCCGCGGATCGGTACGTCCACCCAGGTCGACGCCCGTCTCACCGGCGACCCGGTGGGTCAGTGCGGTCTCCTCCGGCCCGCCGGTGACGACGACGCGGTGCCCGGCGTCGGCGAGCCGGGCGACCGCCGCCGCACCGCGTCCGGCCTCCCAGGCACGGCCGGGGTCCCCCGCCCCCGGGTGGACGACGACGTACGGGCCGTTCCCGGTGAGACCGGCGGTGTCCGGCGCCGGCCGCACGCGGAGTCCGCCGTCGTCGCCGCGCCGCAGCCCGAACCCCATCGACGCGGCCGCGTCGAGCGCCGCCTCCTCCTCGGAGAGACCGGTCGGCCCCTCAATGGCACCGATCCGCCGGACGCACGCCGAGCGCAGGACCCCCGTCGCATGCGAGGACCCCCGCGGCCCGGGAGCGAGGACGAGCGCGACGTCGTACGCCTCCGCACGCAGCCGGCTCACCAGGCCGTCGGTGCCGTCGCCGCCCGGCTGGTCCCACACCACGACGTCGTCGACGTGCGGCAGCAGCCGGGCGGCGGGCGCACCACGGGCCCCGCACAACATGGTCAGGCGGGTGGCCCGGGTGGCGACCGCGCGGACCGCCGGGCCGGCCAGGAGGACATCACCGAGTCCGCCGGGACGGGCTACGAGGGCCTTCACGCCCACCACTCCCCCGCGCGCTCGGCCGGCGCCGCCGGGACCGGATCGGGCCGCTCCGCGAGGGAGGCGACGGTGCGTTCCAGGCCCTCCTGCCAGGTCACGCTCGGCAACCAGCCGAAGATCTCGCGGGCGAAGCCGGTGACCGGCCGGGACTCGTCCGGCGCCGTCCCCTCGACGAACACCAGCGGCGAGCCGGATCCGGTCAGTTCGATCACCCGTCGGGCGATCTCCACCACCGTGGGCTCCTCGTCGCCACCGATGTCCACGGGCCGTACCGACCGCCCGGCCGCGACCAGCAGCACACCGTCGACCATGTCGTCGACGTAGCACAGCGGCCGGGTCCGGCTGCCGTCCCCGGTGACGGTGACGGGCCGGCCGGCCAGGGCCTGCGCGATGAAGGCACCGGGCGTGTCCCCGTCGTCCGTCCGCATGCCGGGCCCGTAGCCGGTGAAGAGGCGGACGATCCCGGCGTTCGAGCCGTGGGCGGCCGCGTGCGCGGCGACCAGGGCCTCGGAGAACCGGACGGCCTCGGCACGGGCGGTGTGCGGACCGACCGGGTCGGCACCGTCACCGGCGGACACCGGGGGTGAGGAGGCCAGCAGGAACCGGGCTCCGTCCCGCTCCGCGACGCCCAGCGCGGCCCGGGTCCCGAGGCTGCCGGTGTCGAGGACCTCCACGGACCGCTCGGACCAGGACGCCGGGGAGACCCCCGGCCCCGCCAGGTGCAGAACGAGGTCGTAGGGGCCGGTGAGCAGCTCGGCGCACCCCTCCCGCGAGACGTCACGCTCCAGAAAGCGGAAGCCGGGACGGCCCGCGAGGTGGGCCACCTTCTCGGCCCGCCCGGTGGAGAGGTTGTCGAGGCAGTCGACTTCGACCCCCGAATCGAGCAGGCGGGTGCACAGATGGGACCCGAGGAACCCCGCACCGCCGGTGACCAGGGCCCGGTGCCAGGGCGGCCGGGCCTCCTCCCGCGGGCTGAACGCCGCCGTCGGCATCATGAGGACGACCTTCCTTCCTCCGCGAAGCGCTGACGAGCGCGCCCCGGGTGCCCCACCGAGTAGCTTTCATGCTCTGACGCCTGCCGCGGCCCCTCCCGTACGGCCCGGCCCCTGTGGCCACCGTCACGCCACCGCACCCACCCGGCCGGCAGACGGCGACCCTGTGATCAAGCCCACTCACCCCACCAAGTACCTTCCGGCCAACCGGACTTCGTTCCGCGCCACCCGGTCGCGGAAGGCGCGCCGGCGAGGACTGTCCGGTCCCTTCTGCCACGATGGTCGGCGCCGTATCCGGCTCAGTGGAGTGGCCGCGCAGCGCAGCCGGGCTTCTCACTCCCGTCCCGTACCCCTTCCGGGTCCCCCGGCCGTCTTCGAGTGGCGCACTGTGTCTTCTTCCCCTGCCCCTGCCCCCGCCCCGTCCAGTTCGCCGTGGCGGTCTCTGAGATACCGCAGCATGCGCTGGTGGTCGGTGGCGAACTTCGTCTCGAACGCCGGTACGTGGATGCAGCTCACGGTGCAGAACCTGCTGGTCCTCCAGATCACCGGGTCGGCCGCCGCGACGGGTCTGTCCATGTCCGTCCAGGCTGCGCCGGCACTGCTGATCAGCGTGTTCGGCGGCGCTGCCGTCGACCGCTGGCCGCGGAAGCTGACCGCCGCGGTCAGCCAGGCGCTGCTCGGCGCCATCGCGTTCGTGACGGCGCTCATGGTGGCGCTCGACCGGCTGGACGTGACCACCCTGATGGTGCTGGCCGCCGTCACCGGTGTCATCGCCACCGTCGACGGTCCGGCCTGCTCGCTGCTGGGCAACGACCTGGTCCCGGCCGAGGACGTGCCCTCCGCGATCGGCGTGGGCGCGCTGGTCCACCAGGCGGGCCGCCTCACCGGTGCCGCGCTCGCCGGTGTGACCGTCGGTTTCCTGGGCACGGCCGCCGCCTACGCCGCCAACGGCTTGTCGTTCCTGTTCGTCGCCTCGGTCATACCCTTCCTGCGACCGGCCCGGGGCGCGGTCAAGCACGTGGCGACCACGCGCCGCGACACCATGAGCGTGCGCGAGGGACTGTCCTTCTTCGTCCGCCGTCCCCGCCTGCTGGGACTGGCCGGGGTCACGGGGGTCAGCGCGGTCTTCGGGCGCAACTACCAGCTGACGCTGGCGGTGCTCGTCACCGGGCCCCTGGCGGGCGGCGCGGGATCGTTCGGCACGGTCTCCACGGTGCTGGCGGCCGGTGGCATCGTCGGCGCGGTCCTGGGCGCCCGGCTGCGGCGGCCCTCCGTGCGGGTGGTGGGCGCGCTGGCCGCGGCGGGCGGACTGCTGCAAGTGGTGGCGGGTCTGTCGCCGTCGCTGGCCGTCCTCCTGGTGATGGTGCTGCCCATGGCCGTCGTGGAGTCCGTCTCCGACACCGCCGGCACGGCGGTCCTCCAGACCGACCCGCCCGCGCACATGCGGGGCCGGGTGCTCGGGGTGTGGGGCAGCATCGGCACGGTGTGGAGCCTCGGCGGCCCACCGGCTCTGGGCCTGCTGATGGAACTGGCCGGCGCGCGCGGGGCCCTCATCGCGGGCGGCCTCATCATCGCGGGCACGATCGGGGCGGGGCATGTGCTGCACGCCCGCAGGCCGGCGGGGGCGGTGCCCTTGCGGGGCGGCGACACGGAGGCGCCGGCGCGGGCGGCGCTGGGGACGGCGGCGTGACCCTGCGGGGCTTGGGCGGAGGTCTTTCGTGCCCGGCGTTCCCCTTGGCACCCGGCGTGGGCGTGCAGGGTGGGTGCGCTGCGCGGCGCTGACGGGGTGCCCGGCGTGGCTGCGGCCGTGGGGGTGGGTCGCGCGGCCCGGCGCTGCGGGGTGCCGCTGCGCCCACCCGTGCCGCCCCTGGGGGTACCTCCCAGGCCGTTCAGGCACTGGGGGAGGCACGACTGCCCGCAGCTACGGCGGGTCAGCCGCGTACGGCGGGAAGGGGACGTGTCGGGGGGTGTCCGCCCGCAGCGGTTGGCGCGTCCGCGCCGTTCAGTCCCGTAGCCGACCCATTTCGCGCCGTTCCGAGGACGGACACCCCCGGCGCGGCCCCGACCCACCCACAACGGAACCGCGCTACCCGCACCCCCACCGACCAGCCACAGGCCGCCGCAGGCACCGGTCAGGCGACGAGCGCCTGGCCCGGATCCAGCCGTGCGTCGAGTTCGGCGCGGTGCAGTTCGGCCACGGGTGCGACGAGGTCGGGATGGCGCAGCAACGCCGCCGCCCGCCAATCGCGGTCGTCGGGAGTCAGCAGGCGGCGGAACTCGACCGGCGTACCGCCCTCGGTCAGCGCGGCCACCGCGCGGGCGGCGAGTCCGGGGTCGGTGAGCAGACAGGCCGCCCAGCTCACGACGACCTCGTCCACCCAGGTCCGCCAGGCCTCCTCCTCCGCGTCCACGCCCCCCGTGCCGTCCGCGCCGGTGATCCAGTCGAGGCGGGCGGAACCTCCCGGACCCGACACGCCCATCAGCCCGACGTCCATCGGCGTCGGGTAGCGAAGCCGGGCGGCCACCGTCACCGCCTGCCGTGCCTGCACCTCGGACAGGGCGCAGGCCAGCGCCCCACCCGTCGCCGGGTAGGCGTGGGTGAGCCACTGGGCGGTCGCCGCGATGACGGGAGAGAGGTCTGCGTGCACTGCCGGGCCGTCCGAACTGCTCGTCGAGGGAAACAGGGGGTCCGCGAAAACCGTAGCCCGCGACCCGCCGCACGGAACATGGCCCGGCTCTCGTCGACCGCGTGGCCTCGGCCACACCCCGACTCCGCACAGACGGGTCAGCAGCCGCTCACTGGGTCGCCATGACGATGCAGCGCCGCAGCTCCTCGACCGCCTCGCGGGAGCCCTCGACGACCACTCCTCCGTCCCCTCCCCGGTTCCACAGCCGCCGCAGCACGGCCTCCGGCGAACCGCTCAGCGTCACGTCGGCCCTCCCGCCCCCGTCCCCGCCCCCGTCCGTCACGGTGAACTCCCCCGGACCGGTCCTCACCCGCCACGCCGCGTCACCGGCGCGCACCAGGACCGTGTGCCCGGGCGAACCGGCGAGGATGTCGGTGAAGTACTCGCCCCACTCGGCGACGGCGTACGCGGCGAAGACCTTCAGCAGTTCGTCGATCCCGTCCACGGCGAGGTCCGCCGGGACGGGTGCGACGGGCTGTCCGGTGGCGAGTTCGGCGTCGACGCGGTGGATGACGGTCTCCTGGGCCATCCGCCGCATCCAGAAGCCGACGCTCTGGTCGGGCCCGTACCAGGCGGCGGCCGCGTCCCCGGGAGCGCGGGTGGCGAACTCGGCGCGCAGCGCGGTGTACCCCCGGTCGAGCAGCACCGTCGGCTCCTCGTCGGCGAACTCCTTCGGGGGCCACGGCTCGGGCTCGACACCCTCCCGCATGGCCACGGTCTTGTGCAGGTAGACCTCGCCGACGTGGCGGGTCAGGTCGGCGACGCTCCAGCCGGGACAGGTAGGCACCGGTGCGTCGGCGCCGGTTTCGACGACCGCCCGCAGCCGGTCGTAGTCGGCCGCGAGGCAGTCGAGAAGGCGAGTGAACTCCATGCCGGGATGCATGCCGCAGAGCCAAGCACAGGCTCAGGACCGAAGCACGGTCTTTTCCACCCCGCCCCCGCTCACCAGGCCACGCTGGGAATCGCGGGCCGGCGAACCGCCTCGGCGGCGTCCCGCAGGTGCAGTGCGACGGTGATCAGCGCGCGCAGGGCCGAGGGCCGCAGGCTCTGGGCACTCTCGGCCGCCAGCACCAGCAGACAGCCCGCGGCCTGCTCGACGACGGGGACCGAGAAGGCGAAGTCGTCGCCGTCGGCCCCCCGGAAGGCACGCCAGGGGGTCGCGGCCCCGTCGATGGCCTTGTGGACGGCCTGCTCGAGGTGATGGGCGGCCTGTTCGCACACCGGGGCGGGGAGGGTGATGGTGCGATGGAACGCTGAACTGGTCATAGTCCCACTGCTCCCCCGCACCCGGGGCGTTCGATCGGCGCACCGGGCGTTTTTCACCGGGTCGGCCGCAGCGGGTCCTAGTCTGGTGGCCGTGCGCCCCGTCACCTCGCCCTCGGCCGCCGCCGCCCGGCTCACCGGCCGGCCGGTGACCGGTGAACGCCCGTTGTCCGGTTCGCTCACCGAGGTCACCCTCGACGACGGGCGCACGGTGATGGTCAAGCGCGGCGACGGCACGGGAGCGGCGCGGGCCGAGGCGGCGGGGCTGCGCTGGCTGGCCGACGCCGGGACGGTGCGTATCCCGGTGGTGCACGGTGACGACGAGCGGTGGCTGGTCACCGACCGCGTGGCGCAGGGCCGGGCGACTGCCGGGGCGGCGGACCGGTTCGGCCGGGACCTGGCCGCCCTGCACGCCGCCGGGGCGCCCGCGTTCGGCGCCGCGCCGCCCGGCGGAACCGAGGAGGCGTACATCGGGCTCGCCCCGATGCGCAACGCCACGGGAAGCGACTGGCCGCGCTGGTACGCCGAGCACCGGGTGCTGCCGTATCTGCGTACCGCGGTCGACGCCGGCACCCTCGGTCCGGCCGAGGCCGCCGACGTCGAGCGGGTCTGCGAGCGGCTGCCCGGGCTGGCGGGGCCGCCTGAGCCGCCCGCCAGGCTGCACGGTGACCTGTGGAACGGGAACGTGCTGTGGGGCGCCGACGGACAGGTGCACCTGATCGACCCGGCGGCGCACGGCGGGCACCGGGAGACCGACCTCGCGATGCTGCGCCTCTTCGGCTGCCCGCACCTGGAGCGGATCCTGGCCGCCTACGAGGAGTCGGCCCCGCTCGCGGACGGCTGGGCCGACCGCGTCGGCGTGCACCAGCTCTTCCCGCTGCTGGTGCACGCCGTACTGTTCGGCCGGGGCTACGCCGAGCAGGCCCTGACGGCGGCCCGGGCGGCGCTGCGCTCCGCCGGGTGAGCGTCAGCGCGTGACGACGTGCCGCTCGTTCGGGACGCAGTGGGTCATGGTCAGGCCCTCGACGTCGCGCGGCGGGTTCTTGCCGAGGTTGGCCAGCCGTTCGCGGTCCTCGTCGGTGAGGTCCTGGCTCGCCAGCGGTTCCAGGTGCTTCACGTCCTGCGGGCTGATGCCGATCCCCTCGCCGACCCGCAGGCCGAGGTCGTTCTCGACCAGCAGGAAGTGCCACACCATGCGTTCCTGCACCGGCCGGTCGCACTGGGAGAGCAGGTTGACGAAGTTCGCCACGAGGTCGTCGCGCTCCCACTCCTCCAGCAGCAGGTACCGCTGCCCGGCCTGCATGTAGTCGTTGGTGCGGGGGATGCGCTTGCGGGTGAGCCGCCCCTGGATCTCCGGGCCCTGCTCGTCGTGCGTGGGGTACTCGCCCTCGCGCAGGCCGCCGGTGATGGACGGCTCGTAGTTGACGATCGGGTTCTCCCCGCCGCCGTCCTGGTGGTAGGCCATCAGTCCGTCGCGCTGGTTGGTGCGCACGTCGGCGTTCTTGGCCTGGTTGACGGGCAGCTGGAGGTAGTTCGGGCCGACCCGGTAGCGCTGGGTGTCGCTGTACGAGAAGGTGCGGCCGACCAGCATCTTGTCGTCGGAGAAGTCCAGGCCGTCGACGATGACGCCGGTGCCGAAGGAGATCTGCTCGTTCTCGGCGAAGTAGTTGTCCGGCATCCGGTCGAGCACCATCCGGCCGACCGGCTTGGCCGGGAACTCCTGCTCCGGCCAGGTCTTGGTGTCGTCGAGCGGGTCGAAGTCGAGCTCCGGGTGGTCGTGGTCGTCCATCATCTGGACGAGCAGCTCCCACTCGGGGTACTCACCGCGCGTGACCGCGTCGTAGAGGTCCTTGGTGGCGTGGCCGAGGTTCTCGGCCTGGACGTTGGCGGCGTCCTCCTCGGTCATGCTGCGGACGCCCTGCTTGGGCATCCAGTGGAACTTGACGAGCTTGGTCTCACCGGCCGCGTTGACCCACTTGTAGGTGTTGACGCCGAAGCCCTGCTGGTGGCGGTAGTCCGCCGGGATGCCGCGCGGGCTGAACAGGTTGACCAGCATGTGCATGCACTCGGGCGTCTGTGACATGAAGTCGAAGATGCGCCGGGGCTGCTGCTCGAAGGTCACCGGGTCCGGTTTGAGGGCGTGGATGACGTCCGGGAACTTGATCGCGTCGCGGATGAAGAAGACGGCGAGGTTGTTGCCGACGAGGTCCCAGTTGCCGTCCTCGGTGTAGAACTTCACCGCGAAGCCCCGGGGGTCGCGGGCGGTCTCGGCCGAGTCGCGTCCGCCGATGACGGTGGAGAACCGGACGGCGAGGTCGGTGCGCTTGCCCCGCTCCTGGAAGAGCTTGGCCCGGGTGTAGCGGTCGATGGGCTCGTCGCCCCAGGCTCCGTACGCCTCGAAGTAGCCGTACGCGGTCACGCCGCGGGCGTGCACGACGCGCTCGGGGATGCGCTCGCGGTCGAAGTGGCTGATCTTCTCCAGGAACTGGTAGTTCTCCAGCGTGGCGGGGCCGCGGGCGCCGACCGTGCGCTGGTTCTGGTTGTCGTAGACGGGGTGCCCCTGGCGGTTGGTGAGCACCTTGCGGTCGTCGCCGGGGGCCGGTCCCTGGCTCGATACGTCCGTCATGTTCGTGGGCTCCTTCGACTCGTGGCCGCCGTCGGACGCGGCCCTGAGCTGCGAGGCGGCCGTCGGCCGCGTACATGGGTGGTGCGGGTACCCCACGGTGAGGCGCCCGTCACATACCGATGTGCACACATTTGCCGCGTCTCACACCAAGGACCCGGCCACCCGGCTCACGGGTGCGTCCGGGTCCTGGTGGGACGGGCGTGACGGGTCAGCCGCCGTTCAGACGGGCGCGCAGCAGCCCCTTGCCCAGTTCGGCGCCCTTGCGACTGTCCGCCTGCGCCTTGCGGAACAGCTCCGCGACTTCGGTGTCCTTGTTGCGCTCGGCGTCCTGGATGTACGTCTCCAGGCGCAGCGCGTTGCTGAGGCACGACTCGACGTACCAGATCAGGTTGTAGTCCTTGTCCTGCGTGCCGGTCACGCCGCCGGTCTCCGTGCCGCTGGTCATGCGGTCCTCCTCTTGAGGCTCCTTGAGGTTCTCGTTCCGAAGCGCGGCCCGGGTACCCGTGGTGCCGCAGGGCACACGGCTCCTCGGACACCGCTGGGCCCAGGCCGGTTGATGTCCCATTGGGTCACATGTCCCACTGGGACATTTCCGGGTGTACGCTCGAAGGCATGACGGCAACGAAGCCCTCTCCCGACTCCGGCGACCGGCGGCAGCGCAAGGCGCTGCGGACCCGCGACGCGCTGGCCACCGCCGCCTGCGACCTGATCCTGGAACGCGGGTCGGCGGCCACCACGGTGGAGGCCATCGCCGAGCGCGCGGACGTCACGCGCCGCACGTTCAGCCGGTACTTCGCCGGCAAGGAGGACGCCGCCCTCGACTTCGTCCGCCGGGACGGCGACCGCATCAACGCGTTGCTGCGGTCCCGCCCCGCCGGCGAGCCGCCCCTGCTCGCCTACCGCAGGGCCGTGCGCGACTGGCTGACCGACCGGGACGACCCGGCCTGGCACGTGCGTCCCCGGATGCGGAGGCTGCTGGCCCTGGCCGACAGCGAGCCCGGCCTGTTCGCCGCCTACCAGCGCATCCGGGTCGACGCCCAGGAGGAGTCGATCCGGATCGTCGCCGGCCGGCTCGGCACCGACGACGCCCAGGACGTGCGCCCGGCAGCCGTCGTCGACGCCGCCGCCGGAGTCCTGATCGCCGCCATGCGCCTGTGGGCGCGCGACGACGGGCGGGACTCGGGAGCCGCAGACCTCGCCGCCCTCGTGGAGCGGGCCTACGACGCCCTGACCTCGGAGGCCGCGGCCGCGACCCCCGACAGCACCCCGGAAGAATGAGACACGCACCATGAGCATCACCCCCGCCACCCCCACCGCCGGCCGGCCCGCCGAGTTCACCGGACGGACCGCCCTGGTCACCGGCGCCGCCTCCGGCATCGGCCTGGCCACCGCACGCCGCCTCGGCACCGCCGGCGCGAAGGTCGTCGTCGCCGACTACAACGCCGAGGGCGCCGAGAAGGCCGCCGCCGAGCTGCGGGCCGAGGGCGTCGAGGCCGCCGCCGTCGAGCTGGACGTGACCGTCCCCGAGTCCGTCGAGTCCGCCGTGAAGTTCGCCGTCGACACGTTCGGCACCCTGGACCTCGCCGTGAACAACGCCGGGATCGGCGGCCCCAGCGCCCCGACCGGCGAGTACGACGTGGACGCGTACCAGCGCGTCGTGCGCACCAACCTCGACGGCGTCTTCTACTCGATGCGCTACGAACTGCCCGCCATGGAGGCGGCCGGCCAGGGCGGCGCCATCGTCAACGTCGCCTCCATCCTCGGCTCGGTCGGCTTCGCCGGCTCCCCCGCCTACGTCGCCGCCAAGCACGGCGTGGTCGGGCTGACCAAGGCCGCCGCGGCCGAGTACGCGGCCAAGGGCATCCGGGTGAACGCGGTCGGTCCGGGCTTCATCGACACTCCGCTGCTGAAGACCATGGACGAGGCCGCCTACAACGGCCTGGTCGCCCTGCATCCGGCCGGTCGGCTCGGGCGCTCCGAGGAGGTCGCCGAGCTGATCGCCTTCCTGCTGTCGGACCGGGCGTCCTTCGTGGCCGGCAGCTACCACCTGGTCGACGGCGCCTACACCGCCGTCTGAGACCCGACCCACCAACCGGGGGGAAGAACGAAGGAGTTCGACCATGAAGGCACTGCAGTACCGCACCATCGGGGCGCCGCCCGAGGTGGTGACGGTCCCCGACCCGGAGCCCGGCCCCGGCCAGGTGCTGCTGAAGGTCACCGCCGCCGGCGTGTGCCACTCCGACATCGCGGTGATGGGCTGGCCCGCGGAGGGCTTCCCGTACGAGCTGCCGCTGACCCTCGGCCACGAGGGAGTCGGCACGGTGGCCGCGCTCGGCGCCGGGGTGAGCGGGCTGGACGAGGGCGACGCGGTCGCCGTCTACGGCCCCTGGGGCTGCGGCACCTGCGCCAAGTGCGCCGAGGGCAAGGAGAACTACTGCCTGCGCGCCGGCGAGCTGGGCATCCACCCGCCGGGGCTCGGGCGCCCGGGGTCGATGGCCGAGTACCTGCTCGTCGACGACCCCCGGCACCTGGTCCCGCTGGACGGGCTGGATCCGGTCGCGGCGGTGCCGCTGACGGACGCGGGGCTGACGCCGTACCACGCCGTCAAGCGCTCGCTGCCCAAGCTGGTCCCCGGGTCGACCGCGGTGGTCATCGGGGCCGGGGGTCTCGGCCACGTCGCGATCCAGCTGCTGCGCGCGCTGACCTCCGCCCGGGTCGTCGCCCTCGACGTCAGCGAGGACAAGCTGCGCCTGGCCCGTGAGGTGGGCGCCCACGAGACGATGCTGTCGGACGCGAAGGCGGCGGACGCGGTGCGGGAGCTGACCGGCGGCCTCGGCGCCGAGGCCGTGTTCGACTTCGTCGGTGTGGCACCGACGGTGAAGACGGCGGGCGCCGTCGCGGCCGTCGAGGGCGATGTCACCCTGGTCGGCATCGGCGGCGGGTCGATCCCCGTCGGCTTCGGCCTGCTGCCCTTCGAGGTGTCGGTCAACGCCCCCTACTGGGGCAGCCGCAGCGAGCTGATCGAGGTGCTGGACCTGGCCCGCTCCGGAGCCGTTTCGGTGCACACCGAGACGTACTCCCTGGACGACGCGCCGCTCGCGTACGAGCGGCTCCACGAGGGCAAGGTCAACGGCCGCGCGGTGATCCTGCCTCACGGCTGACCCCCCGCTCGGCGGGGCCGGGGGCCGCGGGGACGCGACCGGTCCCCCGTTCCGGTCGGACCCCCGCGGCCCCTCGAACCTACGTGGACGGCTCGGCCGATGTGAATCGTGCCGATGCCCGCTGCCGGACCATCCGGACTCACCTGTGCACAGATGAGTCCGGATGGTCCGTTTTCGTGCCGTGCAGTGCGGGCTGGTCGAGGTCCCCTGCCGCCAGGTGGGCGAGCACGACCTCGTACAGGTCGCTGCCGGCGGCGAGCAGCTGGCGTTCCAGGACCGGCTCGGCGCTGCGGACGTGCTCGCGCACCGTCTGCGCGTGCACACCGAGCGTCTGGGCGGCCCGCTCGGCGTTGCCGCCCGCCGCGATCCAGGTGCGCAGTGTGCGCCGCAGGTCCCGGGCGTCGGACTCCAGGCGGTCCAGCAGGTCCCCGGCCCAGGCGCGCAGCGCGGGTCCGGCGAGCAGGTCGGTGAGACGGGTGGGGCCGGGCCGTCCCGCGCCGCCGTCGGCGGCGTACTGGTCGAGACCGGTCTGTGCGTTGACGGCGAGGTGGACGGTCGCGCGGACCGCCAGGTCGGCGAAGTCCGTGCGCAGCAGCCCCTCGACCCGGTCCATCCGCGCGCGGACCGTGTTGCGGCTGACGCCGAGGATCTTCGCGGTGTTGACGGCGGTGAACTCCAGGCCGAGCCGGGTGGTGGCGAGCAGTTCGGCGCGGGTGTGGTGCGGGAGCGCGTCGAGGGGGCGCAGCAGGTGGGCCGTCCAGCCGTACAGGGCCGCCGGGTCCATGAGGCGTTCCGGACGCGTGCGCTCGGCGTACACGGCCGCCTGCTGCGGCCGGTAGCGGGCGACGGCCAGGGCGCTGACGGCCTGCCCGTACGCCGTGGCGGTGCGGGCGAGGCTCTGCCGTGCGCTGCCGCCGAGGAAGACGCCGGGGAGGCGGCCGACGAGCGAGCGCAGCTCCTGCCCGGCCGTGTCGCGGGGCGCCAGGACGATCACGTGGCCGTCCATCGCCGGGCACCGCACGACCAGCGCCCGGTCCCCGGTCGCCGACAGGCACTCCTCGGCGAGACGGTCGCGCTCCCCCGCCCCGCACTCCACGACGTACACGCACGCCGTGTCGGTGTCGAGGAGCCCCGGCCAGAGTCCGGCGGCCACGCGGCGGGCGGAGACGGTGTCCTCCACCATCAGCAGCTGCAGGATGGCCAGGCGCAGGTCGGAGGTGGCGCGGCGCAGCCGGTGTCCGGCGGCGGTCGACTCGTGTCCGGCCAGGAGCAGTTCCAGCACCTGGGCGGTGTGGGTGACGATGTCGGAGGCACGGCGGTCGAAGGGGGTCTCGCGGGTCACCGCGAGGACGGCGGCCGGCGCCGGGTGGACCCGTTCCACGCGGACGAGCCGCAGATGGCGGCCGCGGTCCTCCAGGGCGGCGGTGGCGATCCGGCCCGAGGTGATGTCGGCGACCAGCGACTCGTCCGGTGCGGTGCGGGTGCCGGCCAGCAGGCGGCCGGTGCCGTCCTGCAGCGACACGGCCGCGTGAGCGGCCGAGGCGAGCCAGGTCACCACCTTGTGCACGTCGCGTCCGGCGGGCCGCAGGTGGTCGAGCAGTTCCCCCGCCCAGTCGGCGTGTGCCCCGGCTCCCGCTTCCCGCTGCCGCGTACCTTCCTCTCGGCCCGCCACGTCGGCCTTCTCCTCTTCGCTTGCCTCGACCCCGGCCCAGATGCGGACGGTACCGCACGACCCGGGCGCGGGCGGCCTCCGTGCCGTCGACCGGGCCTGGCGGTCCGCGCTCGCCGGCGGGCATAAGCTCGGTGAATGGCGAAGTACTTCGACGTGCACCCCGACAACCCCCAGCCGCGCAGCATCGCCCAGGTCGCCGACAGCGTCCGGTCCGGCGCGCTGATCGCGTACCCCACCGACTCCTGCTACGCGCTCGGCTGCCGGCTGGGCAGCCGTGACGGCACCGAACGCATCCGGTCGATCCGGCAACTGGACAACCGGCACCACTTCACGCTGGTCTGCCAGGACTTCGCGCAGCTCGGCCAGTTCGTGCAGATCGACAACGACGTGTTCCGGGCGATCAAGGCGTCCACGCCCGGCAGCTACACCTTCATCCTGCCCGCGACGCGGGAGGTGCCGCGGATGCTCCAGCACCCGAAGAAGAAGACGGTGGGCGTGCGCATCCCCGACCACGTCGTCACCCAGTCCCTGCTCGCCGAGCTGGGTGAGCCGCTGCTGTCCAGCACCCTGCTGCTGCCCGGCGAGGACGAGCCGATGACGCAGGGCTGGGAGATCAAGGACCGGCTCGACCATGTCCTGGACGCGGTGATCGACTCGGGCGACTGCGGCACCGAGCCGACCACGGTCGTCGACTTCTCCGGCGGTGAGGCGGAGATCGTGCGGCGGGGCGCGGGTGACACGGCCCGGTTCGAGTAGCGGGCCGTCCCGCGCAGGGGGCGGCGCCGCTGCGGGGTTCGGCGTGCCAGGATGACCATGATCCGCGGGTGTGACCGGCGGGTCGCCCGCGAGCATCCGACAGAGAGGCAGGCCCGCCGTGACCTCCGTACAGGGAACCGCCGTCGACATCCGCACCGAGGACGGCACCGCCGACGCCTACGTGACGCACCCCGCCGACGGCGGACCGCGCCCCGCCGTCCTGCTCTACATGGACGCCTTCGGTCTGCGCCCGCGGCTGCGGGAGATGGCCGACCGGCTGGCGGGCGCCGGGTACACCGTCCTGGTGCCGAACGTCTTCTACCGGAACGGGCGGGCCCCGGTCGCGGAGCTGCCGGAGTTCATCGACCCGGCGGCGCGGCCGGATCTGTTCCGGCTCCTCGGACCGGCCTTCGAGGCGCTCACGCCCGAGCGGGCGATGCGGGACGCCGGCGCCTACCTGCGGTGGCTGGAGCGGTGCCCGGCGGCGGCGGACGGCCCGGTCGCGCTGACCGGCTACTGCATGGGTGCCGGACTGGCCCTGCGCACGGCCGGCACCTATCCGGACCGGGTCGCCGCGGCGGCCGGTTTCCACGGCGCCAACCTGGCCGCCGAGGCGCCGGACAGCCCGCACCTGGTGTCCGGCCGGATCACCGCCGAGCTGTACTTCGGCCACGCCGACCGGGACCCGGGCCTGCCCGCCGAGCAGCAGCGGCGCCTGACGGCGGCCCTGGCCGAGGCCGGCGTCCGGCACCGCTGCGAGGTGTACGAGGGCGCGCCCCACGGCTACACGCAGGCCGACACCGCGGCGTACGACCCGGAGGCGACCGAGCGGCACTGGGCGGCGCTGCTCGACCTGCTCAAGCGCGCGTTCTGACCCGGGAGCTCGCCTCCCTCCGCCCGCCCTGCCGCTTGCGGTCCTCGGGCACGGGCCCGGCCCCGGCGGCCATGGCGGCGTGCACGTCGTGCCGCCGCGGGGGCACGCCCGCGACGTGCGCGGCCCCAGCGAGTCCCGCGATGCCGACGACCTCACCGGTGTCGGCCCGCGGGGTCACCAGCGGCCGGGCTCGCTGCCGACGACGGCCTCGGAGGGAGAGCCGTCGACCCCGGCCGGTACGTCCCCGGCGAGCATCACGCGGTGCATGGTCCGCGGGTGGTCGAGGTGCGCGTTGTCGCTCGGGGCGAGGTGGATGGTGGCCCGGTTGTCCCAGAAGGCGACACTGCCCGGCTCCCAGCGGAAGCGGACGGTGTACTCGGGCCGGGAGGCCTGCTCCAGCAGCAGTTCCAGGACCGCCGCGCTCTCGGGGCGGGTCAGGCCGGCGATCTGCTCGACGTAGTAGCCGTTGACGAACAGCACCCGCTCCCCCGTCTCCGGGTGGACGCGGACCAGCGGGTGCAGGGTCGCCGTCTGGTGGTCCAGCAGGTGCCGGACGTAGGCGTCGTCGCCGGGCCTCGGCTGGTAGCCGACGCCGAGGCGGTGCTCGGCGCGCAGTCGGTCGGCGAAGGCGCGCATCGGCGCGGAGAGTCCGGCGTAGGCGGCGGCGAGATTCGACCAGGTGGTGTCGCCGCCGTAGGGCGGGACCGTCTCGGCGCGCAGGATCGTGAAGGCCGGCGGGTCGACGCGGGCGCCGTGGTCGCAGTGCCAGCCGCGCAGCAGGGTGTGGCGCCGGCGCCGCAGCCACTCGTCGTGCTCCATGCCGAAGCGTCCGCCCAGCTCCAGCCGGTCGGCGGTGGTCTCGATCTCCGGGTGGCCGGCCGGCGACGCCTTGCCGCGCCGGGGCAGCACCACGGGCTCGCCGAAGCGCCGCGCGAACGCGACGTGTCCGGCGTGGTCGAGGCGCTGGCCGCGGAAGAACACCACCTTCCAGCGCAGCACCGCCGCCCGGACCGCCGCGACCTGCGCCGCGTCGAGGCCGCCCGCCAGGTCGACGCCGTGGATCTCGGCGCCGATGTGCCCGGCGGCCGGTGCCACCTCGATGCCGGCCGCGTCCGCCGCCGTACGTGCCGCCGCTGCCCTGTCCGTCGTCATGCGCACTCCCGTGGTCGGTCTCGGTCGTCCGTTCGGCTCCGGGAGAGATCGTGGCAGACGGATGGGCGGCGCCCGCCCCGTACCGTCCGGTTGATCACCGCCGACCGGGTGGGCGAGGCTGGACGGGCAGCACACCGCCGCGCACATTCGAGGGAAGGTCCCACGGTGATCAGCATCCCGACGCACACGCTCAACGACGGCACCGCGCTCCCGGCGCTGGGGCTCGGCACCTGGCCGATGACGGACGACGAGGCCCGGCGGGCGGTCCGCGAGGCTCTGGAGACGGGCTACCGCCTGATCGACACGGCGACCAACTACCGCAACGAGACGGGCGTCGGCCGCGGTGTGGCCGACAGCGGCGTCCCCCGAGAGGAGATCGTGGTGACGACCAAGCTGCCCGGCCGCCAGCACGGCTACGAGGAGACCCTCGCCTCTTTCGAGGAGTCTCGCGCCCGGCTCGGCCTGGAGTACGTCGACCTGTACCTGATCCACTGGCCGCTGCCCCGGGTCGACAAGTACGCCGACTCCTGGAAGGCCATGGTGAAGCTGCGCGACGACGGCCTGGTGCGCTCGATCGGCGTCTCCAACTTCACCGCCGGGCACATCGAGCGGTTGGAGAAGGAGACCGGCGTGCTGCCTTCCGTCAACCAGATCGAGCTGCACCCGCTCTTCCCGCAGCAGGAGCTGCGCGCCTTCCACGAGCGCAAGGGCATCCGCACCGAGAGCTGGAGCCCGCTGGGCCGCGGCAGCGACCTGCTGGACGATCCGGCCGTCGCCGCGGTCGCCGGCGCGCACGGCGTGACGCCGGCCCAGGCAATCCTGCGCTGGCACACGCAGCTCGGCGCGGTCCCCATCCCCAAGTCCGCCGACCCCGCCCGGCAGCGGGCGAACCTGGACGTCTTCGGTTTCGCACTGGACGACGCGCAGATGCGCACGGTCTCGGACCGGGCGCACCGCCGGATCGGCGGCGACCCGGAGGTGCACGAGGAGTTCTGACCGGGGTACCCGGCTCCGGTCGGCGTACGTCTTCCGGGAAGGAGCCGCAGGTGGGCGAGGGCGACGGGCTGCGGGACTACCGCGGCAGGCGTGACTTCGGCCGGACCGGCGAACCGGCGGGACGCGGGACGTCCGCGCGGGGCGGCGAGCCCCGGTTCGTCGTGCAGATCCACGACGCGAGCACCCTGCACTTCGACTTCCGGCTCCAGGTCGCGGACGTGCTCAGGTCCTGGTCCGTGCCGAAGGGTCCGTCGGCGGACCCGGGCGACAAGCGGCTGGCCGTGCCCACGGAGGACCATCCGCTGGAGTACGAGGAGTTCGAGGGCGTGATCCCCGCGGGCGAGTACGGGGGCGGCACGGTCATCGTCTGGGACCACGGCACCTACGAGCCGCTGAGCCACGACCGCCGGGGGCGGCGGGTCGACTTCGGCGAGTCGCTGGCGCACGGCCACGCCAGGTTCCGGCTGCACGGCGCGAAGCTGCGCGGCGAGTACGCGCTCACCCGGTTCCGCGGCGGGCGGGACGGCGACGCGGAGGAGGCGTGGCTGCTCGTGCGGACGGCCACCGGCGGGGCGTCGCGCGGGTCGGGCACCCCGGACCCTCGGCGGGCGCGGTCGGCGCGGACCGGCCGGACGCTCGCCCGGGTCGCCGCGGAGGACGGCGAGAAGTAGCGGGTGGTGCCGTCGTCCCGCCCCGGGGCGGTGGTTCACGCGTGCGTCGTTTCACCCGGCGGGCAGCGCCTGCTCGGCCCAGATCGTCTTGCCGGTGGTGGTCTGCCGGCTTCCCCAGCGCTGGGTGAGCTGGGCGACCAGGAGCAGGCCCCGGCCGCCCTCGTCGTAGGCGTGGGCCCGGCGCAGGTGCGGTGAGGTGGAGCTGCCGTCGGAGACCTCGCAGATGAGGGCGCCGTCGCGGATGAGGCGGAGCTGGATGGGCGGTTCGCCGTAGCGGATGGCGTTGGTGACGAGTTCGCTGACGACCAGTTCCATGACGAACGCCGTCTCGTCCAGTCCCCACGCCGACAGCTGTTCGGTGGCGGACCGCCGGACGGCCGCGACGTGCGCGGGGTCCGGGCGGATGTCCCAGGTGCGGATCTGGCCGGCTCCCAGCGCCCGGGTGCGGGCCAGCAGCAGCGCCACGTCGTCGCTCGGCTCCTCGGGCAGCACGGCCTTGAGCACGGTGTCGCAGAGGGCGTCGAGCGAGGCGGCGGGCGCGGTCAGCGCGCGGCACAGTTCCGCGGTGGCGTGGTCGACGTCGCGGTCGCGGTCCTCGACCAGGCCGTCGGTGTAGAGGGCGACGACGGTGCCCTCGGGGAGTTCCACCTCGGCCGCCTCGAACGGGAGCCCGCCCACGCCGAGCGGCGGCCCCGCGGTCATCGCCAGGAACCGGGTGGTGCCGTCGGGCAGGACGAGGGCCGGTGCGGGGTGGCCGGCGGCGGCCGCGGTGAGGCGGCGGGAGACCGGGTCGTAGACGGCGTACAGGCAGGTGGCGCCCAGTTCGGCGACCTCGTTGCCGGTGTCGACGGCCACGAGGTGGGTGACGAGGTCGTCGAGGTGGGTGAGGAGTTCGTCGGGTGGCAGGTCGACGTCGGCCAGGGTGCGGACGGCCGTGCAGAGGCGGCCCATCGTCGCCGTGGAGGGGATGCCGTGGCCGACGACGTCGCCGACGACGAGGGCGACGCGGCTGCCGGACAGCGGGATCACGTCGAACCAGTCGCCCCCGATGCCGGCCGCGGAGGCGGAGGGAAGGTAGCGGTGGGCCACCTCGACGGCCGCCGGCCCGGGCAGGCCCTTGGGCAGCAGACTGTGCTGGAGGACCAGGGCGGTGGCACGCTCGCGGGCGAACCGGCGGGCGTTGTCGACGCAGACCGCCGCCCGGCTGGCGAGCTCCTCGGCGAGAACGACGTCGTCGTCGACGTACGGCTCCTGGGGCGCGACGCGGACGGCCACCGCCACTCCGAGGGTGGTGCCGCGGGCCAGCAGCGGCACGGCCAGGGTGGAGCGGACGCGTTCCCGGTAGGCGCGGTTGTGCGGAGCCTCGTCGTTGCGGACCCGCATCCACCGGTCGAAGTCCGGGTCACCCGGTCCGGACAGCACCACCCGCCCCAGGGCCAGCGCGCGGGCGGGTGCGGAGTACGGCGGGTAGACGTCCGTCTCGCCCAGGTGCACGGACGCCCGGGGGACCCCGTCGGTGGCTGCGCCGTGCGCGACACGGCGCAGTGTGACGCCTTCGGTTGCCGCGGTGGAGGGCTCTTCCGTGCCGAGGACCCAGTCGAGCAGGTCGACGCTCGCGAAGTCGGCGAAGCGGGGGACGAGGAAGCCGATGAGCTCCTCGGCGGTGCGTACGACGTCCAGGGTGGTGCCGATGCCGGCGGCGGCCTCGTTCAGCAGGGCCAGCCGCTGGCGCGCCCGGTGCTGGAGGGTGCTCTCGAAGCCCGCCACGGCCACGGCGGCCACCTCGTCGGACGCGTCGCGGACCGGCCACATCTCGATGGTCCAGGCATGCTCGCCGAGCCGGGAGGAGGCCGGGGTGAAGGTCTCGTAGCGTACGGGCCGGCCGTTCTCGGTGACCTGAGTCAGATGGCGCAGGAACGCGGCGCCGTCGGCGTCGATCTCCTCCATGACGTCCGAGATCGGCCGTCCGATCAGGTCCTCGGAGCGCAGGCCGAGCATGCGGCGCGCCGTGTCGTTGGCCTGGAGGTAGCGCTGCTGGACGTCGTGCACGGACATCGACAGGGACGCCTGCCGGAAGGTCTCCCCGGTCAGTCGGAGCGACGGGCGCTCGGAAGGGCCCGCGGTCAGCGCGTACCCCTGCGGTGTGCCGGCCGTCCCGAGCAGTGGCGAGGCGCGGACGTGCGCGGTCACGGTCGAGCCGTCGCGATGACGGAGCAGGACGGTGGCGGACAGGTCGGACAGCGCCTCGGGCGGCACGTCCCGGGCGAGCAGCTCCCGCGCGTCCCGTCCCACCACCTCTTCGGCCGAGCGGCCGGTCAGCCGTCGGGCGCCCTCGCTCCAGCCCGTCACCGTGCCGCGGGTGTCCAGGGTCGCCACGGCGGAGGCATGCTCCATGATGTCCAGGATTGACCCGTTACGGCAGGGTTTCAACCGCAACGGGCACGGTTGCCTACGCTCGGTGCTCGCGCAGTGCCGCGAGGGCGCGGTCGGCGTGCGTGTTCATCCGCAGCTCGCTGCGGACGACCTCGAGGACGGTGCGGTCCCGGCCGACGACGAAGGTGACCCGCTTGGTGGGGGCCACGCTGAAGCCCCGTCTGACCCCGAACAGCTCGCGGACCTCGCCGTCGGCGTCGGACAGCAGCGGCATGCCGAGGGTGTGGCGTCCGGCGAACTCCTGCTGCCGTTCGACGGGGTCGCCGCTGACGCCGACGGGGCGGGCGCCCGCCGCGGCGAACTCGGCGGCGAGGTCACGGAAGTGACAGGCCTCCGCGGTGCAGCCGGGGGTCAGGGCGGCGGGGTAGAAGAACAGCACGACCGGACCGTCGGCGAGCAGTTCGGACAGACGACGCGGGGTTCCGGTCTCGTCCGGCAGTGTGAAGTCGGCGACCGTGTCGCCGACGCCCGGCGCCCGGCTCATGACCGGCCCTCGGTGCCCTTGGCGACGCTGCGGGCCCACAGGACGAGCGGCAGCTGCACGGGCAGCCGGCCGTAGGCGGCTGCCTTCTGCGGCGTCGGACGGTGCCGCCAGTCCACGGCCATCTTGACGTTGGCGGGGAAGACGCCGACGAAGAAGGCCGCCGTGGTCAGCGCGGCGGCCTTGCGGGTGCGGGGCAGGGCGATGCCCGCGGCCAGCGCCAGTTCGGCGGCGCCGCTGGCGTACGTCCAGGCGCGGGGCGTGCCGGGCAGTCCGCGCGGCACGATGGCGTCGAAGGTGCGGGGGCGGGCGAAGTGGGCGACGCCGGCGGTGGCCAGCAGGCCGGCCAGCAGCAGGGGTGAGCGGTGGGAGCGGGACACGGTTCCTCCTCAGGGGGCAGGCGCGCGATATTACTCGACGGTAGGAACGGGTCGTGCGCGACCACAGTCGCCCGCGGTCACCGCGCGCCCGTCACACCCCGCCCCGGGGAGTGACGGGCGCCAGCCACATGCCCACGATCGCGTCGACGAGCCCGTCCGCCGCCGACTGCCAGCTGGCGCGCGGAGTGGGCCGCCCCTCGGCGAGGGCGCGCTCCCGTTCGGCCGCGGTGTGCACGATGAGGTGGCGGGCCATGTCGCCCCGCTCGGCACGGACCTCGTCAGGGAGCGCGGGCATGCACCGGTTGCGTCCCGCGACGATCTCGCGCAGCGACGCGGAGGCGCGGGACTCGTCGACCATGATCTGCCGCAGCGCCGGGTCGGTCATCACCTGGGCGCAGAACCTGGCGTACCAGGTGGGGCTGGAGAGCGCCGCCAGGTGGTCGAACTGCGGCCGCACCAGGCAGTCCACCCAGTCGCGCAGGTCCGCCGAGTCGCCGAGGGCGGCGAGCTGCCGGGCCCGCAGCTCCTCCACCCGCTCCGAGTGCCGCTGGGCGATGGCCCGGACGAGGTCGGACTTCGTGCCGAAGTGGTAGCCGACCGCGGCGTTGTTGCCCTGTCCCGCGGCCTCGCTGACCTGGCGGTTGGAGACCGCGTAGACCCCGTGCTCGGCGAACAGCCGCTCGGCGGTGGCCAGGATCAGCTGGCGGGTCGCGCCGGCCTGCTCCGTCCGTACCGTCCTGCCCGCCATGCCCACCACCGCGCCGGGACTCTCCTCACCGCCCGCGACGGCCGGTCCCTCGAGTCGTCGCAGGTCCGCCGCCGTGCGGCGCGTCCTCACGGGAGCTTACGCAACGCCGGCCCAGTACCGCCGCACAGGCCCCGGCGAGCGTCTCCACTCCTCACCCCGTAAGATACTTCAAGCGACTGACTTAAACGCGACTGACTTAAACCTTCGCTCCTCGGTTCCGAAGCTTCCGAAGTTCTCCCCGAAAGGCTGCTCCATGCCCGCTTCCCCCACCGTCCCGCGGCCCAATGCCGTGGTGGCGGTACTGGCCCTGGCCGGGATCGTCGTCTCACTGATGCAGACCCTCGTCATCCCGATCGTGCCGGAGCTGCCGAAGCTCCTGGACGCACCGGCCTCGGACGCGGCCTGGGCGGTGACCGCCACGCTGCTCGCCGCGGCGGTGGCCACTCCGGTCGTCGGCAGGCTCGGCGACATGGTCGGCAAGCGGCGGATGCTGCTGCTCAGCCTGGTGCTGCTGATCGCCGGCTCGGCGGTGTGCGGCCTGAGCGACACCCTGGTGCCGATGGTCGCCGGCCGCGCCCTGCAGGGCCTGTCCGCCGCGGTGATCCCGCTCGGCATCAGCATCATGCGCGACGAGCTGCCCGCCGAGCGGCTGGCCGGCGCCACCGCCCTGATGAGCGCCTCGCTCGGGGTCGGCGGCGCGCTCGGCCTGCCCGCCGCCGCGCTGATCGCGGACAACCTCGACTGGCACATGCTGTTCTGGCTCTCCGGCGCGCTCGGCGCCGTCGCCCTGGTGCTGGTGCTGGCGCTGGTGCCCGAGTCGGCGGTGCGCACCGGCGGCCGCTTCGACGTGCCCGGCGGCATCGGCATGGCGGCCGGCCTGGTCTGTCTGCTGCTGGCGATCTCCAAGGGCGCCGACTGGGGCTGGACCAGTGGCACCACCCTCGGCCTGTTCGCGGCGGCCGTGGTGATCCT
The DNA here is from genome assembly GCF_019049125.1 of Streptomyces sp. AC602_WCS936. Taxonomy (NCBI): domain Bacteria; kingdom Bacillati; phylum Actinomycetota; class Actinomycetes; order Kitasatosporales; family Streptomycetaceae; genus Streptomyces; species Streptomyces sp. AC602_WCS936. The sequence goes on along the minus strand of NZ_JAGMUF010000137.1, from coordinate 10,575 downwards.
GCTGGTGTGGGGCCGGTGGGAGCTGCGCGCCACGCAGCCGCTGGTGGACCTGCGTACCACCGCCCGCCGCCAGGTGCTGTTCACCAACCTGGCGTCCATTGCCATCGGTTTCTCGATGTTCGCCATGTCCCTCGTGCTTCCGCAGCTCCTTCAGTTGCCCGAGGCCACCGGTTACGGCCTCGGCCGGTCCCTGCTGACCGCCGGTCTGGTGATGGCGCCTTCCGGTCTGGTGATGATGGCGTTCGCCCCGGTCTCCGCCAAGGTCTCGAAGGCCAAGGGTCCGAAGGTGACCCTGATGACGGGCGCCCTGATCGTCGCGGCGGGCTACGGTCTGAACATCGTGCTGATGGCCGAGGTGTGGCAGCTGGTGCTGGCCTCCTGTGTCATCAGCGCGGGCATCGGTTTCACCTACGGCGCGATGCCGGCCCTGATCATGGGTGCGGTACCGGCGAGCGAGACGGCCGCCGCGAACAGCCTCAACACCCTCATGCGCTCCCTCGGCACGTCCCTCGCCAGCGCGCTCGCGGGTGTGGTCCTGGCCGAGATGACCATCAGTCTCGGCGGCTTCCCCCTGCCGTCCGAGAACGCCTTCAAGGTGGTCATGGGCATCGGGGCCGGCGCGGCCCTGCTCGCCTTCCTGCTCGCGTCCTTCATCCCGCGGCACCGGCCCGGTGCCGGGAGCGCGGCCCAGCCGGCGCCTGCCGCCGGGACCGGTGCGAAGGCCGCCTCCGTCCACTGACGGCGCCGGCGCCGGTCCCGCCGTCGGGACCGGCGCCGTTCAGGCGAACCTGGCGGGCAACGCGCGTGACGACACCCGGGCGCGTCGAGAACTGACCCGTGGAGCTGCCGCTGATCCCTCCGATGCTCGCCACCTCCGGCACCCTGCCGCCCGCCGCGCAGGACGCCCGCTGGGCCTACGAGACCAAGCAGGACGGCCAGCGGGTGATCGTCTACCTGCCCGGCGACGGCAGCGTGCTGCTGCGGGCCCGCTCCGGCCAGGACATCACGGCCGCCTATCCGGAACTGGCGCCGCTCGCCACCGCGCTCGGCGCCACACCCGCCGTACTGGACGGGGAAGTACTGGCCCTGGACGAACAGGGCCGCGCCGACTTCCAGTTGCTGCAGTCCCGCATGGGCCTGGCCCACGCCCCCGGCCGGGCCGCGCACCGGGCGGCGAAGGCCCCCGTCCACCTGGTGCTCTTCGACGCCCTGCACCTGGCGGGCGGGTCCCTGCTCGGCCTCCCCTACACCCGCCGCCGCGAACGGCTCACGGACCTCGGCCTCGGCGGCCCTTCCTGGTCGACCCCGGCCGCACTCGTCGGCCACGGCGAGCAGGCCCTGCGGGCCACCCGGGAGCACGGCCTGGAGGGCCTGGTGTGCAAACGGCTGGACTCGGTGTACGAGCCGGGGGTCCGCTCGCGTGCCTGGATCAAGATCCGGAACATGCGCAGCGAGGACGTCGTGGTCGGCGGCTGGCTGCCCGGCAAGGGGCGGCTCACGGGTCTCCCGGGCGCCGTCCTGGTGGGCCAGCGCACCGCGGGCCGACTGCGTTACGTCGGCGGGGTCGGCACCGGCTGGAGCGCGGCCGAGCGCACCGAACTGGCGGCGCTGCTGCGGGCCGCCGCGACGGACGTGTGCCCCTTCGACCCCGTGCCGCCGGCGCCCGGGGCGCACTGGGTCGTGCCCCGGCTGGTCGGCGAGGTCCGCTACAGCACCCGCACCCGCGAGGGCATGCTGCGCCAGCCCTCCTGGCTCAGGCTCCGCCCGGACCTGGCCCCCGAGGAATCGGCCGCCGACCTTCCCGACGACATGGTGTGACGCGCGATCAAGTGTTGGGCCGGGCTTCACCACGGGGACGCCCGTGCGCCCTTGGCACGGAAGTGAAAAGGCGGGACTCTGAACTCCCCTTCCCCTCACAGCCGTTGGGCTGCGCCCGGATTCTGAGGAGGACGCGATGCCGTCGCGTGCCGCCGCCCCCGCCCGCCGCAGGAGATGGCTCACCGCCCCGCTCGGTGCCCTCGCCCTCGTCGTCGCCTTCCCCGCCACCGCCTTCGCCGCCCCGCCCCCGGGACTGCCCGGCAACGCCGACAGCCTGGAGCGGACGTACCAGCCCGCCTACGACTACGACACCGACGGCTGCTACCCCACACCGGCCATCGGCGCCGACGGGACGGTCAACGGCGGGCTCAAGCCGACCGGTGCTCTCAACGGGAACTGCCGGGACGCCGTGGACCTGGAGAACACCAACGGCTACTCGCGCGCCAAGTGCGACGGCGAGTGGTGCGCCTACATGTACGGCCTCTACTTCGAGAAGGACCAGGCGCTGCCCGGCACCGGCCTGGGCGGCCACCGGCACGACTGGGAGCACGTCGTGGTGTGGGTGCGGGACGGCACCGCCGAGTACGTCTCCACGTCCAGCCACGGCTCGTTCGACGTGCACGCGCGGTCGGCGGTCCGCTTCGACGGCACCCATCCGAAGATCGTCTACCACAAGGACGGCATCAGCACCCACTGCTTCCGCCTGGCGACCTCCGGCGACGAGCCGCCGGAGAATCACGAGGGCACGTGGCGGTACCCGACGCTGGTCGGCTGGAACGGCTATCCCGCCGGGGTGCGCGAGAAGCTGACCTCGTACGACTTCGGCAGCGCCAACTTCGGTCTGAAGGACGGCAGCTTCGCCTCCCACCTGGCAGCCGCCAAGCCCGCCGGCATCCCCTTCGACCCGAACGGCTGAAGCGGCCGGATTCCCCGAGGCCGATCGAGCGACGGACGAGAAGGGATCGACCCCGGGAGCACTATCGTGTCCGCATGGCAGTCCCCGAACTGATCCGCATCGTCTCCCGCGACTCCCCCATGGCCCTGGCTCAGGTCGAGCGTGTGCGGGCCGAGTTGGCGGCTCTGCACCCCGGCGTGCGCACCGAGGTCGTACCGGTGAAGACCACCGGCGACAAGTGGCTCGGCGACCTGTCGCAGGTGGAGGGCAAGGGCGCGTTCACCAAGGAGGTCGACGCCGCGCTGCTGTCGGGCGAAGCGGATCTCGCGGTGCACTGCGTGAAGGACGTGCCCGCCGACCGGCCGCTGCCGGCGGGCACGGTGTTCGCCGCGTTCCTGGAACGGGACGACATCCGGGACGCCCTGATCCACCCGGGCGGGCTCACCCTGGACGAGCTGCCGGACGGTACCCGGATCGGCACCTCTTCGGTGCGCCGCGTCGCCCAGCTGGCCGCCACCCACCCGCACCTCACGTGCGTGCCGTTCCGCGGCAACGCCAACCGGCGGCTGGCCAAGCTCGCGGCCGGTGAGGCGGACGCGCTGCTGCTCGCGGTCTCCGGCCTCGAGCGCATCGGCCGCCGGGACGTGATCAGCGAGGTCCTCTCCCCCGAGACGATGATGCCGCCGATCGGCGCGGGCGTCCTCGCCCTGCAGTGCCGGGAGGGCGACGGCGACCTGATCGACGCGGTGAGCGGCCTCGGTCACCCGGACACGTATCGGGAGGCGACGGCGGAGCGCATGTTCCTCCACGTCCTCCAGGGGCACTGCAACAGCCCGATCGCCGGGTTCGCCCGGGTGGACCGCAGCGGGGAACTCTCCCTGCGGGCCTGCGTGTTCACCCCCGACGGCAAGACCCGGCTGAACGCCCACGAGTGGGCCGGCCGGCTCGATCCGGCGACGCTGGGCACCTCGGTGGCCGTGGCGCTGCTGCGGCAGGGCGCCCGCGAGATCATCGACGGCATCGCGCACTGAGCGCCGCGCGCCCGGGGACAGGGGGCGGAGATCAGACGGCGGGGATCAGGCGGTGCCCTCCTCCGCCTGGCCGCGCAGGAAGGCGCTCACCTGGTGCGCCAGCCCGTCCTCGCGCACCGCACCGGGCAGCGCTCCGCACTCCCCGTCGGGCAGTCCCAGTCCGCCGGTCCACAGCCGGCGGTCGGCCCACTCCTCGTCCACCCGCAACTGCACCTGGACGTCGATCTGGCCGAGGCTCGCCTCGGGCCCGGCCGCGTAGAGCACGGCGGTGGCCCGGCGCAGGGGGTAGACGTCGAAGCCCTCGATGAACTGGGAGTTGCGCCAGTCGAGGAAGGCGCTCTCCCCGTCGGGGCCGATCCGCACGTCGACCTGACCGTCCTCCAGGTGGATGCCGACCTGCCGGCCACCCCGGTTCTCCACGGTCACCCGGACGCGGAAGTACGTCAGCCCCTCGGCGGCGTCGTCGCGTCCACGCGGCGGCTCGGCCGGCTCGAGACGGTGGACGCGGACCCGCAGCCCGGCGTGCCCGTCGTACTCCTGCCAGTCCCCGACCACGTTCGGCTCGTACACGGTGCCCCTCTCGACCTCTCGACGCTGCTTCCTATCTGTGCGCTCAGTGCACTGTCAAATGAGCGGAATGCGCTGTGGCCAGGGGATTCGCCCCTTTTGATCGATGATCAAGCGCTGCCCAGCAACGATCCGCCGACGCCGGTACGGGGCGACCACCGGCGGCGTGCCGCACATCACGTCCGGCGGCGCCGGCGTCCCGGTCACCGGTCCGCAGCCGTTCGGGTGGCAGCCCGGGACTTTCGCGCTCAGTATCCATATATATGAGGACTTGCCAGCACCCCTGCTGAGGGAGGTGCGCCTGATGCACAGCGCCGGCAGAACCAAGCCCCACCCCCACGACGACGCCCCCGACACGGCGGCGGCGTTCGACCGGCTCGCCGGGCTCCCCGAGGGCCCCGAGCGCCAGGCACTGCGGGACGAACTGATCCGGGTCTGGCTGCCCATGTCGGAGCGGATCGCGGTCCGCTTCCGGGGCCGCGGCGAGAACCTGGAGGATCTCTACCAGGTGGCGGCCCTGGGCCTGGTCAAGGCCGTCGACCACTACGACCCGGAACGCGGCCACGCCTTCGAGGCGTACGCCGTGCCGACCGTGACCGGCGAGATCAAGCGGCACTTCCGCGACCACATGTGGACCCTGCACGTGCCGCGCCGCATCCAGGACCTGCGCAATCGGGTCCGCAGATCCGCGAAGGAGCTGGCGCAGACCACTCCGGGACGCGCCCCCACGGTCGAGGAGATCGCCGAGCACGCGCAGTTGACCACGGTCGAGGTGCGTACCGGCATGGAGGCCCTGGAGTGCTTCTCGGCGCTCTCCCTGGAGGCGGAGATGCCCGGCACCGACGGGTACGCCCTCGGGGACGCGCTCGGCGCCCCCGACCCGGCCTTCGACGCGGTGGTGGACCGGGTGGCGGTCAGACCGTGCCTGGAGGCGCTGCCCGAGCGCGAGCGCACCATTCTCTACCTGCGGTTCTTCGGCGGGATGACGCAGAGCCGCATCGCGCAGCAGCTCGGCATCTCCCAGATGCACGTCTCCCGGCTGCTCAGCGGCTGCTTCGACCGGATCCGGGAGGAGATCCTCGCGGAGGCCCGCTGACCGTCAGCCGGTCTGCGGCGGGGAGCCGGGGATCTGGGTCGGGGCGTGCCGGTCCAGGGCGTCTTCGAGAGCGGCCCGGATCTCCGGCGGCATCACTCCGGTGCGCCCCCAGATGAGTATCATTTCCGCCACGTTCCGCAGTTTGATGTTCGTATGCTGGGAAACTTCCTTCAGTACGATCCACCCCTGGTCCGGGGTGACGCGGCCGAGGACCACGATCATCCCGATCGCCTGGTCGACGACGGCGTGCGAGACGACCGCCTCCTTCAGCTGCCTGACCTGTTCCTGCAGCTGAAATATCTGGTCCGAGCCCATGTCCGCGGGCATGGTCACCTCCGGGTCCGGCGGGTCAGCGCCGCCTGTGCCGAGCGGTACGGCTCCGACGCGTTCATCGTCGCCACATGTGCCGACCCGCGCCACCGGGCCGTCCGGGGCCGCTCCACCACCGTTTCGGCGCCGCGCCCGGGGTACTCGGCAGGCGCCCGCCGCACTCCCGGCCGGACACTGGTGTGGAGCCGGTGGCTGCCGGTGGACGAGACCAGGACGCGACTGCCATGAAACAAGACATGCCCTTCCCCGCCGGCGGGGAGAGCCTCCTGTCCACGCACTCCGTGTACGGGGCTCCCTGCTGGGTGAGCCTGACCAGCCGTGATCTGAAGGTCACCGAGGAGTTCTACTCCGCCGTGCTGGGCTGGCAGTGGCGGCCCGCCAAGCTGGGCGAACCGTTCCGCATCGCGCTGGCCGACGGGGTGCCCGTCGCCGGGATCGCCGCGGTCGCCGGGATGTGGCAGATGGCGGTGGCGTGGACGCCGTACTTCGCCGTGCGCAGCGCGGACGAGGCGGTGTCGCGGGCGGCCGAGCGCGGCGGCACGGCCGCGGTCGGGCCGATCTCCCTGCCGCCCGGGCGGGCGGCCCTGCTGGCCGACCGGGACGGCGCGACCTTCGGCATCTGGGAGGGCGAGCTGTTCTCCGACTGGGAGACCTGGCGCGCCTCGCGTCCGGCCTTCATCCGGCTGCACACCCGCGACGCCTTCGACGCCGCCATGTTCTACGGCGGGGTCTTCGACTGGGCGGAGCCCGGCGGCTGCTGCGAGGTCGAGTACGAGGGCGACGAGGTGGTCCTGCGCAGCCAGGGGGACGTGGTGGCGCGCATCGAGTCGGGCGCCCTGGAGGCGGCGCCCGATCCGGCCATCCGGCCGCACTGGCAGGTGCACTTCGCGGTCGAGGACGTCGCGGCCTGCGCCCGCACCTCGGAACGGCACGGGGGCAGCGTCCTGTCGCTGGGCGACGACGAGGCCGTGCTGCGGGACACCGACGGCGCGCAGTTCACGGTGACCGCGCGCCGCTTCGGCGGCTGACCTCACGGGCTGCTCACCCGCCGCTGCGGGACGGCCGGGAGAGCAGCACCAGGCTGCGCTGCTCGACGTGGACCAGGGTGCCCGCCTTGTGTTCCGCCTCGTCGGGGACGCCCTCCGGGTCGGCGGTGTCGATCAGGGTCGTCCAGCGCTCGCCGTAGGCGGCGTCGGGCAGCCGGAAGCCGCCGGGCTCCCAGTGGCTGTTGAGCAGCAGGATGAATGAGTCGTCGGTCACGGGCCGGCCTCGCGAGTCCGGCTCGGCGATGGCGTCGCCGTTGAGGAAGACGCCGACGGTGTGCGCGTCGCCGCGCCGCCAGTCGTCGTCGGTCATCTCCCGCGCGTCCGGCCGCAGCCACACGAGGTCGGGCAGCGGCTGGTCCGCGTGGGTGACGGTCTCGCCGCGGAAGTAGCGGCGGCGGCGCAGCACGGGGTGGTCGGCGCGCAGCGCGATGAGGCGCCGGACGAAGTCCAGCAGCGCGCGCTGCTCGTCGTCCAGCCGCCAGTCGATCCAGGAGATCTCGTTGTCCTGGCAGTAGGCGTTGTTGTTGCCGCGCTGGGTGCGGCCGAGTTCGTCGCCGTGGCAGAGCATCGGGATGCCCTGCGAGAGCAGCAGGGTGGCGAGGAGGTTGCGCTGCTGGCGGCCGCGCAGTTCCCGGACGGCCGGGTTCTTCGTCTCGCCCTCCGCGCCGCAGTTCCAGGACCGGTTGTGGCTCTCGCCGTCCCGGTTGCCCTCGCCGTTGGCCTCGTTGTGCTTGTCGTTGTACGAGACGAGGTCGCGCAGGGTGAACCCGTCGTGCGCGGTGACGAAGTTGACGCTGGCCCGGGGGCGGCGCCGGCTGTGCTGGTAGAGGTCGGAGGAGCCGGTCAGCCGGGAGGCGAACTCGCCGAGGGTGTGGTCCTCGCCGCGCCAGAAGTCCCGCACCGCGTCCCGGTACATGCCGTTCCACTCCGACCACAGCTGCGGGAAGTTGCCGACCTGGTAGCCGCCCTCGCCGACGTCCCAGGGCTCGGCGATCAGCTTGACGCGGCTGATGACCGGGTCCTGCTGGATGAGGTCGAAGAACGCGGAGAGCCGGTCCACCTCGTGGAACTGCCGGGCGAGTGTGGCCGCGAGGTCGAAGCGGAAGCCGTCGACGTGCATCTCGGTGACCCAGTAGCGCAGCGAGTCCATGATCAGCTGGAGGACGTAGGGGTGCCGCATCAGCAGGCTGTTGCCGGTGCCGGTGGTGTCGTAGTAGTGCTGCCAGTCGCCGTCCACCAGGCGGTAGTAGGAGGCGTTGTCGATGCCCCGGAAGGAGAGGGTGGGGCCCTTCTCGTTGCCCTCGGCGGTGTGGTTGTAGACCACGTCGAGGATCACTTCGAGGCCGGCCTCGTGCAGGGTCTTCACCATGGACTTGAACTCGGTGACCTGCTGGCCGCGGGTGCCGAGAGCGGCGTAGCCGTTGTGCGGCGCGAAGAAGCCGATGGTGTTGTAGCCCCAGTAGTTGGACAGGCCCCGGTCCTGGAGGTGGCCGTCGTGCACGAACTGGTGCACCGGCATCAGCTCCACGGCGGTCACGCCGAGGGAGGTGAGGTGGTCCACGACCGCGGGGTGCGCCAGCCCCGCGTAGGTGCCGCGCAACTCCTCGGGCACGTCGGGGTGGGTACGGCTGAGGCCGCGCACATGGGCCTCGTAGATCACGGTCTCGGAGTACGGGCGCCGGGGCGGGCGGTCGTCGCCCCAGTCGAAGAAGGGGTCGGTGACCACGCCGAGCATGGTGTGCCCGGCGCTGTCGCCCGGATCGGCCCTGCCCCTGGCCCGCTCGTAGAGGGAGGCGTCGTTGTCCGCCATCCCGTCCACCGCGCGGGTGTACGGGTCGAGGAGCAGCTTCCTCGGGTTGCAGCGGTCGCCCACGGCCGGGGCCCACGGACCGTGGACCCGGTAGCCGTAGCGCTGCCCCGGGCCGACGCCGGGCAGGTAGCAGTGCCAGACGAAGCCGTCGACGTCGGGCAGCGGGATCGTGGAGTGGGTGCCGTCGTCGTCGACGAGGACGAGGTCGACGCGTTCGGCGACCTCGCTGAACAGGGCGAAGTTGGTGCCCTGCCCGTCGTACACGGCCCCCAGGGGACAGGGGAGCCCGCTCCACACGGGCGCCCCCTTCCAGTTCGGCCGGGAGCGGGTCACCGGGCCTCCTCCAGAACGCCGTTCACGATGTCGGCGGGACGGCCCAGCCGGGCCATCGGCATGATCTCTCGCGGCACTTCCAGCCCCTCCTGGGTGATCGGTTCCGGCGCCGTCGCGACCAGCGGCACGCGCTCGCCGGCCCGCGCCCGCTGCGAGAACCAGATGACCTTGGCCCCCGTGTCCGCCGCGCAGCAGCCCCAGCCGTCGCTGGTCGCGGCGAGGTGCTGCAGGCAGGTGCGCAGGTCCTGGTCGGGACGGAGCGCGTGGTCGTTGCCCCCCACGGCCGTGATGAGGTGCTGGCGGTTCCACCACATCTCGATCGACGTGTTCTTGTCGCTCGCGTGCTCGTCGATCGCCCGGAGCAGCATCTCGGCTCCGGTGCAGACGGGTTCGACGAGGTTCTCCAGGTCCCAGAACCGGAGGTGAGCGGCCAGGATTCGCCTGACCTGTCCGACCCGTTCCGGGCTCACTTCCACGTCGAGGTGGTAGTAGCAGGGCACTGCGGTCTTCATCGTCGTGGCTCCTCACCGCGAAGGCTCCCGCTCCTCCTCGTCCCTTGGGGGACGGGCTCCCCGAACACGAAGCGTGAGCGCTGATCGCTTCTGAGTCACTCCAGAGTGGGAGCCGTAGCCCATTCGTGCAACACGAGAAAGCGGTTGAAGATCCAACAAGACGGCGAGTCACCGTGCGTGCACCATGTGTGAAGAACTCGATCGTCCGTACCGGACCGTCCGGAAGGTGACCGGCCATGCTGCTCCCTGCCAAGTCAGAGGTCGCCCGGCAGCTACGGCTCTACCGCGCCTGGGAACGCTCGATGCTGGCGTCCCCCGCGGACGTGGGCATCCGGGCCACCTTCGAGGACTCCGGCTACACCCTGTGCGTGCTGATGGGAAAGCGGTGCGCACGCGAGGCCGCGGAGGCGGCCGAGCGGTACCTGCGGACGAGCCTGGTCACCTGTTCGCCGGAGCAGCCGGACCTGCTCTCCCCGTCGGGGCGGAAGACGCCCTCCGGCGCGGCTTGACCCAATCGGCCGGGCCGGCGCCCGGCCCCGAGCACGGCGGAGGTGAGAACGGATGAGCACGACCGTGGAAATCGGGCGTATCCCGGTACGGGACGTCCACCCGGTGGTGGATCACGGCAGGCGCCCGGCGAAGGCGGTGGCAGGAGAGACGTTCGAGGTCACCGCGTCCGTGTTCCGCGAGGGGCACGACGCGGTGGCCGCCAACGTCGTACTGAAGGACCCCGAGGGCCGGCCGGGTCCGTGGACCCCGATGCGGGAGGTGGCCCCGGGCAGTGACCGCTGGGGCGCCGAGGTCACCCCCGGCGCCCCGGGCAACTGGACCTACCGGGTGGAGGCCTGGAGCGACCCCGTCGCCACCTGGCGGCGACACGCCCGGATCAAGGTGCCGGCGGGCATCGACACCGGGCTGGTCCTGGAGGAGGGTGCCGAGCTGTACCGGCGGGCCGCCGCCGGGGTACCGAAGGACGCGGGGCGTGCCGTGGTGCGGGCCGCGGCCGAGGCGCTGCTCGACGACACGCTCCCGGTGGCCACCCGGTTGGCGGCGGCGTTGACGCCGGAGGTGGACGCGGTGCTGGCCCGGCACCCGCTGCGGGAACTGGTCACCACCTCCGACCCGCTGCCCCTGCTC
>NZ_JAGMUF010000136.1:0-226 GCF_019049125.1 Streptomyces sp. AC602_WCS936 | reverse complement strand
GTGATGCGGGCCGGTGACAGCCTCGTCTCCAACGCCGCCCGCCTGACCCTGCGGGCCGACGGCGATCTCGTCGTCGTCTCCAACGCGGGCCAGACCCTGTGGTCGACCGGCACCGCGGGCCACCCCGGCGCCACCGCCCGCTTCACCGACACCGGCAACCTCACCGTCGTCGACGCCGACGGCAGCACCGTGCTGTGGGAGTCGAAGACCACCGCCGCCGGCGGCA